>CAZKID010000078.1:0-11154 GCA_964552405.1 uncultured Thermoanaerobaculia bacterium
ATTGGTCGATCGGGTCGAGCGTCATCGACGTGTAGTCGCCCCAACGGTTGCCCGCACCGGCGGTCTGGACGCCGCCGCCAGCCTGCAGCAACGTCTCGGCACCCATCGTTCCGGTGGTATCGCCCGAGAGGCGGCCCGTGATCCAAATGCTGGGTCTCGTCGTGTTACTCGATTTCGAATAACCGATCGCGATGTTTCCGGATGTGTCCATGGCGATCGATGGCATCCACCGATAGTCGGACTGCGTCGAAGTCGGATCATAGGTGCCGGACTGGAACAGCGTCGGCGGATTGCTTCCAGTCGCACCGCGCCACTCCATCCATTTGATCGCACCATGGGCGGGTGTGGTCGCCGCACCTACCGTCACACCAGTCGCGAGGATGGACTCGGTCCCGCCATGATTCATGTACGCAAGGCGATGCAGGTAGTGGCGGCTGATGTTGTCGAGATCGTCGGTCGGAATGTTCGCTCCGCCGCCTGGACCGAGCTGTGGAACACAGTCGCGGTTTTTTTGTCCGGAGGTGTTGCTCACGCACGGCGCATTCCCCAGGCCGACCGTTGTGTTCGTGGTTTCCGAGCTGAGCGTGATCGTCGGAGTTACACCCCAGGTCACGGCAAGCCGCCACAGATTCGTGCGGTTCGTGAACTGAGCGTTCGGTCCGATGATGTACTCCTGCGCACCGGCTGGTGGGGGCGTGATGCTGTCCAGATCGGCAGGGAGAAAACCATATTGAAACTGCGATCCGTCTTTCGGAAGGTTGACGCTCTGCATGCGCGCGGTCTGGCCGTTGATCATCGACGTACGTTCGAAGACGTAGACACGGCTCGCGGTCTGCGCGCTGGTCGACGCATTGAAGACGTGTGTCGACATGTAGTAGCCATCGGGCCACACGCCCACGTGGGGATAATCCACGAACGCCGTGGCATCGGTCACGAAGTCGTAGAGGTAATACGCGCCTGTTGCGTCGCCGGTCAGCGACACCGCGAAACACTGGTGTGAGTAGTTGGGACTGGCGCCGACGACAAACTGCGACAAAACCCAACGGCCTGCCAGGATGTCGTAGCTGACGACGGGATCACCGTCATTGTGTGTGGCACAGGCTCCGCCGAGTGATTGAAAGAGCGTGTTGCCGGCGGCAGGACCATAGAGCAACGCGCCTGTTGCCTTGTTGAAGACAGCAAAGCTCGTGTTGTTCCACTGAACGTATTGCGTGGCACCGACGCGGCCATTCACGTCGGGCGGGTTGCTGCTCGGCTGAAAGCCACCGAGGCCGACACCGACACCATCAAAGCTGAGGCCCGTCGAGGTCGGGGCGGAGGGTACAGGACCAGGCGCGAGCTGATGCAGCGACAGGTCGGGACCACCATCGGCCAGCGGCGCGGGACGCGGCGGCTCGGCACGATCCTCGTTGTCGCCACGCCTGGGCGGCGGAATCGGATGAACGTGCCGCAGCGGTGGCGAGAGGATCGGGCGCACGCCGCGGACATCGTTGGGCGCATCCGCGTCTACTGTACCGAAGTCAGGAGCGGGTGGAACCAGCAACCCGGTGCGAGCATTTGTCGCGGGTGCCGCATGTTCGAGATGCCGGGCCTTCCACATCGCACTCTCGCAGGCGATCCGCCGCGGAGTTTCTTTCCCTGTACTTTCCTTGGCCGGGTCGGTTTTCGACGATGCGACGACCTTGCGTTCCGCCGCGGTCAGCGAAACGCCTTTGCACTGCGGGATTTCTGCAAACAGGGGCACAACAAGGGCCGGCGTAAGGAAAGCAATAGCGAACGCACTTTTCATTTGTGTGGGGGACTCCCGGAAAAGGAATGGAGCATGGTCGCATTATTTGCAGCTTTTCGCTACGACGGACTCGGTGAATCCGACTTGGCGTCAACGTTGCTTGTCCATGACCATGATCTCGCCGAACCGGACACGTGCGCTGTACCCGTCCGGTTTGAACCGGTCAGAAAAAGCCTGAGCCCCCATGTCTTCTCGCAATTTTTTCCGGCGTACGGGGAAACGTGTATCCAAACGGGTGCCGTGGTGAGCCGCGTTCGCCGAGCGCTCATCGTCGATGACGATGCCGCCATCCGAATCCTGATCACGCGAATCCTCTCCCGCCATGGACTCGCGGTCGATGCCGTGTGCGACGGCGCCGAGGCGATCGAGATGCTTCTGCAGCACGACTACGACGTCATCGCTCTCGATCTCATGATGCCGCGCATCGACGGCTTCGGTGTCGTTCACTATCTCGTCGAACATCACCCGGAACTTCTTCCTCGGGTGTTCGTCATGACTGCATTCGGATCGGAAGCATTGAGCCGAGTGTGTCCGCCCGTGGAACGCTTCATCGAGAAACCATTCGACGTGAACCGCCTCATTGCCGAGGCGTCGCTTGATGTTGGCCAGAGCGCGAACTGATGGATTCGCACGAACCTCGTGACCGCCGGCACGCGGGCGGTCAGACGACAGGACAACCGCTGCGCCTCTTGATCGTCGACGACGATCCGACGGACTCTGCCTACGTCTCCGCTCTCACCCGCCGCCTCGGATTCTGGGTGGATGCGGCGCCCGATGGAGAGACGGCGCTGCAGCGCCTCGCGCTTGCGCCATTCGACATCGCGATCATCGACTATGAGATGCCGCGCCTCACGGGCGTGGAAACGATCGCGCGCATCCGCGCCGATGAAGGATTGAAATCGATCTACGCGATCATGCTGACGGGGCACGAAGATATCGATACGAAATTGAAGGCGCTCGATGCCGGCTTCGACGATTTCCTGACGAAGGCATCATCCGAGCCCGAGATCGTGGCGAAGCTCGTCGCAGCCAAGCGCGTGGCAATGCGGCAACGGACGATGACCGCCGCGATGCGCGATCTCTACGGACTCGCCACCCGCGACGATCTGACGAGCGTGTTCAATCGCCGCTTCTTCATCTCCGAATGCGAGCGGATGCTGGCGGAGGGAGCTCTCGTCAACGTCGTGCTGCTCGATCTCGATGGCTTCAAGCAGGTGAACGACACCTATGGGCACCTCGCCGGCGATCAAGTGTTGAAGGATGTCGCTCTCGTGTTGCAGAGCAACACGAGAGCAGACGACATCGTCGCGCGGTTCGGCGGCGACGAATTCGTCGTCGCGATACCGCACCTCGACGTGCTCACTGTGTCGAAGATCGCCGAGCGCCTGGCCACGGCGATCGCCGGTTTGCAATGGACCTATGGAACGACGTTCCATGTCGGAGCATCGGCGGGCTTCGCCTCGTCATTACTGTTGCAAAAGCCGACGGTCGCACAACTCGTCAACGCGGCCGATCGGGACATGTACAAGAACAAGTGGGTGCGCAAGCATCCGGAGGAGCGATTCGATCTCTATGAGTATCCCGACGGCGATCGAACGCTGATCCGGCGGCTGTTCAAGCCGTAGGTGTCCATGCTTCCTCCGAAATCGGTTTGACGAGTAACCAGACTGCGATCGTCACTTCGTAGATCGCTGCGGGGATCCAAATCACCATCGTGATCGTCCCCTTGAGCGCGCCCGCCATCTGCAGCGGCAGACAGGCGACGAGCAGAACGGAGCTCGCGACGCCGAGCCACGCGAGCCAGAGTGGAATCGTGCGTGCGCGGACGAACAGCCACGCGAAGAGGGTGCTGCCGATTGCAAACAACGTCGCACCGAACAACACCGTCAACCCCTCGGCTCCAAACACTGCGGCTGGGAATAGCGAATCGCCGAGTGGCAGCGTCGAGATCGCGAGCAGCGCGCGCTTGAGCACCGCGTTGATTGCAACGACGAACCCTTCACCAGTACGGAAGAGAAGCGCCATGAGCGCGATCTCCGGATCGGTCTCGCGCGTGAGCGCATACAGCGCGATGCCGAGGATGATCGGATTGAGAATCATCACGAAGGCATAGACGGCTTCGAATCACACGAGCGACTCGTGCGCGGCAATGCTGGCAAGCTTCGCGGCGGCACTGGAGCCTCTGGCGGCGGGAGCGAAGGCGATCATTCCGCCAATTCCCGTCGCGATGTAGAAGAGAAACATGATGCCCGCGAGGCGCGAGCTCGTCTTCGCCGTCATGACATCACCTCATTGGTCAGCGTGGGTTGAAACGTGGGGAGAGTTGGTTCGGTCGCGTGGCGTCGTGACTGGCGCGACAGACGCACCAGCCAGACGATCGTGGTCACGATGAGCAGAATGTGCGGGAGGTAGAGCACGCCGCTCTTGTTCACCGCGGGAGGGAAGAAGCGCGCTCGCGTCGGATAGAACGACATCAACGCGATGAGGAACGCGACGCCCATACGGAGCAGATGACGTTTGATTCGTTTCGGTCCCGTCACGCCGCCGCGCTTGAGCATCCGGATGTCGCCGAGCGCGAAGAGCGCTGCGATCGTGCCGAAGATGAACATCGCGACGCGCAGTGGCGTGATCGTCTGTTGCGGGGCGACGATGAACGCGCCGGAGGCAACCGAGGCGATCACCGCGAGCGCGGCGTAATCGAACACGCCCGTGGTGCCCGCGCGATTGCGCGCGGCACGCCACGCCGTCATCACGAGGTAGAACGTGAGCGAGCCGGCGATGATGTTGACCGCTTCGAATCGCAGGAACGCTGCGATGTAGATCGCGGCGAGCGACATCGCACTCATCGCGCTGAGGAAGACCGTGCCGGCTGCGCCGTGCACGCCGCCGCCTTTGCGCACCAGGATCGCGAGCGTGCCGGAGAGCATTCCGATGACAGCGCCGAAAATGTGAATCTCGAGGAAGATGGACATGGTGTTCTCCTTTGTTTATGCGGGCCGAGGCACGAGCTCCTCGAGCGTGAGGCCGAGGCGTTGGATGGTCGCGAAGATGCGAGGCCACTGTTCGGTGAGGAACTTCTGCCGCTCCACCGTGAGCAGCAGCGTGCGAGCGTCGGGTTTGACGAACATGCCGCGGCCGCGCTTCGTCTCGACCAGTTGCTCGTCGACGAGTTGCTGATAGCCCTTGAGAACGGTGAGCGGATTGACGCGATAGCCGGTGGCAATGGTGCGGACGGAGGGGAGGGAATCACCTTCCTTGAGGATGCCGTCGAGGATCAACGCGACGATGCGGTCGCGGAGCTGGCGGTAGATCGGCTGGGTATCTTGCCACTCGTGCATTCTAGTGGTGTAGTTAACTATAACACTAGAGCAAATGCAAGACCCTTTATCCGGAATCCTGATTCCCTCTCGATCGTTGCCGCCATCCGTGACCACCACCACTCCACCCCAGCTCGTCGCACTCGACGCCGACCATCCCGGTTTTCACGATGCGGACTATCGGCGGCGCCGGAACGAGATCGCGCGGCTCGCGATCGAGTATGTGCCGGGGGAGCTGCCGCCGCTCGCGGAGTACACGGCCGAGGAGCATGAAGTGTGGCGCGAGGTGTGGCGGCACCTCGAGCCGCTGCACGAGCAGTACGCATGCAGCGCGTATCTCGCGGCATCGCGGCGCGTCGCGCTGTCGCGCACGGCGATCCCGCAGTTGCGCGACGTCAACGCGATCATCGAGCCGGTCTCCGGATTTCGCATGCTGCCGGTTGCGGGGCTCGTCACCGCGGCCGCGTTCCTCGAGCAACTCGGAGAGAGCGTGTTTCTCTCGACGCAGTACATGCGCCATCACAGCGTGCCGCTCTACACGCCGGAGCCCGATGTCGTGCACGAGCTGATCGGACATGCGGCGACGTTCGCGCATCCCGAGTTCGTGCAGCTCAACCGCGCGTTCGGCCGCGCCGTCGTCAACGCGAGTGCTGAAGATGTGGAACGCATCGGACGCCTCTACTGGTACACGCTCGAGTTCGGAGTCGTGCGCGAAGACGACCGGCTGAAGGTCTTCGGCGCGGGGCTGCTCTCGTCATTCGGAGAGCTCGGAAGGTTCGAGACCGAGGAAGGGCTCGAGCCGTGGGATGTCGAGCGAATCGCCGCGACGCCGTACGACCCGACGCACTATCAGGAGCGGCTGTTCGTCGCTCCCGATTTTCAGACGGTGGTGCACGACGTTACGAAGTGGCTCGAGCGATTCTGATCACAGCTCCATCGTCATCTCGATCATCGTGTCGCGAAATCCGAGGCGATGAAAGAGCGCCTGCGCCCCGGCATTCGGTGCAGCAGTCCAGAGAATGACGCGCGGTGCTCCTCGCTCGCGCAGCCACTCGATCGCTGCCTCCATTAGCTTCGTGCCGATGCCCGATCTGCGCTGCTCATCATCGACGCCGAGATCGTGGATGAATCCAGCGGGGCCGCGCAGTTCCTTCCACGACATCGGTTCGAGCGATGCGAACGCGTAGCCGAGAATCGCGCCGTCATCTTCCGCCACGAACACCGCCGCGTCCTCGGAGCCGAGCATGCTGCTCAGGAACGAGCCGTAGCCTTTTTCCGCCCCCTCGCCCGGCGCGAGGAATCGCTGGCGATCGAATTCATAGTGCGTCCGCATCAGCATGGCGCCGAGGCGGCCGAGAGCTTCGCGATCGCGGGATTGGGCTTTGCGAATCGTGATCACGACGCGATTCTAATCGGTGGTGCGTGTAGCATTCGCGTTCGCGATGAATCCGCTCGCACCGCAATACACGCTCGGCGAAAGCGATGAAGAGCATCGCCGTCTCGTCGCACTTGCATCATTCGAGGCCGATCGGGTGGTCGATGCCTGCCGCCGCGCGGGCGTCCGGCCCGGCGCCACCGCCGTTGACCTCGGCTGCGGACCGATGGGCGCGCTGCAAGCATTGTCGGAAGTCGTCGGTGCGTCGGGACAGGTGATCGGGATCGACGCGAGCGCCGCTGCAATCGAGCGCGCGCGTGGGATCGCTCCACATCTGAAACTCATTCATGCGAACGTGAATGAAGTCGCGTTGCAGGCGGACGTCGTCTACTCGCGCTTGTTCCTGCTGCATCAGCGCGATCCGATCACCACGCTGCGCCACGTGCGGACGTTCTTGCGCGAAGGGGGAGTGCTGGTTGCGCATGAGCCTTCCGACGAGCTGTCGGGAGCGCCGGCTTCGCAGCCGCACGTGCCGGCGATGACGCGGGTGTGGGAGCTGGTGATCGGCGCGGCGCAGGCGCGAGGTGCACAGACGCACTTCGGACGCTGTGGACGCTCGATGCTGACCGAGGCCGGGTTCCAGGTTGAAAGTCATCGCGCGTATTCCGTGCACTATCCGCCGTTTATTGGCTTCGACATCCCGCGCGTCGCGCTCCATTCGCTGAAACCAGCGATTCGCGAACACGGTCTGGCCACGGAGGCCGAGGTGAACGAGCTCGACGCAGAATTGCAGGATGCGAAATCCCGCTCCGGTATCGAGTGGATCTCCAGCCCCCTGATGTTCGAATGGATCGCCAGTTAACGGCGGGAACCGCCCAGGAGCGAGCCCAGGACGCCGCGCACCAGTTGCCGGCCGATCTGGCTGCCGGCGGCGCGGACGGCGCTCTTGATCATCGCTTCGCCGACGCCTTCTCGCGCGCGGCCCTTCCCCGGTGTGCTCGTGCCGAAGATGCTGCCGAAGATTCCGGGATCGTTCGCCGGCGCTGATTGCTGCGCCGGTGCTGCTGCCGGTGCTGGTACCGCCTTCGTCTCCGCGCGTGACTTCAGCATCTCGTACGCCGACTCGCGATCGACTGCGTTCTCATACTGTCCCGCCACGATCGACGAACTGATGATCGTCTTGCGCTGCTCCGGCGTGATCGCGCCGATCTGCGAATGCGGCGGGATGATGAACGCGCGCTCGACGATACCCGGCGTGCCCTTCTCATCCAGAAACGACACGAGCGCTTCGCCGACACCGAGCTCGGTGATCGCCTGACTCACGTCGATCTTCGGATTCGGCCGGAAGGTCTCCGCCGCCGCGGCCACGGCCTTCTGATCGCGCGGCGTGAACGCGCGCAACGCATGCTGAATGCGATTGCCGAGTTGCCCGAGGATGACGTCGGGGACGTCGAGGGGATTCTGCGTGACGAAGTAGACACCGACGCCTTTCGATCGCACGAGCCGCACGACCTGCTCGATCTTCTGCAGGAGCGAGTCGGGCGCATCATCGAAGAGCAGATGCGCCTCATCGAAGAAGAAGACGAGCTTCGGCTTCTCGACATCGCCGACTTCCGGCAGCCGCTCGTACAGCTCCGACAACATCCACAACAGGAACGTCGCGTAGAGGCGCGGCGCCTGCATCAGTTTGTCCGCGGCGAGGATGTTGATGTAACCCTTCTTCCCGTCACTTTGTAGCCAGTCATCGAAATTGAGCGCAGGCTCGCCGAAGAAGCTCGCGCCGCTCTGCTGTTCGATCTGCAGCAGCGCGCGCTGAATCGCGCCGATGCTCGCCGGCGACACATTTCCGTATTGCGTCGTGAGCTGCTTCGCGTTCTCACCGACGTACTGCACCATCGCGCGCAGATCCTTCAGATCGAGCAGGAGCATGCCGTTGTCGTCGGCGACTTTGAACGCGATCGTCAACACGCCCTGCTGCACGTCGTTGAGATCCATGATGCGTCCGAGGAGCAGCGGACCCATCTCGGAGATCGTGGCGCGCACCGGATGACCTGCGCTGCCGAACACGTCCCACAGGATGACTGGCGACGCGCCGTACGTGAAGTCATCGATCTTCAGCGTCTTCAATCGATCCTGCACCTTCGCGTTGCCGCCGCCGGCCTGACTCAGTCCGGCGAGATCGCCTTTCACATCCGCCATGAATACCGGCACTCCCACGCCGCTCAGCGCCTCGGCCATCACTTGCAGTGACACGGTCTTGCCCGTGCCGGTTGCTCCGGCGATGAGGCCATGCCGGTTCGCCATCTGCGGAAGCAGATAGACGTCAGTGGTGCCGCGTGCGATGAGGAGTGGTGATGTCGTCACGCGCAGGAATATAGTTGGTTTTCGCGGGGGTCACACCTGGAAAATCAACGTAACGGCACCTTCAACACGACGTTGACGCGGCAACTCGGCATCGAGCTGCCGATCATCGGCGGCGCGATGTATCCGTGCAGCAATCCCGAGCTCGTCGCGGCGATCTCCGAGGCGGGAGGGATCGGTGTGCTGCAGCCGATCTCGCTGACGTATGTACACGGCCATGATTTCCGTGCCGGCGTGCGCCTCATGCGCTCGCTCACGTCGAAGCCCATCGGGATGAACGCGCTCATCGAGCAATCGTCGAAGACGTACTTCGAGCGGATGACGCGCTGGATCGACATCGCGCTCGAGGAAGGTGTGCGCTTCTTCGTGACATCCCTCGGCAATCCGAAATGGGTCGTCGATCGCGTGCAGCCCGTGGGCGGCTTCGTCTATCACGATGTGACGGAGCACAAGTGGGCGATGAAGGGCCGCGACGCGGGTGTGCACGGTCTCATCGCGGTGAACTCGCAGGCGGGCGGTCACGCGGGTCCGCGCGATCCACGTGCGCTGTATGAAGAGCTGGCGGATATTGGACTGCCGGTCGTCTGCGCGGGCGGCGTGAGCGATGCCGCGACATTTCGCGAGGCGCTCGCGATCGGTTATGCGGGCGTGCAGATGGGCACGCGATTCATCGCGACGACGGAATGCACTGCGAACGCCGAATACAAGAAGGCGATCGTCGACGCGCAGGCGAATGACATCGTGCTGACGGAGCGGCTCACCGGAGTGCCGGTCGCGGTGATCCGCAACGAGTACGTCGAGCGCATCGGTACGAGTGCCGGACCGATCGCGCGCTGGATGCTGCGCGGCCGCAAGACGAAGCACTGGATGCGAACCATCTATGCGCTGACGTCGCTGCGCAAGTTGAAGCACAGCCTGCACGCGGCGAAGGGACGCGATGATTACTGGCAGGCGGGGAAGAGCGTGGCCGGGATTGATGAGGTGCTGCCGGTCGCCGAAGTGATCCGCCGCATGACGGACGCCCCCGTGTGACAACGCGCACATGCTGATGTGATTCCGGTAATGCGCGGCGTTGCGAGTCGTCCCTAATCTGGCTGCGGGTCAGAACGGATGCTCGACAACACGCCGGAGCTCAGAACGTTCGGGATGCGCGTGCGCGGCGCGCTGTTGCTGCGGGTGCTCACCGCTTCTGCGCTGGTGATGGGCATCGCGATTCTCATCGGCTACGTGACAGCGAGCCGTGAGCTCGCTGCGCTGGGAGGCCCCAAGCCGGCGGCCGCCATGACCGGCTTCGGCTTGCTCGCCTTGTCGCTCGGTCTGATCGCGCTGCTGAGCGGATGGAGGGGGCGCTGCCTCGCCACACGATCGCTCGCCGCTGTCGCGTTACTCGTCAACGTTGCTGACCTGATTGCCGACGGACTGGCTAACGATTCGCTGCAGTGGCAGGAGTGGGGCATGCGCGGCTCCGTTCTTCTGCACGCGTATCCGGCGACGTGTGCGGTGATGGCGCTGCTGAGCATCGCGTTACTCCTGCTTACCACCCGCGCACTGCTGAGCGCGCACGTGCTCTCGTCGCTCGTGCTGCTCTTCATGAGTGTGGTGGTGATCGCGTATGTGCTCGGCCTTCCCGTGTTCCTGAATCCAGCGAGGCGGCTTGCTCCCGTGCCGGCGGCGGCGGCGGGCCTCGTTCTCATCGCTCTCGGCCAGGTGATTGCCGGCAGGCAGGGGTGGATTCGGCCGTTGCTCTCGCAGACTTCGGCGGGCTCGATGTCGCGCGTGCTCGCGCCGGCGGTCGTCCTCGTGCCGTTGTTGTCGGTGATCCTGTGTGAGCTGGCAGTCGAGCAGGACCGGCTCAGCCAGCGTCTTGGCTGGACGTTGATCGTTGCCGTCAACGCGACGTTGGGCATCGTGATCGTGCTCGGCGCGGCGATGAGACTTTATCGCGGTGAGATTGCGCGCGCGCGCCTGGCAGCGATCGTCGACTCGTGCAGCGATGCCATCATTTCGCAGTCGCCCGGCGGCATGATTCAGAGTTGGAATCATGGTGCGGAAGAGCTCTGCGGATACACCGCCGCGGAGATGATCGGCTGCTCGATGGACCGGCTGTTTCCTCCCGATCATGCGCATGATCTCGACGAATCGATTGCAGCGCTCCGCGCCGGCAAGCGCGTCGCGTCGCTGGAGACGACCTGGCTGACGTGGCTTGGCGAGCGGCGAAGCGTCCTCCTGACCCTCCCGCCGCTGATCGACGATCCCGGCGTCCTTGCCGGTTGTTCGATCCGCCCGCGCGACATAACCCCCCGCGCGATGCG
>CAZKID010000078.1:11164-13848 GCA_964552405.1 uncultured Thermoanaerobaculia bacterium
CGTGGGCGCGCGAGACGCGCTTCGGCGACGGGCGGCGCGCGATCGATCGCCCCTGGACGCAGCAGGCGCTGGCGCGCGCGGCCGCGCACATCCGCGTGCTCGAGCTGATGGCGTGGAAGAACGCGTGGAACATCGACCGCGGCGTCGTGGATCCGGCCGAATCGTCGACGGTGAAGGTCTTCGGCTCGGAGGCGTTCGTCCCGATCTACGAGCGGCGGATGGAGGTTCCCGGCGTCAGGACCGGGGTTTCGATCGTCGCGCGCGCCGCCACGCCGCGCGCGATGGCGGCGAACGCGATCGAAGACGCGCGCCACAAGGTTCGACGGTCCGGCGAGCGGCTGAAAGCGATCGTCGACAATCTGAGCGAATCGATCGCGACGATCGACACGAGCTATCGCTTCATCGCCTTCAACGACGCCTACGCGGAGCAGTTCTTCGAGTATTCCGGCATGCGGATCACGCCCGGGCTCAACGTCATCGACTGCCTCCGCCATCTTCCGCGCGAGCAGAATCTCGCAGTGGCGGCGTGGGGCCGCGCACTCGCTGGCGAGGAATTCGACACGGTCGAGGAGCTGGGCGACGAACAGGATCCGCGCGTGGTCGAGATCCGCTACTCGACACTCCGGACTCCGGATGGCATCCTCCTCGGCGCGACGCGCGTGGCCCGCGACGTGACAGAGCGCGTCAACGCGCAACATCAACTGGCGCGCTCGACGCACGAAGTGGAGCGGCTGGCCACGGTCATCGATCAGGCCAGCGAGTCGATCATCATTACCGACGCCCGTGGCCTTATCGAGTATGTGAATCCCGCCTTCGAGCGTGTGAGCGGGTACTCGAGCGCTGAAGTCATCGGACGCACGCCGGCTCTTCTCAAGAGCGGCCGGCAGGACGACGGCTTCTATCGCGAGCTGTGGCAGACGATCTCGGCCGGCAACAGTTGGTCCGGTCATTTCACCAACAAGCGCAAGGACGGATCGCTATACGAAGAAGAGGCGACGATCTCTCCGGTTCGCAATGAAGATGGAGTGATCACGCACTTCGCCGCGATCAAGCGCGATGTCACGATCGAGATCGCGTTGGAGGATCAGCTCCGCCACGCGCAGAAGATCGAAGCGATCGGAACGCTCGCCGGAGGCGTCGCACACGACTTCAACAACATGCTGCAGGCCATGCTCACGCTGGTGCAGATCATCACGCGCAAGCACGTCGTGAGCGATGGCGGTAAAGATCATCTGCGCCAGCTCGAGAAGACGATTCAGCGCGGCGCGCAGCTGACGAAGCAGCTCCTGCTCTTCGCGAGGCGAGAGAAGTCGAATCTGCGCGACATCGATCTCACGGCGATGATGCAGGAGCTCTCGACCTTCCTGCGGCGCGTCGTCCGGGAGAACGTGCAATTGACGATCGAGACTCCGTCGTTGCCGGTCGTCGTCAAGGGCGATCGAGGCCAGCTCGAACAAGTGATCATGAATTTGACGGTGAACGCGATCGACGCGATGCCCGAGGGGGGCCAGCTGACGCTCACGCTGCGCCGCAATCATGAGCGGGCGGCCCTCGTCATCCAGGACACGGGAGTCGGAATCTCCGACGCGATCCGCGATCGGATCTTCGAACCCTTCTTCACCACCAAGGAGGCCGGCCATGGCACCGGCCTCGGCCTCTCCGTCGTGCATGGAATCATCACGACACATGGCGGGACGATCGACGTCGAAGCGCCACCCGGCGGCGGAACGCGTTTCCGGATTGCGCTGCCGCTTCAGCACGGCGCTTCCGAGGTTGAGTGCAACGAAACGTTAGTCGTGGTCGATGGCAGGGGAGAGCGCGTCCTGCTCGTGGAAGACGAGCCTTCGGTGCGCGATGGCCTGTCGATGATGCTCTCGATGCTCGGCTATCACGTGACCGTGGCCACCGACGCAAGAGATGCGCTCGAGCGGGCGGAGCGCGAGTCGTTCCGGATCCTGGTGACGGACTACATGCTGCCCGATCGTCCCGGGCTGGAGGTCGTGCGTGCACTGCGTGAGCGTCAGCCGGAGATCAAGGCGATCCTGATGTCGGGCTACGCGGCGCCAGGCTCGATCGACGATGCGATTGCGGCGAAGGAAGTACGCTTCCTGCAGAAGCCGTTCAGCAGCGACGACCTCGCGCGCGCGCTGGGGTGAGATGGTGGAGGACAGGCGCCCTCGCCTGTCCTTCGAAGCGCACAGGCGGGGGCGCCTGTGCCCCACCGGAACAGCCTACCGCAATTCCGGCGCGAGCAGCTGCATCAAGCGCCGCCCATCCAGATCGAGCCGCTCGTACACGTCGCACATGCGGCGGATCTCTCCCTCCGCAACCGTCGACGCCACGACGAAGCCTTCCTGCACGACTCTCTCTCCGGATGGCACACGGCTCCGCTTCCACACGCCGTCGATGAGCCGGCAGGCGACGAAGCGCACGGGAAGCACATCTTCGAACTCGACGTCCGTCACTTCATCGCCGCGCAGATTCGACACCCAGCGATTGACGAGCTCATCGTGCAATCCCATCATCGCGTGCTCGAGCGCATTCGCGGATCGTTCCGTGACGCGAAGAGCTCGCAAACGGCTTTCGTACGATGGCGTTCCATCGGGATATAAATTGACGACCCTCGATGGAGCGCGCTGTACTTCGTCTTAGCACAACCGAATCACCCCGTTGAAGCGACGTTT
>CAZKID010000078.1:13858-15807 GCA_964552405.1 uncultured Thermoanaerobaculia bacterium
CGAGCACGACTTCGTCTTCAAAAACCGCCTCAACCCAGTTGATGCGAATTTTGACCGCGCTCGCCCGAAGCGGATTTACATGCGTGATGAATGCGCCGACAATGCTCCGGTTCACGATGGCGGCGGCCTGACGTCCTGCCATCGCGGGAATCGCCACGTGTGGGATGAGTCGCGGATGACGTCTTTGTTCGCCTCGCGGCAGGGTGGCTTCGAGAATGGGTTCAGCCTGCGGTAACACGGTCTCCCCCTTGTCTTGCTGGAGTACATCAAACGGTCGGCGCGCTCGAGCGCGTCAGGTCCTGTCTCACCTTTCCGGATCACCGTCACGCCGAACGAGGCGCTGACCCGAAGCTCGCCGTCCCGCGAGTTGATGCGGATCGTGGAGATCAGGCGGCGCAGCCTTTCGGCCCACGGGGTGGGCATCGCGCGGCATAGCCAGTCATCTGTTCGGCGGCTGCGTTCCACAGCGTGATGCGCTCGTCCAGACCGACGACATAGATGCCGTCGGAGACGAGATCGATCAGTTGGCCCTCGACATCAGACTCCCACGAGACGAGATCGAACAGGAATGGAGAGGAGACCTCGCGGAGAACCGAGCTCATTGAATCCCTCCTTCTGAAAAACTCGACGACGGAGCGGGGCGGCCGAACAGGTAACCCTGTCCGTACTTGATGCCGAAGCGGAGCGCCGCCGCGGCAGTCGCTTCTTCTTCGATTCCTTCGAGTACGACATCGCAGCCGAAGTCCGACGCGAGGCCGACGATGTTGCGGACGATCTTCGTCTTCGTCGTGTCGGACTCGAAGCCTTGCCCGAACTCCTGGCTGATCTTGAGAAACGCGGGACGCACCTGCGCGATCAGCGGCAGATGCGAGTACGCGGCGCCGACGTCATCGAACGCGAAGCGAACGCCGAGCTCGCGCAACGCCTCGATGGCGCCGAGCACCGTGCTCGTTCCCGACAGCGATCCCTGCTCGGTGACTTCGACCACGATGCGGTCGAGAGCGAGACCATGCCTCGAGGCAGCGCTCTTCAGTTGCTGGACGAGCGCCGTGCCGGTTGCGAAGACATCGGGATGCACATTCATGAAGAGGAGCGGCGAGCCTGGAAGCGCTCCCGCGGATGCAGCCGTCGCGTTGATGCATGCGAACTCGAGATCGGCGATCCGCTTCTTCCTCTCCGCGTAACAGAACAGCAGTTCAGGATTGTTGAACGGAGACTCGGTGCGATAGCGCGCCAGCGCTTCGAAGCCGGACGCCTGACGCGCTTCGAGTGCAACGATCGGTTGGAAGTTCATCTGCAAGTCGCCGTCCGACAGAATCTCGTCGAGCGTCGGAACGCGAACCACTCCCGATTCAGCGGGGCATGGCGCGATCGTCCGCGTGTCCATCAGTTCGAGCGTGGCATCGAGCGCCTCGATCTCGAACGGCTTCTGAAAGAACGCGACGGCGCCCCGCTCGGTGGCTTCGAGCTGAAGAGCGTCCGAGGCGTCGCCGCTCATCAGGATGACGTGCGTATCAGGCGCATGCTTGCGGATTTGCGGCAGCACAATGTCGATAACAAAGTCACGCGGCTCGCCGGAGAACCCCAGCCAATGGGGTTGAAGCGTCACTTCTACATGCCGCGCAACGGTCCGTCCGTGAGCGATGCGGTCCATCGTCGATCGGCAGGCCACGTCCGTCGCCGGGCATATCAGGGCCGCGCCGAATTGATCGATCGTCTCTGCGGTGTCCCATGGCGGACGCGTGCGAGCGTAGAAGGCAACCGGAAGCGTTTTCTGTTCAAGGTAGAAGGCCACCGGATTGGCCAGCGAAAAAACGCTTCCGACGATACGCAAAGGTTGTGACGTGGTTTGGTCCCATTGCTTTTGCATCTCCTTCGCCACGGCTCGAGTATACGCGGCGTGATTTTCGACGCCGCCATGCAGCTTCTCGATGGCAATCAGCGGTGAG
>CAZKID010000079.1:0-15788 GCA_964552405.1 uncultured Thermoanaerobaculia bacterium
CGCCGGCGGCCGCTGCCCACGTCGTCTTCGATTCCAGATCGACCTTCGAAGGATCGCCCGGCTCGCTGAACGCACCTTTGAACTTGAAATCGGTGATGTGCGCGACGACGACTACAGTGAGAACCGCGCCGCGCGCAGGGAGTGCCACTCGCCGAAGCCGTATAGCTCGTTGCGTCGAGCTTCCGGCGTTGAACGAGACCGGCGCGCCCGGCTCGCTCAGATTCACATCGGCCTTGATCTTCTGCAGGGAATAGCGTCGCCTCGCTTGAACACCAGTGGCCTGAAAATCGGTTACCGTTAACGTCACTCACAAGATCATGTTGGCAACCTGTCTGCTGCTTGCCGCCATGACGGCCACGACTCCGCGGCCCATGGAGTACATCTACCATCCGCCCGAGTCGGCGCTCGACGTTCGCTATCAATACCACTGGGAAATTCTCCGCACGGCGCTCGAGAAGACGATTCCAAAGTGGGGACCTTACCGCTTCGTTCCTTCCGGACCGATGACGGAGCAGCGCCAGGCGTTCGAATTGAAGAACGCGACCGGCAAGCTGACGGTCATGTATCTCAGCACGACGCTAGAGTTCGAGCAGACGCTCACGCCCGTTCGCATCCCCGTCGACAAGAACCTCGGCGGCTACTGCGTTTTCCTGATTCGAAGAGAAGACAAAGAGCGCTTCGCGAACATCCGCACGCTCGACGACCTGCGACCATTCCGTTTCGGTCTCGGCCTCGGTTGGATCGACGTCGGAATCCTCCGCAACAGCGGATTCCAAGTGGTGACCGGCTCGGACTACGACGGCCTGTTCGAGATGCTGGCGCAGAAGCGATTCGACATCTTTCTGCGCGCGGCGACCGAAGTCCTCGACGAATACGAGCAGCGACGGAAGAAGCTCCCAGATCTCTACATCGAGGACAGCATCGTCTTTTACTACCCGCTGCCGATGTACTTCTGGTTTCCGAAGACCGACGACGGACGCCGTCTCGCCGCGCGCGCCGAGGAAGGAATGCGGATGATGATCGCGGACGGCACCTACGATCGCATCTTCGACAAGTATCAGCACAAAAAAATCCTCCGCCTTCATCTGAAAACTCGCCGACTGTTCAGCATCCCCAATCCGAATCTCGGCCCGGAAACTCCGTGGAAGGAGAAGCGTCTCTGGTTCGATCCGGAGACGTACAAGTGAAACGCGTATCGGTAACGGTTGTCGTCGCGGCGCTTCTCGTTGCGGTCACCACGCTCGTTCTCGGCGGCCTCGGAGCGTTTGCCTACACCTCGCGGCGCAACGAACAACTGCTTCGACTGCGGCGCGTGACGCAAGGCCAGACCGAAGAACTGGCGACGGCGCTTGCGCTGCCGGTGTGGAACATCGATCGCCCGCAGATCGACAAAGTCCTCGACAGCCAGGCAATGAACCCGCCGATCGAAGGAGTTGTTGTGCATGCGGCGGGGCATGTCCATGCGCGCATACGCGACGCTCATCGAAATTTCGTTCCGTCTGATGACGGCGTCCTCAACGCGACGGGTCTCATCGTTGCGGAACGGCCGATCGTCTTCGGCACGGAAGTAATCGGGAACGTAAAGCTGTATATGACGCCGCGGCTCATCGAGGCCGAATTGCGCAGGTCATTGCTGCAGACCGCGATCGCGATTCTGCTGGTCGACGTTCTTCTCGTCTTGTCGATCTACCTCGTGCTCTGGCGCGTTGTTCTGCGCCCGCTCGTATCGATCGAGCGATACGCCGTAGCGGTGAGTGCGGGCGTCGATGCGCCGACGGCGAAACCGGCGACGACCACGGAGCTCGAGCAACTGCGTCTCTCGATCGAAACGATCGTGCAGCTTCTTGATGGGCGCGAAAAGGCGATCAAGCAGGAGAAGGATTTCACCGAGACGGCGCTCAATGTCATGCGCGAGTTCTTCTGGGTGCAGGACCGTAACGCCCGATTCATCCGCTGGAATCAGAAGTTCGTCGACCAGTTTGGGCCGGAGCCGCTGCAGAGAACCGATCGCTATATTCTCAATCACCTCGTCCATCCGGACGATCGAGCACTGATGTTCGAAAGCGGCCAGCGAGTCTTCGAGGGAGGGACTGAGGAAATCGAGGTTCGCTATTTCGACGGCGATCAGCTTCGCTACATGGATCTCGGCGCGCGCCGAATGGTGGTCGACGGCGAGCCCTATCTCGTTGCAACGGGGATGGACGTTACCGACAAGAAGGTCGCGGAAACGGAACAGGCGAGACTGCGGCAGGTGATCGCACAGTCCGCGATCGAATGGCGGCAAACGTTCGATAGTGTTGAAACGCCGATCGTGATTGTCAGCGCCGATGGAACGATCCTCCGGTTGAACGAGCCGGCGATGGAT
This sequence comes from uncultured Thermoanaerobaculia bacterium, assembly GCA_964552405.1. Lineage (GTDB taxonomy): Bacteria > Acidobacteriota > Thermoanaerobaculia > Gp7-AA8 > Gp7-AA8 > JAJPHC01. Next base: position 2,366 of record CAZKID010000079.1, read on the forward strand.
CTGATACGGCGGGCTAACGACCAATTGCCATCGAATCTATCGGATCTGAAGAGCAGCCCGTGGACGGTTGCTTCTGAATTGCGCGGGGGGATCGCGCACGATGATCGCGGTCATTCGTGGGACGTGCGAGTCACGCGACTCTTTTCGGACGCCGATGACCGGTCGTTGATCATCGTCTTCTTCGACATCACCCGTATCGTGGCACTTCAGGAATCGTTGCGGCGAAGCGAAACGACGACAGCGATGGGGAAGCTCGTCGGCGGTGTCGCTCACGAAGTTCGCAATCCGCTCTTCGGCATTTCTGCCACGCTCGATGCTTACGGAGACGAGATGAATACGCCGGAGCTGCGGGAGATGTCCGCAACGCTCAAGGAACAGGTTGGCCGGCTCTCGCGACTGATGCGCGAGCTTCTCGAGTTCGGCAAGCCGGTAGCTGTCACACGACACGCGGCTGCACTGGAACCCCTCATCGAAGAGGTGATCGCAAGCCGCCGGCGTGAGGGTCGCGAGAAGGAAGTTGACGTACGCAATCTCATTGAGGAATCTGTTCCGCGCTTCCCGATGGATCGCGACCGTCTCATTCAGGTCTTCGAGAACCTCGTCGACAACGCGCTGCAACACGCGCCGCGCAGTTCGGCGATCGCGATCATCGGACGGCCCGTGCTGCACGCGGGACGCAACTGGGTCGAGATTCGCGTCGAGGACCAGGGGCCGGGATTCCCTGGCGGCGAGCTCGAACAGGTGTTCGAGCCCTTCTTCACACGGCGCGAGCACGGCACTGGTCTCGGCCTCTCGATTGTGCGCAAGATCATCGAGGAACACGAGGGGAGCGTGACTGCAGAGAACCGCCAGGAGGGTGGCGCGAGAGTCACGATTCGTCTGCCGGTTTGAGCGAAGGCATTGTCATACCGCGATCGCGAGCGGCACACGCGGCTCCAAGGTTCCACCAACCCGGAAGAAGCCAACGAGGTTCTGCAGCCCTTCTGCCTGGGCCGCCATTTCTTCTGCTGTCGATGCAAGCTCTTCAGCGGCGGACGCATTACGCTGCGTCACCTGCTCGACCTGCGTCAATGAACGGTTGATCTGCGCGACACCGCTGGCCTGTTCACGCGACGCAGCAGCGACTTCCTGAACCAGTTGCGCCGTCTTGCGGATCGCGGGTACGAGCTAACCAAGCAACGCCTTCGAATGATCCGCTACGCGAACGCTCGAGGAAGCGAGGTGACTGATCTCGCGCGAGGAGGCCTGACTCCGCTCGGCCAGCATGCGAACCTCGGTCGCGACGACGGCGAAGCCTCGGCCATGCTCACCCGCACGCGCGGCCTCGATCGCAGCGTTCAGTGCGAGGAGATTCGTCTGGTACGCGATCTCCTCGACGATCGTGATCTTTTCTGCGATCGACTTCATCGCGTCGACGGTTTCCAGCACGGCCTTGCCGCTCTCCGCCACATCGTTCGAACCCTTCGTCGCCATCGCTTCGGTTTGATGCCTGTTGTCCGCATTCTGAGCGATCGAAGCGTTCATCTGCTCGAGGCTCACGGTCGTCTCCTGCACGGCCTCGGCCTGCTGGATGTTGCCGGTCGACACGCTCTGCGCAGTCGACGAGAGCTGTGCCGCTGCCGTTGCGGGCGACGCGGCCGCCGTCCGGACTTCGCCGATGATTTCGCTGAGGCGCGCGATCATCTGCTGCAAAGCCTGTCCGAGAACATCGCGATCCGATCGCGGAGTCAGCGCGACGCCGAGATCGCCGGCAGCAATACTCGACGCGGCCGCAGCCATCATCGTGTTGGCGTCGATCATCGCCTGCATCGACATCAGCAGACGCGCCGTCTCGTCGCGGCCATGCACCTCGAGACTCTGCAGAGTGTCCCCGAGCGCCAGGCGATCGGCCACACGCACTGCCTGCAGGACAGGAACGGTGATGCTGCGCGTGACACCGAACGAGATCAGTGTCGCGATGACGAACGCGAGCAACGCGACGAGCGTGGTGATGTTCCGCGCGCTCTTCTCGACAGAGAGGATCGTCCGCTTCTTTTCCTGCATCCGCTTTGCGGTGTTGGACCGCAGCGTATCGACGATTTCCTCGACGGAACGAATCTGCGCCTTCACGGGAGCGATCGCCGCATTGCCCATCGCCGGCGAGTTGATTTCGCCCTGTTCGATGCGCCTCGCGATCTCCTCCATCATCGAGACGTAGGCGCCCACGTCCGTCCGGATGCGGGCGATGAGCGCACGGTCCTGTTCGTTGCGATCGATGCGCTCCAGATCATTGAGCTTCCCGTCCAGCGAGAGACGCGCGGACTCCCACTTGCCGCGGTACTCCTGCTGCTTCGAAGAATCGCCGACGTTCAGGAACAAGTCCTTCTCGAATCGCCGCAGTTCCAGGACGCCGGCGTGCACGTCGTCTGCCGTCGTGCTGATGGCGTAGTCGACATTCAGTGCGTATTGGACCGTGTCGACGGTTGAAGTGAGTGCCCACTGTCCGGCGACCGCCACGGCCACGACGAACAGGAGCACGCTGGAAAAGCCGAGGAAGAGTCTTTTGCCGATGGAAATCTGCTGCAACATATAGTTAGTCCTTTCCTGTTGGCTCAACGGATCCGTAAACGCGATGCCGCCGTGAGAATCTCGCCGGCAACGCATGGAAGTGGAACGATGTGATCGACACCGCCGCGGACGATGGCTTCATGTGGCATCCCGAAAACCACACACGTGGCCTCGTCCTGGGCGATGGTGATGGCTCCGGCGTCGTGCATTTCGCGCATTCCCGTGGCGCCGTCGTCACCCATGCCGGTGAGAATCACTCCGACCGCGTTTGCGCCGGCCGACTGCGCGACCGAGCGAAAGAGCACGTCGACACTCGGCCGGTGCCGGGCCACCGGCGGGCCATCCTTGAGATGGACACGGTATTCCGCACCATCGCGATACACCATGAGATGCCGATTCCCGGGAGCGATCAGCGCGCGTCCGTCGAAGATGCGATCGCCGTCCGCCGCTTCCTTCACTTCGATCCGGCAGCTCTGATCGAGGCGTTTCGCGAACGCCGCGGTAAAAACCTCCGGCATGTGCTGCACAATCACCATGCCCGGCGCGTCTGGAGGAATCTGCTCCAGAATCTCGCGCAGCGCCTCCGTTCCGCCGGTCGACGCCCCAATCGCAACGACCTTCTTCGTCGTGATCCGCAACGCCGGTTTCGTGCGCGGCACGATGAGGTCCGGTGCGTGCTTGGGCTGCACAGCAGAAACGATGCGCCGCCGGCAACGCGCCGATGCTGCACCACGCACCGTCTCGATCAACCTCTGGGCCGAGTCGGTAAGAAACTCGTGCAGTCCGATGCTCGGTTTCGGCACGATGTCGACCGCCCCTTCCTCCAGCGCACGGATCGCAGTCTCCGTTCCCGGTCCGGCGAGTGCCGAGCAGACGACGACAGGGATCGGAGTCTCTGCCATCAGCTTCCGGAGGAACGTGAGACCGTTCATCCGCGGCATCTCGATGTCGAGCAGGATGACGTCAGGTCTCTGCTTCGCGATCTGCGTAAATGCGATGATCGGATCCGATGCGACGCGCACGTCGAACGCCCGCGCAGCACGGGCGATCGCGATCATCGTCTGCCGCATGACCGCGGAATCGTCGATGACAAGCAGATTCGTTTTCATTTGCGATACACCGATGGTCCTGCGTTCACGAGGCTGTGCGGAATGCCGGTCAGGCTCTCCGCAAGGCCAAGAAAGAGAAGTCCTGAAGGAGCGAGCTGCTGCGTGAGGCGCTCGACGACGCCGGCCTTCGATTGCCGGTCGAAGTAGATGAGGACATTGCGGCAGAAGATCAGATCGAACCCGCCCTTCATCCCGTAATCGCGATCATTCAGGTTGATCTGCCGGAAATCGATCATCGATTTGAGCTGCGGCTGCGCCCGCATCCGCGATGCCTCCCCGGCGACCCCACGCAGCATGTAGGCGCGCAGGTATTCGCGCGGAATGTCGCGTGAGCGCTCGATCAGCCAGACACCGTCACGCGCGGTCGCCAGGACTTTCGTCGAGAGATCGGACGCGATGATCTTTACAGACCAGCCGTCCTGCGACGGCAGATGGGTCGCGAGTGTCATGGCGAGCGAGTACGGCTCTTCACCCGTGGAACAGGCAGCGCTCCAGACGCGGATCGACTTGGGAATCGCGCCCGCAGCTGCGCGCTCTCTTAGCGTCGGCAGATACGACCGCTCGAGAAAGTCGAACTGCTTTGCCTCGCGAAAGAAACGTGTCTCGTTCGTGCAGATGTTGTCGATCATCTGCGAGAGTTCTCCGCCGGTGTTCGCCGACACCAAGTCGTAGTACGAGGAGAAATCGCTGAGACCAAGCACGCGCAGCCGGCGGGTGAGACGGCCACTCACCAGAGCCTTCTTCGTGTCGGCAAGAAAGATTCCCGCTTCGCGATAGATGAGGTTCTGCAGTAGGCGAAACTCGCGATCGGACAACGCGCGAATGGTCTCGAGCGATTCCATCTCTACTCTCCCACGGCCAGCGCTTCGGCATCGGCGCCGTCTTCATCCGCCACGGACGAAGCGGCAAGCAACTCGTGCGAAGACAGAACGCGTTCGATGTCGAGCAGAAGAACGAACTTCCCTTCGCCTGCACACATCCCAAGCAGGCAATCAATGCGGACACGCGGACCGAATGCGGGCGGCGGCTGAATCTGCGCGGCCGTCAGGTCGATGACCTGATGAACCGACTCCGCCATCACACCCATGACCAGGCGCACGTCATCGATACGAACTTCGACGATGACGATGCAGGTGCGGCGCGTGATCTCCGTCGGCGCGAGGCCGAACTTCACTGCGAGATCGACGACAGGAACGACTGCACCGCGCAGGTTGTGCACACCGCGGATCCACGACGGCGCGCCGGGAACCTTCGTGACGGCGCCGCACTCGATGATGTCCGTCACCTGCAGAATGCTGACGGCATACTCCTCGCCGCCGATGAAAAACGTCAGATATTGATCGACTGTCTTCGTTTCGGAATTCATGGCTGCTCCTAGAAGTGCGTGTAATCCGTGTACGAGTTGGCAACGCTCGTCTTCGCAGTCGCCGGAGCGGGCACCAACCGAGGCGCGTGGATCGAAGCAATCTTCGCCGGCACTGGAGGCACCTGCGGCTTCCGAATCTGCGTCATGTGCGGAGCTTGCGAGGACGAACCGTCGATGCTGAAGAATGCGATCGTCTGCTGCAGTGCCTCGGCCTGCGACGCCATCTCTTCGGCTGTCGACGCCAACTCTTCGGATGCCGACGCGTTGCGCTGTGTAACCTGATCCACCTGGGACATCGCGCGATTGATCTGTGCGAGGCCCGAGGACTGCTCGTTGGATGCAGCCGCAACCTCGCGCACGAGATCCGACGTCTTGCGAATCGTGGGAACGAGCTCGACGAGCAGTTTGCCGGAGCGCTGGGCAACATCGACGCTCGACGAAGCGAGACCACCGATGTCCTTCGCCGCCGCCTGGCTGCGCTCTGCAAGCTTCCGCACTTCGGTTGCCACGACCGCGAACCCGCGTCCGTGCTCACCCGCGCGCGCCGCTTCGATCGCTGCATTCAGCGCAAGCAGATTCGTCTGATATGCGATCTCTTCGATGACCGAGATCTTGTCGGCGATATCGGCCATGGCCTTGACTGCGGCTGTGACTGCTTCGCCACTCTCTTCGGCATCCGACGCACCCTTGACCGCCATCTGTTCCATCTGACGGCTGTTGTCGGCGTTCTGACCGATCGATGCACCGACCTGCTCCAGGCTCGCGGTCGTCTCCTCGACGGACGCGGCCTGCTCGCTCGTGCCCTGCGCGAGCGTCTGCGACGTTGCGGAAACCTGTGCTGCGGCGGATGCGAGTGCCGATGCACCTGCGCGGACTTCCGCGATGACCTGCGTCAGCTTCGTCACCATCGCGGCCAGCGCGTGACCAAGAGCGTCGCGCTCACTACGTACCGGAACCTTCACGGCGAGATCGCCGGCGGCGATTGCCGATGCTGCAGAGATGACGTGCCTGGTCGACTCGACCATCTCGCCCATCGCGCGCAGCAACTGGCCCGGTTCATCATTGCGATCGCTGTCGATTTCGATTGCCGTGTCTCCGATCGCGATCTTCTTCGCAGCGGCGACACTCGCGTTCAGCGGACGAACGATGCCGGCCACGATCAGTCCGCCGAACAGCATTGCCAGCAGAACACCGATCACGATGCTCGAGACGGCAATTGCGCGTACGGTGTTGTAGCGAACCAGCGCCGACTCGTACTCCTGCTTCGCAACAACGAGCTGAAGATCGACGAGCCGGCCGATGACGTCGCTGACGGGATCGGTCGTTGGATACAGTTCCGCTGCCGTGAACTTCACCAGCGCGTCATGATCCTGGCTGCGGATGATCGTGCGAAGGCGCTCGATCGAACGATCGGCCTCTCCCATCAGCGGCTTCGCTTCACCGACGAGCTTCGATTCTTCGTCGACCAGCTTCGTGGCCAGGTAGGCCGACCAGTTCTCGGCGATGATCCGCTGCGCGTTCGCCAGCCGCCGCTCCGCTTCCTGATTCGACACGGCGCCGTCACGCGTCTTATGCGCGGTATCCACGACGTCAATGCCGTATGCATCCGAGATCGCGTTCAGCTGCTTGAGCGGAACGACGCGATCGCTGTAGACGGTGGCCATGCCCTCATTTGCGGCAGCCATCCCGCGCAGCCCCATGAAGCCAACGCCAATGAGGAGAATCGATAGAAATCCGATGAGCAGGAACAGACGAGTACTGATGCGGAGGTTGTTCAACATGCAGAGCCTTCTTTCTTTGAAAAATGCTGCGCTCAGATGCGCGTGAGGATTTCGGAGACGTCCAGGATGAGAGCTACACGTCCGTTCGCCAGGATCGACGAGCCGACGATTCCGGGCGAATGCCGGAGATTTCGATTGAGAGGTTTCATGATCGATTGACCACTGCCGAACAGCCTGTCGATCACCAGGCCCGCGCAGCCGCGCGCGTGCTGAACGACGACGACGTTTTCTCTGGCCTGCGGAGCGGCGTCGAGCTGAAAGAGATGGCGAAGACGAATGTAGGAGAGAGGCGCGCCATGCCACTCGATCACGCCCATCAGCTCGTCCGCGGATTCGCGCGGCATCTCCATGCACTCGAGCACTGCATCCATCGGAATGACGTACGTTTCGCTGCCGACGCCCACGGAAAAGCCCTCGATCAGCGTCAGCGTGAGCGGCAGATGAATCGAGAGCGTCGCTCCTTCTCCTTTGACCGAATCGATCTGAATCGATCCACGAAGAAGCTCGACATTCTTTCGAACGACGTCGAGTCCGACACCGCGGCCGGAGATCTCCGTCACCGCAGCGGCAGTGGAGAAGCCGGCCGAGAAGATCAGGCCGAAGAGCTCCTGGCGCGACAGACGCTCGGTGTCGATGCCACGCGCTTTCGCACGCTCCGCAATGCGCATCTCATCGAGACCGGCACCATCGTCCGCGATCCGGATCACGACGCCTGCCGCACCGCGGCTCGCGGAAATGCGAATGGTCCCCGCGGCAGGTTTTCCGCTCGCGACCCGCTCGTCCGGCGTCTCGATGCCGTGATCGATCGCGTTGCGCACCATGTGCGTGAGCGGATCCTTGAGGTTCTCGATGACGGTCGTGTCGACTTCGACATCCTCACCGTCGATCACGAGATTCACCTGCTTACCGACCGATGCAGCAACGTCGCGAACGACGCGATGAAAGTGCATGAAGGCCGGCCCAACTGGAACGAGTCGAACGCCGATCACGGTCTCCTGCAGATCGAAGCTCAGACGATCCAGCTCACGAAGTGCATCGACCGCTTTCTCGCCGGCGTTCGTCCCTTCGATGAGCTGGGTGACGTGACTGCGCGCAACGGCGATCTCACCCACGAGATTCAGCATGCGATCGAGCTTGTCGAGACCGACGCGCAGGCTGCGTCGGGCACGATTGCCACTCGGCAGCGAATCGACGAGCGCCTTCTGCTGCTCGTTCAGCGTCTCGCCGCCGGCGACCACGCACGAAACAAGTGCGCGCAACACATCCACCGTGTCGAGCATCTCGCTGACGCGAACGGGCGTCGGCTGGATCTCTCCACGCCGCATTGCATCGAGCAACTCCTCCATCGAATTCGCGGCATCCGTCAGCTGATCGAACTGAAGGCACGAAGCATTGCCCTTCATCGTGTGCGCTGCGCGGAAAATTTCGTGGAGCAGCTCGTCGTTGTCGGGCGTCTGCTCGAAGACGACGAGAAGCTGCTCGAGCCGGTCGAGAACTTCGTCCGCCTCGGCGACAAAGACCTGCACGAGCTCCTCGCGATCGGCTTCTGTGATTCCAAAGACAGTCACGGCAATCTCCTCTAGATGAACGACAGCCAGGCCGTTCCCTGGTCGGCGTGAAAGCGAAGCTTCCGTCCCCGCTCACCGCCGACGTTGGCTTCGATGACTTCGATCCCGCGATGCGAGAGGAAGTCGAGTGCGAGCTCGACGTTCTTCTGACCGAGGTGCGACGTGGAGCGCATCTGCTCGAACATGCAGGCGCCGCCGAATACGCGTGCGTGAAGGCGGTTGCGCCTGGCGCCGGCGCCGAGCACCTTGTTCAGCAACTCTTCCATCGCATAGGTTCCGAAGCGCGCTGATTTCCCGCCGTTTGCAGTTTCCTGAGGCAGCATGAAGTGATTCATTCCTCCGACTCCTTCTTCTTCATCCCAGAGACAGACGGACACGCACGAACCGAGAATCGTCGTGAGCGCGGTGGGCGTGAGCGCGACGTACAGATGTCCAGGCTGGACGTAGTGCGTGAGGCGAGTCACGGGTGCTGGCTCCGGCCACGCGCTCATGCCGGCACCCCGGCCAGGCGCGTGCAGTAGAGCGAGGTCGCAGCGTGTGCGCTGAGAAGATCGAACAGCTCGAAGTCGACCGCTTCGAGACCGCTCTTCTGCGCCAGCAGCGAGAAGATCGCGATCACACCGACGACGTGATCATCCAACTTCAGCGGGATGCATGCCGTTAGCTTCTGTTCGTGATCCTCCGCTTCCAGGAGCGACTGACCAGCGACGAACCGAGCTCCACTCTGCGCGACGAGGCCGATGACACCCTTGCCTGACGGAACGGTCTTCCATGCTTCCGCATCGATGCCGAACGAGTCGGCGAGCGTGAGCTGGTCATCCTGGAGCTCGAAGATCGCCAGCTCTTCCGAGCCGATCAGATTGATCACGATCTCCTTGACCGCGTCGAGGACGCGCTGGCGATCGAGCGTGCCGTGCAGTTGGTAGCTCGCGACGTAGAGGTTCGCGAGATTCGTGTTCTGCTGCTCGACTTCGATGTACTTCTCGGACGCGCGCTTGCTCTCTTCCTGAATGTGCGAGAGCAGCGCCTGCAGGCGATGGTTCTCATCGAGCAGCGACTGCACGTAGTCGCGCGCGTCGGTGATGATTTTCTGAATGTAGGGGCGCATTGGTTCGCTCATGTCGTTTTCCTTTGTGCGGGACGAGATGTCCTACGCGGCGTTCTGGCCGAGGATGTTCTGCAGTTTCGTGAGGAGCTCGAGACCGTTGATCGGTTTCGTGACGTAGTCAGTAGCCCCGTTGCGGAAAGCCGTCTCGATGTTGTGTTCTTCGGATCGGGTGGTGACCATCACGATCGGGATGTGCGCCGTGCGATGATCGTTGCGGATCGCGGCACACGCAGCGAGACCATCGAGGTTCGGCATCATGACGTCGAGCAGGATCACGTCGGGCTGCTCGAACTTCGCCATTGCAACCGCTTCGACGCCATCACGTGCAGTCACCAGCTCATAAGGCCCCTTTTGCAGAATCATCTTTTCCATCAGCAGCACCGTGTTGGAGTCGTCGACGAGGAGAACTTTCTTCTTGTTCATTGCTTGCACCTTTCGTACTGCGAATTGATTTCTGAGGCGGGTTTGCTCGGACCGAAGATCCAGCCCTGAATCTTGTCGATACCCAGTTCGACTACCGTGTTGAGATCGCTGACTTCTTCGATGCCTTCGGCGATGGGAGTCGCGCCACACGATTCCGCGAGCGTGACGATCGAACGAAGCACGGCCAGGCGATAGCGATCGTTGCTGCAACCGCTGACGACATAGCGATCGACCTTGAGGTGGTCGGGACGGCAGTCGACGACCATTCGATAGTTCGAGGCCGCGACACCGAGATCGTCGAGCGCGATACGGACACCGTGCGCACGCAGATCGTCCAGAGTCGTACGCAAGGTCTCCATCGACCACGGCGCGCGGTGTTCGACGATCTCCAGCATGATGCGATCGAGCGAGATGCCGAACGCACCCGCCAGCGTGTAGAGCATCTGCGTAAACTTCTCGACATTCGTCAGCGTCGATCCGTGGACATTGATGGAGATCGATGGTGACTCGGGCAGCTGCCTCGCCGCCGACAGCACCTCGCGGATGCAGATGAGATCGATCTGATCCTCTGCGCTTTTTCTCCGCGCATACTCGAAGAGCACATCGGGACGTTCCATGCTCGTGTTCTTCGGACCGCGCGCGAGCGCTTCGTATGCGTAGAGGCAAGGCTTCCCATTGCGCACGCAGACGATCGGCTGGAACTCGATGCGGATCGCACCCGGCTGGTGGAGACGTTCGAGCATGTTCATCTCGCACCTCCACCGAGTTGCGAGGCGAGGCGCGCGAGCTCGGCCAGCGGCTGCGGCTTGTGCAGCATCGCGGTTACACCGCGCCGATACGCTTCACGCTCGATTGCCATGGAGCCGTTCGCCGTCAGAAGAACTACGTTGGCCAGCGGCGATGTCGCGCGCAAATAGCGAATGATCTCGAGACCTTCTGTGCCGTTGTCCGACAGCGAGAGATCAGCGATGACGAGTGAGTACTCGATATGCGTCGCGAGGGCTTCGGCTTCTTCGAGCTCGCGCGCGCAATCGACCTGATAGCCGATGCGCCGGAAGTACCGTTCGATCGCGAAGAGGATCGTCTCTTCGTCGTCGATGATCAGGAGTCGTTGCTTGTTCACGGGCGCACATAAGAGAAACCCCGCTGCCGAACTGTGCCTAATGGCTAAGTCATTAGAACGATTCGAGTTCCAAATCTGCGGCGAATCGCTCGTGCGCCCGTCGTGCTGGTTTCAGCACACCAATTTCTAAAATTAGAACGCGCTATTCGCGAATCTTCGCGATAGTGATGCCGTGTTTGCGCGCCTTGTAGTACACCGCGCTGCGAGACACGCCGAGGCGCGCGGCCACGCGATCGATCACACCGTTCTCTTCGCGCAATACCTCTTCGATGTACGCGCGCTCGACGTCATCCAGAGTGCCGGAGCGCTTGACGGTGATGGTCGGCGATGTCGAAGGTGGTGAGAGCTCTACCGGCATCACGAACGATGAGGCGTCGAGAACATCTTCTCTCGATCGCAGCATTGCGCGCTCGAGAACGTTGCGCAACTCGCGAATGTTGCCAGGCCACTCGTAGCGCTTGAGCACGCGCTCGGCATCGTCTGTCAACGCAATGCGATTGCGGCCGAGATCGCGCGCGAGCCGCATGAGGATCTGCGCGGCAATGAGCGGGATGTCATCGCGACGCGCACGCAGCGACGGCACGAACAGCTCCAGCGTGCTGATGCGATAGTAGAGATCCTGCCGGAATCGCTGCTGCTCGACGAGCGAGCGGAAGTCGCGATGCGTCGCCGCGAGCAATCGCACATCGACGCTCCGATCCTTCACGTCGCCGAGACGGCGAAAGCGTTTCTCTTCGAGAACTTTCAAAAGACTCGCTTGCACTTGCGTGTCCATGTCGCCGATCTCGTCGAGAAACACCGTGCCGCGATGGGCGATCTCGAGGAGTCCCTGCTTCGTTGCAGTCGCGCCAGTAAATGCGCCCTTCTCGTGTCCAAAGAGCTCCGTCTCGAGAAACTCGCGCGAGATGCCGGCACAATTGAGATCGACGAACGCTTCGCCCGCGCGCCGTCCATTGCTGTGAATCCAGTTTGCGAGCACGGTCTTGCCGGTGCCGGTCTCGCCGTGGATCAACACGGGACTATCCGTCCGAAGAACCGCATCTGCTTTCTCGCGCAATTCGCGGATGACATCAGTCGCGCCGAGGAAGGGATCGACGGGCAGGCGAGCCTGCGGCGAGCTCGCACTGGCGAGAATCTGCCTCTGATTGCGCCGATTTTCGAGAATGCGATTGATGACGACGAGCAAGGCGTCCAGCTCGACCGGCTTCGTGAGAAATTGTTCCGCGCCGAGCTTCACCGCTTCGACCGCGGTGTCGATCGATGCGTATGCGGTGAGAACGAGCATCGGGACGTCGCTGATCGAGCGGAAATCGGGAAGGAGATCGAGCGCCGTTCCATCAGGGAGCCGGAAGTCGAGCACACAGAGGTCAGGCCCGAATGATCGGAACTTCGCTTTGGCTGAAGCGCAGTCACCCGCTTCCTCGACATCGAATCCTTTCGAAGTCAGAAATCGGCGGACGGCGAATCGAGGCACCGATTCATCGTCGACGAGAAGAACGCGAGGACGCAGCACTGCGCTTGATTCTAAACTGAGGGGCTTCGGCGATGATTGAGCAAGCTCAGATCTCCGTCATCCCGAGCGTTAGTCGAGGGACCCGAGTGGGCGGGGAGGCCCGAAGATCATGTCGCGCGCCTCCCACACACCCAGGTCCCTCGACTTCGCTCGGGATGACGGGGTTCGGTTCGCTGCAGAATCACCCATTGAAGTGTGTGAAGGTCCTAAACTCTTGCGATGAAGACTTTGATTGTTACCGGAGGCACCGGCGGTCTGGGCGAAACCGTCGTGCGCCATCTTTCGCGAACGTATCGCTGCATTCTTCTCTATCACTCGACTCCGCCGGAGAACCTCGAAGGAATCAAAGCGGATCTCAGCGATGAAGCGAGCGTGCGTGCAGCGATCTCGCAGATCGACGAACCCTACGGGCTCGTGCACCTCGCCGGCGGCTATGCAGGTGGTCGCGTATCGGAGACCACCAGCGACACCTGGCAGAAGATGATCGGGCTCAATCTCACGAGCTCGTTCGTCGTCATTCGTGAAACACTCGCGCGAATGAAACGCGATCGGCCCGGACGCATCGTCGCGATCAGCTCCGAGGCTTCGACGTCCAAGCTTGCAACTGCAGCGGCGTACACGATCTCGAAAGTGGGACTCAACACGTTGATCGAGCTCACGGCCGCCGAGCTCGCGGGCACCGGCATCACCGCCAACGCCTTGCTGCCCGGCTCACTCGACACGCCTGCGACGCGGAAGTTCATGCCGGACGCGAAACTCGTCTCACTCGATCACGTCGCGGCGACCATCGAGTTTCTGCTCTCCGATGCGGCAGCGAACATTACGGGCGCACTCATTCCGTTGAGGGCATCACGGATTCGTTGACGCATCAGGTCCCGGAATACG
>CAZKID010000080.1:0-3971 GCA_964552405.1 uncultured Thermoanaerobaculia bacterium
GGAGGGGAGAAGGAACTAGGCATCGCCAGATTCGCTGTCATGTTCGTAAAACGGGGAGCATCTCACCAGGCCGACTTGTACGACGAGCCGGCCAGTCCCACGACCATGTCCGCGTCAAACGCCGCATGCGCGTCACCGCCGCTCTGACTCTGATTCGCGCGGCTTCCCCCGCCCGTCGGGTCCGGAAGACCCAACGCGTCGAGCTGTCCGCTGAAATACACAGCCAGGTTCGCGCGCTGGTTCGCATTGCCGGTGTACCAAAGGACGCGCAAGCCTGCGTAGATCTTCTGGGCATTCGCGAGCGCGAACTGAAGATCCGCTGGTAATACCGCGAAGTTCTGCAGAAAGATCGCACGGATCGCAGCGACGCCTTCCAGTGTGACGAGCTCCGGATCGCGACCCGAAGCGACCCACATGAAGTACAGCATCTCCAGGCTGGCATCGAGATCCGCGGTACTCATCGACGCATCGAATCCGGGGACGTTTGCCCACTCCGGTTTCGCGGCTGTCGCTTTCTGCAGGATCTGGGCGCGGCGATCGAGCGCGTCGCGAACGACGCGCGCCCAGCCTGCCTTCGCATCGATGCCCGCCTGGATACGCGCATCGAGCTTCGCGCGGGTGTCCTTGCGAGCGGCCGGGCCGCCACCTAACGCAGTCAGCATCTGCGACCATTCGCCGGCAAGCGCCTTTTTGCCGGCTGCATCGCTGCTGACATAGCTCTCTGTCATCCGTTTCGCCAGAAGCTCCGCCTCCGCTTCGGTGAGCTGCGCATCGTGGCATTCGTGGAGCAGAAGCGAAAACGAAGCGATGCTGCCCCACGTGAGCGCGGGATCTCCCTTGGCGAGCACGGTGCTCCACGACTCTCGTGCACGTCCGGCGAGGCGATTGGTGATCCGCTCGATCGTCTCGGGATCGCGATACTGCGCAGTGACGGCGTCGGATCCGGTGACCTGCTGGCCGAGGAGGGGAACAGTGGCGAGGAGAAGCGAGAATGCGAGAGTGGCGCGCATCGAAGTGCCTCCGTGAGCGTCATTATGGCGCCGATCACGGGCCTTATGATGTCGCGCGATGCCGCACTATCGAATCGCCTGGCGCAATCCGAACGATCGCCTCTACGACATCTCGATCCGCTTCAGAGCTCCGGAAGATGATCCGCTGCTCTGGCTTCCTGCGTGGAGGCCCGGGCGCTACCTCATCATGAACTTCGCTGCCGATGTTCGCGAGTGGAGCGCGAACCTTCGCAAAGTCGGCAAGTCGCAATGGCGCGTGAACGCGAAGCGGGGTGACGAAGTCGAGGTCACGTATCGTTACTTTGCGGCGACGCTCGATGCCGGCTCATCGTTTCTTGCGGAGGATGAGGCGTATGTCAATCCGTCGAATCTCCTCATGTGCGTCGATGCGCTGCGCGGCGAGCGCTGCACGTTGTCGCTTGATGCGCCGGTGTCGTGGCGGATCGAAACGCAGCTCACGGACTTCGTCGCGCGTGACTACGACCATCTGATCGATTCGCCGATCATCGCGTCGCCCGACATGCGCGTGCACTCGTTCGAGGAATCGGGCGCAACGATCTCCATGGTCTTCCGCAATGCGCATCGCATCGACACCGAAGCACTCGTCGAACCCGTGCGGAAGATCGTGCGCGAGCAGGCCGCGTTCTTCGGTGGCCTGCCATTGCGCGAGTATCGCTTTCTTTTTCACGCCGGCGATCGCTGGCATGGCGTCGAGCATGAGGACTCGTGCTCGATCATCATGAATCGCAAGACGGAGGGGACCGATTACTTCGTGTCGATGGTGTCGCACGAGTTTTTTCACCTCTGGAACGTCAAGCGAATCATTCCCGCTGCGTTCAAGCCTTACGACTATCTGCGCGAGACGCCGACGCGCCTGTTGTGGGTCATGGAAGGGCTGACGTCGTATTACGGCGATCTGATGCTGTTGCGTTCCGGAGTCTGGACACAGAAGCGCTATCTCGAAGATCTCGCCAGCGAAATCCAGCGCTACGAGAGCTCACCGGGCAAAGAGGTGCTTTCGCTCGCACAGGCAAGCTTCGACGGCTGGCTGTCGGAGCAGATGCACGATCGTGCGAACGCGTGGTTCTCGTTCTACGATAAAGGAAAAATCGTCGGTGCGCTGCTCGACATCGAATTGCGAAGACGCGGCCGCACGCTCGATGAAGTGATGCTCGCACTCTGGCGCGACTATGGCCAGATGGGGCGCGGCGTAGAAGAGGATGCCGTCGAGAGAATCGTCGGGTTGTCCGAGTTCTTCGCGCGCTATGTCGATGGAACGGAGCCGTTGCCCTACGAGGAATTGTTCGCGGCTGCCGGTGTTGAGTTCGTGTCGCATCCTCGCGCTGCTTCTCTGGGCATGAAGGTTGTGGAGCGTGAGGGCGCGTTGATTGCGGAAGCGGTGACGCGTGGCGGCCCGGCAATGACGTCAGGAATGCTGGCTGGTGATGAGGTGCTCGCGATCGACGGAATGCGTACGAAGTCGATTGCTGACGCTGAGCGCGCCGTGAAGCGAGCAGGGGAGAACGAGATCGAGATCCTCTTCGCGCACGCCGGCATCGCGATGCGCCGAATGGTATCGGCGCGAGCGACCGGCGCAGTGAACGTCGAGTTGAAGGCCGCGAACAAACCGAGTGCGCTGCGCGATGCGTGGCTGAGGAGAGACGCATGACCGAGGGACAGGCGGTGGAGTTCACCGAGGATCGGATCCCAATCAAAGGGATCGAGGAGACGATCATCGAGCTCGTGGAGCTCTACGGCGGCAGCATTTCGGAGACGCACGAGCAGTCGCGTGTGTTCACGTTGCCGTTGCGCCGCGGGATCGCCGCCGCCGGTGCAATCGAGTGCACAATTTCATGGGCACAGGAGGAAGCAGGCGAGGGGAGCGTCACCCTTCGTTGCGATCGCGACATCGACGCGCCGAAGGGCCAGCGCATCGCGCTGCTCGTCGCCGGAGTCATCGGCTCCCTGTTGTTCATGATCTGGCCATTTACCGCGCACGGCACGGAGTTCGGGGCGCTGGCCTGGATCGGAGGCATCGTCGCCGTTGCGGTCTACTTCATGACGCTGCGCAAGACGAGCGGCGGCATTGCCTGGGATTTTCTACAGCGCGTGGCGCGACGACAGCGCGAAGAAGGCTAAGAGCTGGCGGGTTCCTTCCGTGACCTGCTCACCAGCAAGCGAATCACTCGCCACAGAACGAACAGAACCGTGGCCATGATTGCAAGCAGTGGAATCACGTAGATCGCGAACCAGATGGCGGCATCGGCGAGCGACTTGAGCACGTTCAGCAAGGACCTGCCGGCATCCTTGGCCACGACCAGCGGCTGCCAGCCTGGCTCGACGATTGGTTTCGCGGCGGCATCGGGGATCAACTCGAGGTTGATCGTCGAATACGCGGTCATCTGATTGAGGTACTGCATCCGGCCCCTGGCCTTCTCGATCTCGCCGCGAACGGACCGGAGTTGCTCGGAAATCTCGAGCACATCCTGCGCTTTCCTGGCGCGCTGCCTGATCTCGGTCATCAGCTCGCGCAACTCGACCTCGGTGGCTTCGAGGTTGCGCACTTGCGATGTGAGGTCGACGTACTCTTGCGTCACCTCTTCGCTGGAAACGGTCTCACTCTGCACTCGGATCGCCAGCTTGCGCACTGCTGCGAGCGTTGAGGTCAGGCGGGCCGCAGGGACGCGAAGCGATAGTGTGGCGCGAAGCAGTTCGGCTTCCCTCCCCACCCTCTGGGCGTTTGGCATCCCCTCGCTCAGAAACTGGGCTCCGCAGACGGATTGACCAGTCTCTGCGCAATTTCAAAGCTGCTCTGCCTTAAGCCGGTGCATGACCTGTCCTCACTGCGCCGTTTTTTGCACCGTTACCAGACCGATCTGCTCATCCCCTTCGAACTTCCCGCGATTCAATCCGCTCATGGCCACGCCTCCCGCCACGAAGTGCGCGAGTTGGTCGCCCTCG
>CAZKID010000080.1:3981-15765 GCA_964552405.1 uncultured Thermoanaerobaculia bacterium
GCGCCGGGAGGTCAGTTCGCCTTCCCGCCAGATTTTCGACTCGTTGACATAGCCGCCGCTGCCTTCGACCGCAGTGGTGATTCGCTCGATGGCGGTGGTCGGATCGGCGACGATCATGCTCACAGTCGCCGTGCGAATGATCATCCGGTCGAAACGCGGCTCGGGGGCTGCGGCTTTGGATGGTGCCGGTGAGGCCTGAACGGCAATGCCAGCGGCCCGCGCATCCGCGGCCGCTTCAGTATGCGCGATGCCTGGGGAAGCAGACTCTTTCTTGCAGGCGATTGCTGCAAGAACAATGGCGATGGCGATCGTGAAGTATTTGCGCACGACTCTTGGACCACCATTCAAGTCGAAAGGAAACCGCTTCGCCAGCTCCCTAGGCCGGCGGCCACGCCACTTCGTCTTCTTCGTCGATGAGCACACCCCAACCGATCGACTCGACGGCGCCACCGACGAACCAGAGGCTGAGGTCGAGGCGCGGCACCATCAACTGACCATCGCCCTCTTCTTCTTCATCCTCTTCGAACATCCCGTCGTCGGCGCCGGCGCGTTCCAGCGCTGCTTCCGCCGCATCGCGATCGAGACCGATGAACGATTCGCCGTTCCAGTTCGCCTTCGCACTGAACGTCTCGCAGGAGACGAAGCGCATGTCTTCCTCAGCGGCGAAGCTGAGCGCGATCGCCGCGGACTCGTACACCCACATCTCGCTGTCCGGATCCTCTTCGCTCTTCACGACCTCGGCCGGATCGCCCGCGGCGTTTCGCACTTCATCGCGGGTCATGCCGAAACGAAGATCACCAACACCGCTTCCTGGATGGATGGTAAACAGATCAGCCATTCGCTCGTTCATCCTTACAGGCGATCGGTGAGAATCGTCTTCGCGATGGTTGCCAGCTGCATGTTGCTGGTGCCCTCGTAGATCTTGCCGATCTTCGAGTCGCGCCAGAATTTCTCGACCGGATATTCGCGCGTGTAGCCATTGCCGCCGAAGATCTCGACTGACACGGACGTCACCTTCTCCGCGACCTGCGAAGAGAAGAGCTTCGCCATTGCGGCCTCGCGAAGGAACGGCTTGCCCATGTCCTTCAGGCGCGCGGCGTTGTAGACGAGGAGGCGCGCGGCCTCGAGCTCCGTCGCTGCCTGCGCGATCTGAAACTGGATGCCCTGGAAGTTGGAGATCGGCTGGCCGAACTGCTTGCGCTCCTTCGAATAGGCGATCGCATGCTCGAGCGCTCCGCGCGCGACGCCGAGCATCTGCGCGCCGATGCCGATGCGGCCTTCGTTGAGCGTCTCGATCGCGATCTTGTAGCCCTTGCCAGGTTCGCCGAGGACGTTTTCTTTCGGGACGCGGCAGTCTTCGAAGATCAGCTCGCAGGTCGAGGAGGCACGGATGCCCGTCTTGTCTTCCTTCTTGCCGATCTTGAAGCCGGGGAAGTCGCGCTCGACGATGAATGCGGTAATGCCTTTGTATCCGGCGTCCGGATTCGCGTTGGCAAACACGATGAAGACACCGGCTTCCGCGGCGTTCGTGATCCAGAGCTTCTGTCCATTGAGGACCCATTCGCCGCCCTTGTTTTCCGCGCGGAGCGCCAGTGCGAACGCATCCGATCCCGAGCCCGCCTCGGACAGCGCGTAGGCGCCGACGGTATCGCGTGCGAGCATCGAGAGGTACTTCGACTTCTGATCTTCGTTGCCCCAGCGCACGAGGGCGTTGTTGACGAGCGTGTTCTGCACGTCGACGAGGACGCCGCAGGCAGCGTCGACATGGGAAAGCTCTTCGACGACGAGAACGGCGTTGAAGAAGGTGGAACCGGCACCGCCATACTGCTCGGGCGTCTCGATGCCCATGATGCCGAGCTCGAAGAAGGCTTTGATCAGATCACTGTCCATCTTCGCGTCATGGTCCATCTGGTGGACGAGGGGACGGATGCGCTCGATGGCGAACTCGCGCACGCTCTGCTGGAACATCTGCTCGTCTTCCGAGAGCAGAGTGAGGGGCGCGCCGGCGGTGATGTCGGTGGTGGTGGTCATTCGAAAGCCTCCAGGTAGATTAGCGGCGAATGATACCGCATGGATTGCGCGAGGCCGGTCGGGCGAAACAAACGTTGAGTTGCGGAGAGCCGTACGAAGCTCATGAAGATCTTTTTCGTGATGCTGCTCGTCGCGACCGCAGGATCGGCCGCCGAGCTTCCGTCGCTTCCCGACCAGCCGATCGCACCCGTCGTGTATGTAGGTTCCGTCGTCGGCAACGATCACCCGCGCGCGGCGACGAACGGCGACACGATGTTCGTCGTCTGGCACGTCGAAGGCTCACGCTTGATCGAGGGAACCTGTCTTCGACACGACGGTACGCCGGTGCAGACTCCGTCAATCGTCATCGGCAGGAATGCGAATCTGAACAACGACCTGCACGTAATCTGGGTTGGTGGCCACTATCTCGTGTTGTGGACCGACGCCAACCAAGAGACGTTCACGCGCCGATTCGCAAGCGACGGTAGTTCGCTCGATACTGCATTGCGACCGACGAGCATCCTACGGCCGTTGCACGTGGTCACCGATGGCTCGAATGTGATGGTTGTCGGCCTTGGCAGCGTGCAGCGGATCGATGCCAATGGCCAACCGAACGCATCGCCCGTGCCGTTCCAGGGACTGCCCCTTGCCGCGGGCGCGACCGGCAAAGGCGTCGTCATCGTGCGGCACGACGGTAGCTCAGAAGGAACGGCCTGGCTCGGATGGAATGGCGCGACTCTGGCGACTCACCCACTCAGTGAGCGTTGGTCGGAGACGATGCTTGCGGAAGGTGACGGTCATTTCCTTCTGACGGGTGATCAGCGAGCCCTTCGAGTCGACTTCGACGGCACCCCGATTGGTGAGACGCTGACGCTTGACAACACCAATTACGAATTGATGCGCGCTGCCTGGAATGGCACGAGCTGGTTGGTCGTGGGATCGATGTTCTCGGGCGGTTTCGGACAGGACTCGTTGCACGCATACAGAGTCACGCGAATCACGGCCGATGGGGCGATCGATGGCACCGCGACCTATCCCGATCTGGCAGACGGGATGGGCGTGAATGATCTGCTGTGGAATGGGACGCGGTACGTCGCATTCGGGGGAGTCTACGCAGGAGTTACCGCGAGTCTTTTCGATTCGCTCGAAGCGAGTGTGGGCCCCTCACGAAACGTGAGGAACGTAGCCGTTTCACTTGCGGCGACCGAAGAATCGGGCGGTGTGATCGCTTCGGTGGCAGACCGCTCGCTCGCCGTCTGGCGCATTCGAATCGATGCGAGCACGTTCGCGCTCCGCGGCGCGTTCATCGTCGACGGACTCCCATCGGCTCCATTCGAGATTGCGCCGGAGGTGGAGGATGAACTTCCAGCGATTGCGACGGACGGCGTCAATTTCCTCGTTGCGTGGCGCTACGGCTCGAGGGTCAGAGCGCGGACGGTTTCATCGCCACTGCTGCTCGGCTCCGTGCACGAGGTTGATTCGCTTGACCACGTGGGCGCGGGATCGATGGGTGCAGCGTGGAGTGGTGTGACCTGGGTACTTGGATATATTGATACCATGGTACATATTGTCCCGCTATCCCGCTCCGGCGTGCTCGGCAATCCGATCGCGGTCCCGAACCCGACATACATCAATCCCGTGAAAACATCGGTCAGTCTTGCGTGCGATTCTGCGGATTGCCTGATCGTAACAGGGTTCATCGGGGCCTTTTCGTCCATTCCGGAGGACCCGCTTCCAAAGGTGGTTACATGCGCGGGCCGCGTCTCACGCGATGGAACGAAGGCCGACCCACTCATGAAGATTCCGATGGAGTCGGTGGCCGGATCGCCACTCGCCATGCGCGTCAACGGCGTATCCGTCATCATCAATAGCGAGGACGGGAAGTCGCTCAGCGCTTTCCGGCTCGATTCACGAGGCGGCAAGGCCCTGCTCGTGTCGCGTACAACGCCGATCCAAGCCGTCTCGGTCGATCGCAGCGGTCTCTATTGGCGTGAGACACAGCCAGATGGCAATTCGTTATTGCACTGGAGCCGCCTGGCTGCAGGGGTGTCACCGGCGATCCTCTCTATCTTCGATCTCGGTGATCCAATGCCGACGCCCGTTGCCGCATCGTCGACGTCGAGGCAATCCTTTGTGCTCTTCAGCGATGGCGAGAGCGACCCGGGTCTCCTGGCTACGCGACTCTTCGTGAGGACGTTCGCCTCACCCGACCCTCTCGCCCCCATTCCGCAACCGCGGCGGCGCGCAACGAAGTGATCCGGCAATCGTGGAAGCAATTCGATCTGTTATGGTGATCGTGAAGGCGCAGCATGCCCCGGTGGCGAAATTGGTAGACGCACGGGACTTAAAATCCCTTGTTCCGCGAGGGACATGCCGGTTCGAGTCCGGCCCGGGGCACCAGATCGTGCGCGCGGCGCCGAATGCCTCCTCGTCAACTACTTGACGATCTCTGCCGGGTGCCCTTATCTTTGTGCACTCACTTGGCGGAGGGACGGATGGGCACCTGCTCTTATTGCGGTCGTAACTTTCCTCTGACGCGCGCGACTCGGAAGTACTGCACGCCACGTTGCCGGACGAATGCCTGTCTCGATCGTAAGCCGCGCCGGATTCGGGCGGCCGACGTCGATGCGATCTTCCGGCTGATCGATTCCGAGGTCGATTCCGCTGAATTGTTTCGCGCGAGGCTGCGCGCGATCCTGATTCCGGGGAGCCCGCAAGTCGTCGAAGGAGTGATGGAGAGTGGGCGAGTGGTGATTCCGAGGATGGACTGAGCGGGGCGAAAAGCAAAATTAAGAATTTCGAATTTCAAATTGCGAATTAGAAATGGATCAGCTGATCCGGTCTGGCCTATTTCTAATTCGCAATTTGAAATTTGAAATTCTTAATTCGTTTTTCGGGGCTCCGACGCCGAGGACTTCATCAGAAATCAAAAAGGGCGCCCTCTCGGACGCCCTTCCGGGGTGGGTCGCTACGATGTCGTAGCCCCCTGAGTATTATTGGAACATTTCATGCGAACGCGTGTACCTCCTCCCCCATGAATTTCCGGTGGACCCGCAACAAGCGTCACGCCATGGTCATGACTCACCCCGCCGGCGTCGCGGACCGGATCGGCCGCTCCTTCTCGCCCCGTGGTGATAGGGAGGAGCGGGATCTTTTCAATTTGTTCAAAGAAACCTGACGGCCATTGGCCGCATCAGAATCGTATTGTCATGGGTAACGCGGATAGACAGCGATTATTGCACTCCCCGCCGTCACCCTCCGTTTTGTGCATGTTTAGATGATACGTTTTCCATCTCAAATCGCAATACAAAAATCGACATTCTTTTAATCTTCAATTGCCGTGCCGGTTGCATGAGACCCCTGTGCTAAACTCCAAAGTTCCCGGAGCTGATTGCAATGAAACGACTTCTGGCCGTTTGGGTGTGTTTTCTGAGCCTCACTTCTACCGGACTGAGCGCTGCAGGAGTGAGTGGGCGCATCAGTCTCGTCTCGAAACGCGGACAACATCCCGTCATGGAGGAAACGCTGGTCTGGCTCGAGCCTGCCGGCAAGACCTCGCCGCGCAAAGCCGAGAACGTCACGATGACGACGCGAGGGAAAACCCTCCTGCCGCACATCCTGGCGATTCCCGTCGGATCGACCGTGCAGTTTCCCAACGACGATCCGATCTCGCACAATCTCTTCTCCCTTTCCAGCGGCAACAACTTCGACCTCGGCCTTTATCGCCGAGGCACGGGGAAGGCGTACACCTTCAAAGCCGCCGGTCTCGTGAATGTCTACTGCAACGTTCATCCGACGATGTCGGCAGTCATTCATGTGATGTCGACCCCCTACTACGGGTTCGCCGATGCGACGGGTGCGTTTTCGCTCGTGGATGTTCCGCCCGGGTCGTATACGCTGATGGCCTGGAACGAACAAGGTGGACTGGCCCAGGCGAAACTCGACGTGCCGGCGGCAGGAACCAACAAGGCAGCGTTGACGATCGACGGCAGTGGCGCACGGCAGACGCCGCATCTCAACAAGGAAAACAAACCATACACACCGGCGAGGGACTACTGAGTGAGTGAGCAGACGCTCTCTTCTGCTGTCACGATCACGGATCACACGGCGCCAGTCGGTAAGAAAATCGTCGTCGAGAAGGCAAAGTTTCCATTGGTCTGGAAACTCTTTCTCGTTACGGCGATGCTCATCGCGATCGTCGTCGCCATCGCGGTCGGCATCACGATCCAGCGTGCAAACAAGATCGCGCGTGAGACGGTCAACAAGTCGATCTCCAGCGCCGCGAAACTCTTCGAGGATTTCGAGCGCCAGCGCCTTGGCCGGCTCGCGCTGGCTGCGCAGATCATCGGTGGCGATCCTTCGTTTGCCGCATACATTCAGACCACACTGATGCCGCAAGCAGCTCCTGATGGAGCCGCGGCACCCGCCGTCGCACCAGGTGGCAGCGCGGATCTGGTCAGCATCATCGACCAGCTTACGCAGCGCCGCGAGTCCCTCGGCAGCGATCTCCTGATGCTCATCGACGACCAGGGACACCTCGTCGCGGGAACGGATCAACCTGCAGTGACGAAGCCTCGCGGCGACGATCTCTACGAGCTGGCGCCGCTGGTGAAAAAGGCCGTCGATGATCCGATTCCACAGCCGGCAACCGGCGTCTTCGTCTACGGGAACAAGCTCTATCACGCGGCGGTGGCACCTGTCGGAGCCGGCGCCAGCAAAGTGCGTGTCGGCTACCTTCTGAATGCGTATGCGATCGACGATGCGTTCGCCAATCGCATTGCCGAATCGACCAACGCGGGCGTGGCATTCGTCCCCAAGGCAAGCGGTGGAAATGGAGCGCGGTCATCCGACGCCCCGAGCACGAGCATGCAGCAGATGGCGGGCGTGAGTCAGATCTTCAGCACTGGCAAGATGCTTCCGCCGTCCAACGTCACGATCGATCGCAGTTCCTACATCATGACGGGTGAGCCGCTGACATCGGTGAGCGGAGCGGTCGGCGCGGCCGTGTTCCTACGCTCGCTCGATCGCGAGCTCGCGCCATTCAAGGAGATCGAGAATGCGCTCTTCGCCGGTGGGGGAGTCGCACTGCTGCTCGCGTTTCTTCTGTCGTGGGTGATTGCGCGCCGCCTGACGGCGCCGATCGAAGAGCTCGCCGGAATCGCGCAGGCGGTGACAGCGGGTGATCTCAGTGTCCACCCTGACATCGAGCGCAGCGACGAAGTAGGCATCCTCGGCCGCTCCTTCGCGAAGATGATCACATCACTGCGCGACAAGTCCGAGCTGGAAGAGCTTTACGAGCAGATGTCGGCCAAGGTCTCGGAACGCGAAGCGGTCAAGCACATCGAACCGCCGCGGGTCGAAGAGGGGACCGTTCTCGTCACCGATCTTCGGGGACTGCCTGCAGCCGGCAATGAAGAGGATGCCTCGCATGTCATCGGTATCGTCTCGCGCATCATGAAGCTGCAGGAAGATGAAGTCGGACGGCAGGACGGCTACGTACGCGAGATCCTCGGGCATCGTCTCGTCAGCGTATTCCGCGGCGATCGCGGTGTGATTCACGCGATTCGTGCCGCTCGCGCCATCAATGAAGAGATCGGAGCTCAAAAGGATTTCAGTGGAATGTCCGCGGGTGTGGGCATCGCGACCGGACAGTTCGTCACCGGTTCGATCGAGTTGAAAGACGAGACGGGCGTCGCGATCGTCGGCGATGCGCCGCTGCTTGCATCGCTGTTCGCGTGGCATGCTCCGGCCGGATACGCGTATCTCTCGTATGAAACCGCGCAGACTGCGGGCGGTGAAATCCTGTCGGGTTCATCTCGCGAAGAGGTCCAGTTGAAGTGGGTGCCGCAGCCCATTGCAGTTGCGGCGGTTCCGCTCGTATCGATGACCACTGCAGCAGTCCGCGCGCTCGGCTCGCAGACGGCATCGATTTCGGCGACGACGATGAAGATGGATGGCACGGCGCCAGGCGCGACTGCACCTTCGGTTGCTTCCGCAGATCTTTCGGTTGGTAGCGCTTTCGCTCATCGTTACCGCATCGATCAGATCCTCGGCCGCGGCGGCATGGGTGTCGTCTACAAGGCGATGGATACACAGCTCGACGAAGTCGTCGCGATCAAGACGCTGCCCGGCGACGTGTTGCAGAAATCACCCGAAGAACTGGAGCGCTTCAAGCGTGAGATTCGTCTTGCGCGCAAGATCACGCATCGCAACGTGCTTCGTACATTCGATTACGGCGAGGCCGATGGCGTCTACTTCATCTCGATGGAGTACGTGCGCGGCTATACGCTCAACGAGCTGCTCGATGAGGCGCCGAACAAACAGATGGCGCCGCGTCTTGCAGTTGGTCTGGCACGTCAGATCAGCCGCGGCCTCGAAGCGGCACACGAGCAGGGTGTCGTTCATCGCGACATCAAACCGCAGAACGTGCTCATCGATCACAAGGGCGAAGTGAAGCTGATGGACTTCGGCATCGCGCGTATGGCTGAGACGCACGAAGGCATGACACAGGCCGGCCTGATCATCGGTACGCCGCATTACATGAGTCCCGAGCAGGTGAAGGGCGAGAATCTCGATGCGCGCAGCGACGTCTACTCGATGGGCGTGATGATCTACGAGACACTCGCGGGTAGGCGCCCGTTCGAATCGAGCTCGCTCACCGGCGTGCTCACGGCACATATCACCGAGAAGGCGAAGCCGCCGGTTGAGTGGCGGCCGGAGATTCCGCGAGAGCTCAACGCGATCATCATGCGTTGCCTCGAGAAGGACCCGAAGGCGCGGTTCTCGAATGCGGGCGACTTGCTGCACGCGTTGGACAAATTGCAGATTCCAGCAGCGGCGTAAGCCACATATCTACTTTCCCGCCATCAGCAGCGGATACGGATCCACCGCCGAGCCATCCTGCTCGATCGCGAAATGGAGGTGCGGCGTTTGTGGCGGCGCGTTTCCCGAAGTGCCGACGTACGCGATGACCTCGCCGCGGTGCACGCGCATTCCTTCGTGCAGGAACGCATCATAGTGATCGAGGTGCGCGTAGTAGTACTCGACACCGGCGTCATCGTGAATGTAAACGGTGAGGCCGCCGAGGCCGCTGACGCGGAGCCTGGTGACGGTGCCGTCGGTCGCTGAGCGGACGGGGGTGCCGCGCGGCGCAAGGATATCGATCGCGGCGTGGATGTGCCCCTTGCGTTTTGCCGCGAAGGAGTCGCGCAGCGCGGCGCGTTGAACGCCGTCGACGGGGATGAGCAGACCGGTCGAAGAGGGGAGGATAACGATCGGCGACGCGGGCGCCGCTTCATGCGGCGCGCGAGCGAGCAATTGCTCTCCGAGCATCGAGAGCGCGATTGCGATGACGATGGCTGTGCTCGCCAGGCGTAACTTGTCCACGCCAGTCGTAATGCAAATAACCCGGCATTCCTTCCAGGCTCGTGTTGGTGGCGGAAACAACAAGGGCGGCCGGGAGGGCCGCCCTTCAAGCTGAGCTATGACCAGAAGTTGTGCAGTTTAGAACGTCGCATCCAGGAACGGACGCAGCTTCTTCGAGCGCGACGGATGGCGTAGCTTGCGCAGCGCCTTCGATTCGATCTGGCGGATGCGCTCGCGCGTGACATTGAACGAGCGGCCCACTTCCTCGAGCGTGTGCTCGGCACCGTCGCCGACGCCGAAGCGCATCTTGAGCACCTGCTCTTCGCGCGGGGTGAGCGTGCGGAGAACCTTCGAGGTCTGATCCTTGAGGTTCGCGACGATCACGTGGTCGATCGGCGAGATCACGCCGCGATCTTCGATGAAATCCCCAAGATGCGAATCTTCCTCTTCTCCGATCGGAGTCTCGAGGGAGATCGGCTCCTGCGCAATCTTCATGATCTTGCGGACCTTGGCGACCGGCATGTCCATCCGCTTCGCGATCTCTTCCGCCTGCGGTTCGCGGCCGAGCTCCTGCACGAGCGCACGTGAGGTGCGCGTGAGCTTATTGATCGTCTCGATCATGTGCACCGGGATGCGAATGGTGCGCGCCTGATCGGCGATCGCGCGGGTGATGGCCTGGCGAATCCACCACGTGGCGTACGTGGAGAACTTGTAGCCGCGACGGTATTCGAACTTCTCGACCGCCTTCATGAGACCGATGTTCCCTTCCTGAATCAGGTCGAGGAACTGCAGTCCGCGGTTGGTGTACTTCTTCGCGATCGAAACGACGAGACGAAGGTTGGCGACGATCAGCTCCTGCTTGGCCTGATCGGCTTCCTCTTCGCCGGAACGGATCTCGCGGATCGTCCTCTTCAGCTCGTCGTGCGCCGTGCCGTAGAACGACTCGAGCTCGACGAGCTTCTCCTGATACTTCTGGAGGCGGCGGCGATAGAAGTCGCGGCGCGTCTTGTCCTTTTCGCGCTTGAGCGACTGATCGTCCTTGCGGATCATCGAGGCGACCTGCGAGAGCTCGCTGTCGATGTCCTTCAGCTTGTTGATCATTCGATTGCGGGTGGCCGGCGTGAAGTCGATGAGATGAATCTCGTCGGCGAGATTCGTCTCGAGCTTCTCCACGGACTTGAGGCCGGCGGCCAGCGCCTTCTGCGTGAGCTTCTTCGGCTCGGCGACCTTTGCCTTCGCGTCCTTGATCTTCTTATCGAGCTTGCCGATCTTCTCGAAGATCACCATGATCTCGTTGATCTTGTTGACGGCGGCGGCAGCGAGCTTCGGCTCTCCGTTCTCGTCGACCTGCGTCGCGGAGCCGTCGTCATCCGGCATTGCCAGATCGATCATTTCCTTGATGACGCGCGTGTCCTTCTTCGCGTTCTCGTAGATCTTCAGGATCTCCTCGAGAATGATGCGGTTCGCGGAGAGTGCCTTGTAAACACGGCGCTCGCCCTTTTCGATGCGCTTGGCGATGTCGACTTCGCCCTGCCGATCGAGCAGCTTGACCGTGCCCATTTCCCGCAGGTACATGCGCACGGGGTCGTTGGTCTTGTCGACGATGCCGGAGGAGGCGGCGATGATGTCCTGCTGGACCTCCTCGCGCTGGTCCATCTCTTTCTCTTCGATGGTCCCGTCGATGGTGATGATGCCCTTGTTCGTGGTGAGGGGGGTGAGGGCCTTCTCGGCGTCGTCGACGACGTCGATGCCGAGGTCATTGAAGCGGATGTAGATCTCGTCGAGCTCCTCGGGGAGGGACGTGATCTCCTCGGGCAGCACCTCGTAAATCTCGTCGTAGAGAAGGAAGCCCTTTTCCTTGCCGAGGGCGATGAGCTGCTTCACTTCCCCATACTTTTCTTCAACGCTCAACTCGCCGACCCCCTCGTCGAAATTGGAATCCTGTTCGAGATTCGAAGCGCGCAGTCGTGACGTCATTCGTTTCGCTCCTCGAGGCGTCCATTGCGGTGGAAAAAGCGTTTCCCGCGGAGGACACTCACGTAATCGGGCGGGGCCGATAATTATTTCATCGTGTTCAACATACGTGTCAGTTGCTGCTTCTCGACGAAGAGGTCGTCGACACGGCGTTCATCGCCCTGTTTCTGGGCGTCGTGGATGTCACGCTGGATCTGCAAGAGCCGTTGGTCGATGTAGCGGCGCTCCAGGGGCTGAAGGGTTTCTTCCAGGCGGCCGAGGGCGGCGTCGTCGAAGTCTTCGGTAAGGCTCAGCTCGGAAAGCAGGGTCAGCTCGTCCTCGCCCCTAAGCTGGGTTGCGATTCCCGCAAAGTCAATAGGAGCACAGGCCTGGACGTCGTTTTTTAGGATAAAAACGTGCGTTTTGAATGATGACATCGCTAAAATTCTCACACGC
>CAZKID010000081.1:0-15755 GCA_964552405.1 uncultured Thermoanaerobaculia bacterium
GGGCAACGAGTGTGTTCCTGCCGGAGGGGAGATCAACATCCTGAGCGAAGAGAAGGATCAACCAGGGCGCCTCGATGCATTCCCCCACGAGGAGTGGTCCTGGCGCTTTTCACCCGGCGCCGTCGTTGATTCTTCGCTTCGCTCAGAATGACGAAAGACATGACCGACCGTACCCAAGCGCCTCTCCCCGGACCACCGCGACCCTATCATTTCCCCGAGGTGACGCGGACGACGCTCCCCAACGGGCTGCGCGTTCTGCTCGCACGCACACGCAACGCACCGCTGGTGTCGATGCGTGCGCTCATTCGTTCCGGCGCCGATCACGATGTGCCTGAGCTTGCGGGCGTCGCCTCGATCACCGCCGATCTGCTCGATGAAGGCGCCGCCGGCCGCGATGCCATGCGCCTCGCCGAAGACATCGGTCTTCTCGGCGGCACCATGGGCACGGGATCGGATTGGGACGCGTCGTACGTATCGCTGGACGTCCTCGCGCGCTACGCGAACCAGGCCGTCGAAATTTTCTCGGACATCACCTCGCGGCCTCAGCTGCCGCCCGATGGTCTCGAGCGCGTTCGCGCCGAGCGCCTCAACGATCTGCTGCAGCAGCGCGACGAGCCGGCCATGATCGCCGCGAAGCGCTTCTCCGGTCTGCTCTACGGAAAGGGTCCATACGGATTTCCGATGTCCGGAACGACGGACTCCGTACCACGCATCACGATCGATGACGTTCGCCGCTTCTACAAACAGCACTACAGCCCGAACAACGCCTCCGTAATCGTGAGCGGCGACGTCGAACCTGATCACGCGCTGAAACTCGTCGAGGGCTCGCTCGGACATTGGGAACGAGGCAGCGAGCCTCCGCGTCCCTCGCCGGTTCCCAAAGAGATCGAGAGCAATCGAATCTATCTGATCGACCGCCCTGGTGCTGTGCAGTCGGAGATTCGCATCGGGCACATCGGCGTCTCCCGGTCCTCATCCGACTACTTCCCGTTGTCCGTGATGAACGCGATCCTCGGCGGCATCTTCAACTCGCGCATCAATCTCAACCTGCGCGAGAAGCATGGCTACACCTATGGCGCGCGTTCGATGTTCGCATTCCGGCGCAGCGCCGGACCGTTCGTCGTCGCCGCGCCGGTACGGAATGAAGTGACCAAAGAATCCGTGCACGAAGTGCTCTCCGAATTGCGGCGCATCCGCACCGGCGATATCGAAGACCGCGAGCTGAACGACACGAAGAGCTATCTGATGGGCGTCTTCCCGGCGACTGTGCAGACCGCGAGCGACATCGCCTCACGCCTGCTCGACATGGAGCTGTACGGCCTCGCCGAGAACTACTTCGATCGTTATCGCGAGAACATCGGTGCGGTCTCGAAGGAGGGCATCGAGCACGTCGCGAAGAAGTACATCGATCCCGAGCGCGCTGTGATCGTGATCGTCGGCAATGCGAAGCAGGTGCGCGAGCCGCTCGGCACGCTGGGCTATCCGATTCACGAGATGGACATCGACGGCAACGCGATCGGGTAACCGCAGCAGGCAGCAGGAGACTAATTCACTCCTGCCTGCTGTCTGCCATCTGCTGTCTCATTTGCCACGACCGCCGCACCCGCGGCGATCACCTGCAGCAGCAGCATCATCGACGAGATCCCGTGCAGCACTCCGAAGTGGCGCATGTCCATCGTGCTGCGCATCTGGTGCAGGCGGATGTCGATGAGGGCCTCGAACGTTGCGAAGAGAATCGCGATGAAGACGATGACGATGACTGCCGTGCGGAGCCGCCGCCACTCGATCGACACGAGGAGCAGTGGCGCGCCGAGCGCGACGTAGTGCCAGCGCGTCAGCATCGCGCCGACGACACTCGCCGCGTACATCGGCGACGCAGCCTTGAACGCCGCACCTGCCGCGATGATCAGAAAGGCGCCGGCGCCGAACCAGAACGCGGCGATCAACCTTGCAAGATATTTCGTATCGACTCCTCGAACGGCGGACGAAGCACGCCGCGGTCCGTGATGATGGCGGTAATGAGCCGCGCCGGCGTGACATCGAACGCCGGATGCCGCACGCGAACTCCTTCCGGTGCAATGGGCGTGCTGCCGATCGAGGTCACCTCCGCAGCGCTCCGCTCCTCGATCGGAATCCCTGCACCGTTCGGACACTGGATGTCGATCGTCGACACCGGGGCCGCGATGTAGAACGGCACGTTGTGCGCGTTCGCCAGCACAGCCACCGTGTACGTCCCGATCTTGTTCGCCGTATCGCCGTTTGCAGCGATGCGATCCGCGCCGACGACGACCGCGTCGAACGTGTTCTGCTGGAAGAAATGGCCGGACATGTTGTCCGTGATCAACGTGACGTCGATGCCGTCCTGCTGCAGTTCCCATGCGGTGAGCCGTGCGCCCTGCAGATACGGGCGCGTCTCGTCGGCGAACACGGCGATCTTCTTCCCGCCTTCGACAGCAGCACGAATCACGCCGAGCGCCGTTCCATAACCAGCCGTCGCGAGTGCGCCGGCGTTGCAGTGCGTCAAGACCGTTGCCTGCTCGCCGAGGAGTTGCGCGCCGTTGCGGCCGATCCGCTTGTTCGCTTCGACATCCTCCGCGAACATCGCCTCGGCTTCCGCCGTCAGATCCGCGCCGCGATCGCGCGCGCGAAGCATGCGATCGATCGCCCATCCGAGGTTGACGGCCGTGGGGCGCGCCGCGCGAAGCTCCGCGGCAGCGGAGTCGGCATCATCCGCCATCGCGATTCCAAACGCCGCGGCGACACCGATGGCCGGCGCGCCGCGCACGATCATGTCGCGAATCGCGACGGCGACGTCGTGCGCGGTACGGCACTCGACCCATACGACATCGCGCGGAAGAAGTCTCTGGTCCAGAAGGTGCAGCGTGTTGGGGGTCCAGCGGATCGGGTCGACGCTCATTCGCCGATCGTTATACTACGCGCCGTACGTCAGACAGCCTGCTGTCTGCTGTCTGCTGTCTGCTGTCTGCTGTCTGCAAAGGAGGCCCCCCATGGTGAAGGTAGGTGTGAACGGCTTTGGCCGCATTGGACGCAACGTCGTCCGCGCCGCGCTCGCATCGAAGCACGACATCGAATTCGTCGCCGTCAACGATCTGACTGACGCCGCGACGCTCGCGTATCTTCTGAAGTACGACTCCGTCCACGGCACGATTGCCAACGACATCAAAGCGAGCGCGAACGGCATCACGATCGACGGAAAAGAAATGCGCGTCTTCGCGACTCCCGATCCGGCCGAGATCCCCTGGGGCGACTTCGGCGTCGAGATCGTCGTCGAATCCTCGGGACGTTTTACATCGAAGGACAAGGCGTCGCGTCATCTCCGCAAATCCGTCGAGACCGTGATCATCTCCGCCCCTTCGAAGGACGCCGACGCGACCTTCTGCATGGGTGTCAACGAGAAGACTTACGATCCATCGAAGGACAAGATCATCTCCAATGCGTCGTGCACGACCAACTGCCTCGCGCCGGTCGCGAAGGTGCTGCACACGAAGTTCGGGATCGTCAGCGGCATCATGACAACGGTCCACTCGTACACGAACGATCAGGAGATTCTCGATCTGCCGCACAAGGATCTGCGCCGCGGCCGCGCGGCCGCGCTCTCGATGATTCCGACGACCACGGGCGCCGCGAAAGCCGTCGGCCTCGTGCTCCCCGAGCTGAAAGGAAAGTTCGACGGCATCTCGGTCCGCGTTCCCACGCCAAACGTCTCGCTCGTCGACCTCACGTTCCGCACCGAGAAGGAGACGAGCGCGGAAGAGATCAACCAGGTCGTGCGCGACGCGGCGAACGGAGAGCTGAGGGGCATCCTCGCGTATTCCGACGAACAACTCGTCTCGATCGACTTCAACAACGACGCGAGCTCATCGATCCTCGACACGACCTTCACTCGCTCCGTCGATCCGCACATGCACAAGATCCTCGCGTGGTACGACAACGAGTGGGGATACTCGAACCGTATTCTGGACTTGATTGCGCACGTTGCGCGCGTCAAAAAAGGAGCGCTGGCGGCGAAGTCATCATGATTCAAATCCGCACACTCGACGATCTCGACCTTGCCTCTCATCGCGTCTTCTATCGCGTCGATTACAACGTGCCGCTCGACGGGACGCGCATCACCGATGCGACGCGCATCGAGGAGACGATTCCGACGCTGCGACGGCTGCGCGCCGCGGGCGCCGCGATCGTCATCGCATCACATCTCGGCCGTCCGAAGGGGCAGCGCAAGGACAAGTACTCGCTCGCGCCCGTTCGCGAACGTCTCGCAGAGCTCCTCGGTGCCGAGGTGCAGTGGGCCGATGACTGCGTCGGCGAGGATGCGCAGGCAAAGGCTGGGATGCTGAAGGCCGGCGAGGTGCTGCTCCTCGAGAATCTTCGCTTCCACGCGGGCGAGGAGGCGAATGACATCGCGTTCGCCAAAGAGCTCGGGAAGCTCGCCGACGTCTACGTGAACGACGCGTTTGGCGCATGTCATCGCGCTCACGCCTCGATCGATGCATTGCCGCGGCTCTTGCCGAGCGGCCGGACCGCGGGCGGACTGCTGCTCGCGCGCGAGCTCGAATTTCTGCAGAAAGTCACGTCCGTCAGCGAACGCCCATTCGTCGCGCTACTCGGCGGCGCGAAGATCGCGGGAAAGATCGAGCCGCTCGAAGCGCTCGTCAAGCTCGCCGACACGGTGCTGATCGGCGGCGGAATGGCGAATACGTTTCTCGCAGCACAAGGGATCGAGATGGGCGGCTCGCTCGTCGATCGCGACTCGATGGAAGTCGCCACGCGCATTCTCAATGGAGAAAAGCGCGCCGAAGTGCTGCTGCCGGTTGATCTCGTGTGCGGCGACGACCTCGAGAATCCGACGGTCATCGAGACCGTCGACGTATCGAACGGCCTCACGTCCGCGCAGAAAGCATTCGACATCGGCCCGAAGACGGTCGCGCTTTACGCGCAGAAACTCGGCAACGCACGCGTGATCTTCTGGAACGGTCCGATGGGCGTGTTCGAGAAGGAAGCCTTCGCGAAAGGCACGATGGCGATGGCGCGTGCGCTCACCGACAACGAGCAGGCAATCACGGTCGTCGGCGGCGGCGAGTCCGTCGAAGCCGTCAAGGCGTCAGGCTTCGCCTCGAAGGTGAGCCACATCTCGACCGGCGGTGGTGCGTCGCTGGAATTCATCTCGGGCGCGGCGCTGCCGGGTGTCGAGGTACTGAGGAAATAGGTGTCGAGGGTGCGCGGGCTCGGGGTGAAGACTCCACCGCGCGCCTTCGTATCCTCGAGCCCTCGTAACCGATCAAATGGCTCTCGAGATCGAAATCAAATTCGCACTCCGCGATCGAGCGGAACTGGTTCGCAAGCTCAGCGACCTTGGCGCGACGCGTCTCTATCCGGAGACGTTCGAAGACAACATCGTGCTCGACCGGCGCGGTGAGCTGCGCACGCGCGGTGCGCTGCTGCGTGTGCGTAAGTTCGGGCGCTACGCAATCGCGACGTTCAAGGGACCGACGTCCTTCGAGAGCGGCATCAAGGCTCGCGAAGAAGTGCAGACCGGCGTCGAATCGTTCGAGCTCGCGATTCAGCTCTTCGATTCGCTCGGGTTCAAGCCGACGTTTCGTTATCAGAAGTTCCGTGAAGTCTGGCGCATACGCGATGTCGAAGTCGTGATCGATCGCACGCCGATCGGCGACTACTTCGAGATCGAAGGGGCGATGGACGTGATCCGCGCCGTGGCCGCCGAGCTCGGGATGAATGTCGAGCAGGGCCTTCGCCAGTCGTACGCCGATCTCTATCGACAGGCGCGCCGCACACGCGCGGATCTGCCGGAGAACATGGTGTTCCCACCGGACGCGCTATGAAGTCCGACAGCAGACAGCAGGCAGCAGGCAGCAGGAGTAACAGCTCGGCTCTCCTCCTGCTGTCTGCTGTCTGCTGTCTGCAACCTGCATCATGAGAGCGATGATCCTCGCCGCGGGGCTCGGCACGCGGCTTCGGCCGATCACCAACGAGTTGCCTAAGCCGATGGTGCCTGTGTGCAACCGGCCGTTGATCGCGTATGCAGTCGAAGGGTTCCTTGCGGCAGGCATCGATGAGATCGTCGTCAATCTCCATTACCTGCCCGATCCGATCGTCGAGTTCCTGACGAGCAGTTATGACTGCCGCTTCGAGTTCTCGATGGAGCGCGAGATTCTCGGCACCGGCGGCGGAGTTCGCCGCGTCCGCGAGTTTCTCGAAATGGGCGATGAGTTCTTCGTCGTGAATGGCGACACGATTCAGTTCGTGCGCTACCACGATCTGATTGCTGCACGTCGCGAGCACGATGCGCTCGCTGCGCTCTCGCTGCGACATCCGCCAGCCGATGACAAGTTCACACCGGTGTACTGGAGAGCGGGCGTCTCGCCCGCTCTCCATGGCCTCATCACTGGTTTCGGGTCTGGTTCCGGCGACGCGCTGATGTTCTCCGGCTCACACCTCATCAGCTCGCGCGTCTTCCGCCACTTTCCCGAGCAAGAAGTCTTCGGCATCGTCGACGCGGTTTACCGGCCGCTCATCGAACAGGAGAAGATCGCTGGCGTCGTCGAAGACGCGCCATGGTTCGATGTCGGAACTCCGCGGCGGCTGGCGAGCGCCAATGCGGGCATCCGCGAGCTGATGGTTGCAGGCCGCGTGAAACCGCCAACTGGCTCACGCGCCGACGGCACTTCGATCGTCGACGAAACCGCGACAGTGACCGGCAGCGCGACCCGCTCATCGATCGGCGCAGGCAGCGTCGTCGAAGGCCGCATCGACGACTCCGCCGTCTGGGAGAACTGCCGGATCGGAAAGCGAGTCACGCTGGAGCGCTGCATCGTCGCTCACGGTGTCGAGCTCGCAGAATCGGCAGAGTTTCGCGATGTTCTGCTGACCTCGGCGAACGGGACTCTCGTCGTCACACCCCTCTGAGGGTGTACGATGACTTCGAAGCCCATGGCCTCAGCAACGTCCACTGAGTCGGCCAGACGCCGTCGCGTCATTACAGTCTTTCTGGTTCAGGGTCTTGCCGGACTCCTCGCGATGGTTTATGTCGCCTACGTCCGCCGCGCGCAGACGATGGCGATCCTCCACGCCCTCGGTTCGGACGCACCCATCATCATCGCTCTCTTCCTCACGTTCGCCACCGCGGTCGCCTTTCTCAAATTCGAGCTCACGAATCAGATCTACGTCTCGCTGCTCATCACCGCCTGCATCGCGTTCTATCCGCTGCTCGGGCCTGTGCTGACGTCGTGGCTCGCCGTCGCTGTCGCGGTCGGCTCACGCCTCCTCGCCCTGAAACAAGTCGGACCGGTGAAGACGGACACACGCGATCCCTTCACCGAATACGTGAAGACACTCGCCGGTCAGTTTCCAACCTACGGAGTGCCGGTCCTCGCGGGCGCGACACTCTATGAGATGTTGGGCGGAGCGACACCCGTCACTCACTCGACATCCGCGACGGCGTTGCGCGCGGCAGTCGGCGGCATCGCGCTGATCGTTTCGAACAACATCATGATGTTCATGCCGGCGCGCGCGTACGGCTACACGGTGAGAGAGATCCTCCGGCTCGACGCGATCGACTGCTCGATCTATCTCGTCGCGCTGCCGTACTCGATTGCGCTTGCGCTGGCGTATGGATCGATGGGCTGGGGTGCGGTCGCCGCGCTCGCGTTCACCGGGTCGATCGCGAATCTCGTTGCGCGCAATCTCGCGAAGACCCGCAGCAAGAGCGTGCAGCTCCTGCAGCGTCTGGCGTCGCTGACCAACATCGGCAAGACGATCTCGCTCCGATTCACGACCGATCAGCTGCTGATGGCGATCTACACCGAATGCCGGAAGATCGTCGACTGCACACTCTTCACGATCGCGCTGCTCGACGAGTCGACGAACGAGCTCTCGTTCGAGCTCGACGTGCGCGAGGAAAACTTCCTGCCGAAGGATCGCATCCCGGTCGGCGAGGGTCTCAATTCCTGGGTCGTGCGGCATCACCAGCCGCTGCTCGTCGGCAGCGTCGCGGAAGAAGCGCGCTTCGGCGTCAAAGCCGTGGTCGATACGAAAGCCACCGAGTCATGGCTCGGCGTACCGATGATCGTGCGTGACCGTGTCATCGGCGTCATCTCGATCGAGTCCTACAAGAAGAACGCGTTCACGCAGGATGACGTCATCCTTCTGACGGCAATCGCAAATCAGGCGGCTGTCGCGATCGAGAACGCGCATCTCTACAAAGACCTCGAAGGCCTCACGTATGCCCTCGAACAGCGCGTCATGGAACGGACGAACGAACTACGCGAGGCGAACCTGCGGCTCATGGCCGCGGACCGTTCGAAGAATCAGTTCCTGGCGAACATGTCGCACGAGCTGCGCACGCCGCTCAACTCGATCATCGGCTTCTCCAGCGTGCTGCTCGACTCCACGCGGGAGATTCTTTCGAATCGCCTCTACAAGTTCCTCGAGAACATTCACTCCGCGGGGAATCACCTCCTCGAGCTGATCAACGACATCCTCGACCTCTCGAAGATCGAGGCTGGCAAGATGGAGCTGCGCGTCGAGACGTTCGATCTGCGCGACACGATCGCGGCCGTCGAACGCGTGATGAAGGGCTTCGCATCCGAAGCGAACGTCCGGATCGTGCCGATCATCGATGAGAGCGTACCGAAGGTGCGCCTCGATGAAGGACGCCTCAAGCAAATCCTCTTCAACCTGCTCTCCAACGCGGTGAAGTTCTCGCCGAAGGGCGGGCCCGTTCGTCTCGAGGTTCGCAACATTCCGAAGGACGCTTCACCAATCGGCATCGACGCGGTGCGCATCGATGTCGCGGATTCGGGCATCGGCATTCCACGCGACGAGCTCGAGCGGATCTTCGACGAGTTCTATCAAACGGAGGATGGCCGCCGCTCGCGTCGCGGCGGGACCGGCCTCGGCCTCTCCCTGACGCGCAACTTCGTCGAGCTGCATCACGGCACGATCGAAGTGCAATCGACGCCAGGCGAGGGATCGTGCTTCACGATGTACCTGCCCGTGGATTACGACCTCACGTCAGGGGCTGCGCCAGTGCCGATGCTGCAGGCCGTTCGCTAGCAGACAGCGGGGAGCAGGCAGCGGGCAGCAGACAGCAGGCAGCAGGAGCCCGGGCATGGGCTCTCCCTGACGCGCAACTTCGTCGATCTGGCAGCAGACAGCTGACAGCAGACAGCAGGAGCCCGGGCATGGGCTCTCCCTGACGCGCAACTTCGTCGAGCTGCATCACGGCATGATCGAAGTGCAATCGGCGCCGGGTGAGGGATCGTGCTTCACGACGTACCGCTGCCTGCTGCCCGCTGCCCGCTGTCTGCTGCCCGCTGTCTGCTGCCTGCTGCCCGCTGTCTGCTGCCTGCTGCCCGCTGCCTGCTGCCTGCTGCCTGCTACCTGCTGTCTGCTATCATCCGCGCCCTATGTCGAACCGCACATTCACAATCGCCAAGCCGGACTCGTACCGAAAAGGAAACACCGGAAAAATCCTCAGCCGCCTCGAAGCCGAGGGATTCAAGATCCTCGGAATGAAGAAGGTCTCGCTCTCGCGCGCGCAGGCCGAAGGCTTCTACGCCGTTCACAAGGAGCGTCCGTTCTTCGGCTCGCTCGTCGACTACATGACCTCGGGGCCCGTCGTTGTTGCCGCGCTCGAGCGCGACAACGCCGTAGCGCATCTTCGCAAGGTGATGGGCGCAACGGATCCCGCAAAGGCCGACGCCGGCACCATCCGCAAGGACTTCGGAGAGTCGATCGAACAGAACGCGATTCACGGAAGCGATTCCGACGAAAACGCGAACATCGAGATCGGGTTCTTCTTCGCGGCCAGCGAGCTGCTGTAGTTCCTGATGGAGTGCGGACATCCCGTCCGCACTCCTCATTGCGTCACGATGATGGCGCTCATCCCTGCGGCTTCCAGGCGCTCACGCGTCTTGATCGCCTGCTCGCGCGTCGAGAACGGTCCGATGCGCACGAGAAAGAGCTTCCCCGGCGTGTCGATGTTTGCCTTCTCGCCGAGCTGCGCGAGCCGGCCGAACAGCTCCTTCCCATTGGCCTCGCTGGCCAAGGCGCCGACCGGCACCCCAAATCCATGTTGTGCAACGGGAGCAGCCGGAGGCGGCGGCGCAGGTGCAGGTGCAGGCGCCGGCTTCGGAGGCGGCGGCGTTGCCATGGGAATGGTCTCGACCTGCACCGTTTCGACGCGCACAGGCACGGGCGGCGGCTGCGGTTTTGGTGCAACGGCTGGTTGGGGTGCCGGCGTGGGTGCGGCCGGGATCGGCATCTCCACCGCGGGCGCATCGCGATCCGTCATCACACCTTTCGGTGAAGGCGGTACCGTCACGACATACGGCGCCGGCGGTTCGTGCTCGCCCTTGCCCAACTGAACGACGAAGACATCGACCTCACCCGTTCCGTCATCGACGAGCCCGATCTGCTGCGCGGCCGCATACGACAGATCGATCATCCGATTGCCGACGAACGGTCCGCGATCGTTGACGCGAACCCGCACGACTCTGCCGGTCTTCGAGTTCTTCACATCGAGCACGGTGCCGAACGGCAGCTCGCGGTG
The DNA here is from genome assembly GCA_964552405.1 of uncultured Thermoanaerobaculia bacterium. Classification (GTDB taxonomy): domain Bacteria; phylum Acidobacteriota; class Thermoanaerobaculia; order Gp7-AA8; family Gp7-AA8; genus JAJPHC01. Next base: position 10,592 of record CAZKID010000081.1, read on the forward strand.
CGCAGCGGTGAGCAGCAGCGGATCGAAGATCTCGCCGTTTGCCGTCGTGCGCCCGGCGAACTCCTGGCCGTACCAGCTCGCGACTCCATGCATCGTTCCCGACGGCTGCACCTGCGGCTGCGGCTTCGTCGAGACGCAGGCCGTCGCCATGAGCAGCAGCAACAGAATCGCGCGCTTCAAACCCGCACCTCGCCGGCTTCCGCACGGATCTCGCTGCGATGTTTCTCGAGAACCGGATCGACATCCTCGACTAGGAATCGCTCCGTCTGTTGTTTCGAAAGTCCCGTGTAGTTCTCCGGCCGCGCGATCCGATCGATCGTCGCGCGATCGATCCCGAACAGCGTGTCCGCCGCGATGCGGTCGAACAGATCGTTCTGTGCTGCGCCGCCTTTCATCGCATCGGCCGAGGCCTGCGAGTGCACGCGGACGCGCTCGTGCAGCACCTGGCGGTCGCCGCCCGCACGCACACCTTCCATCATCAGATTCTCGGTCATCATGAACGGCAGTTCGCGCCGCACGTTCGCCGCGATCACCTCTTCGTGCACCACGATGCCGCCGACGATGTTGTCGTAGATCAGCGCGAGCGCATCGGCGGCGAGGAATGCTTCCGGAATCGCGATGCGGCGATTGGCCGAGTCGTCGAGTGTCCGCTCGAACCACTGCGTCGCCGCGGTCAATGCCGGATTCAACGAATTGACGATGAGATGCCGCGACAACGCGTCGAGGCGTTCCGCGCGCATCGGATTGCGCTTGTACGCCATCGCCGAGGAACCGACCTGCTCTTCTTCGAAGGGCTCCTCGATCTCGCGCAGATGCTGCAGCAGCCGCATGTCGTAACCGAACTTCGAGGCGCTCTGTCCGAAGCCGGAGAGCGCTGCGATGACCTGCGCATCGACTTTGCGCGAGTACGTCTGGCCCGAGACCGGATAGCTGCGCCGCATCCCGGCTTTTTCCGCAACGAGCTGCTCGAGGCGATTCACCTTCGACTCGTCGCCGTCGAACAGGTTCAGGAACGACGCCTGCGTTCCCGTCGCACCTTTGACGCCGAGAAGCGCGAGTTGCGACAGGCGGAACTCGAGCTCCTGATAGTCGAGCAGCAGATCGTGCAGCCAGAGAGTCGCGCGCTTCCCGACTGTCGTCAGCTGCGCGGGCTGGAAATGTGTGAACGCGAGTGAAGGCGTTGCGCGCCATTGCCATGCGAACTCGCGCAGCTTGGCCATTACGTTCACCACGCGCCGGATCAGAATCCGCAGCGCCTCGGCCATCTGCAGGATGTCCGTGTTGTCGGTCACGAATGCGGAGGTGGCGCCGAGGTGGATGATGCCCTTGGCGGAGGGAGCCTGGAGACCATAGGCGTAGATGTGCGACATCACGTCATGACGGATCTCGCGCTCGCGCCGCTCGGCGTCTTCGTAGTTGATGTCTTCTGCGTTGGCTTTGAGCTCGGCGAGCTGCGCGTCGGTGATCTCGAGTCCGAGCTCTTTCTCCGCTTCGGCGAGCGCGATCCAGAGACGGCGCCACGTGCGGAACTTGAAGTCGGCAGAGAAAAGGTACGACATCTCTTTCGAGGCGTACCGTTCGGTGAGGGGATTGGAGGCGGAATTGCGCTTCACGAACGGATTATAACGGCCTACACTACGCCAGATGCCGCCGTCAGTCTCGACCCACGATCCGCGCCGGGCCGCACAGAAGGCGCGACGGATCGGGATGCTGATTTCAGGCGCTCTGGCGCTGCTCTTCTGTATCTATCTCTTCAGCGATCGCGGCGGAATCGGCGAGCTGCAGCAGGCGCGGCAGCGCGTGAAGACGCTGCACGACGACATCCAGCATCTGCAGGCCGATCAGTCGCGGCTCCGCGCGGAAGTCGAAAGCGCAAAACGCTCGACGTTCGCCGTCGAGCGCATCGCGCGCGAAGACCTCAGCATGTCGAAGAAGGGCGAGGTCGTCTACATGCTGCCGCGGCAGCGTTAGAGACCTGCGCACGTCCGATGGGGGACAGGCACCCCTCGCCTGTCCTTTCCACTAGTCGATCGGCAGCGAAACCGTCTCGTTCTCGCGCACGGTCACTGCGTACTGCCGCGTGCCCACGTGCAGCGAGTAACTGCCGGGCGCGAGGTCGTCGAGTAGCGTGGTGCGTCCGGTCAGCACGAGGTTCTGCAACGCAATGAAGTAGGGATCGCCATTCGGAAGCGTGAGCGTCGCGGGCTGATTCAGCGGCGTCTGCGAGGTGATCATCAGCGCGCCGCCGCGCACGAGGCCGATCTGCAGATCCTTCGCGGGTGCGCGCAGCCGCATCGTCACGGCTCCATATCCTCGCGTGTACGCAGTGACGAAATACTCACCGGGCGTCAGCGGCAATCCGACGCTGCCATCGTCGGAATCCACCGAGCACTCTTGCTTCAGCATGTTTCCGGCGAGATCCCGCGCCACGACACAACCCCACAACGAACGGCCGTCACGTGCATCGACGATTCGTGCGGCAATCGATCCGGCGCGCGGAAGACGCGCGATGACATCGGGGCCGCTCGCGTTGACTGCTGTCGTTCCATATCCCTTCCTGCTCACCACCAGGCGAGTGTTTTCCGCGGACGGATGTACGATCGCGATTCCATCCGCGCCCGTGAGACTGCTTTGGAAGTCGGCTTCGACGGATGCCGTGGAGAGCGGCTCGTTCGTCGCATCGTCGACGACGTGCACACGCAACGAACGCTGGGGCGTCAACGCGATGTCGAGCGAAGACTCGTGCTCGACCTCCACGGTTCCCACGGCCGAGCCACATGGACTCGACACGTTGAAGCCGTATCGGTCCGCTTCGAGCTCGATGCTGTACGAACCGTCGGGCGCCGTCATCGCTTCGACGAAAGGCACATCGCCGGAAGAGAACATGACCGTGCCGCTGAAAGGCTGACCCTCACAAATGACACGGCCTCGCAACGTGTGACGCGGCTCGAACACGAGATCGCCTCGCGACTCCATCCCTGCGCTCACCTCAACGTAGATCGGACGCGTCGCCCGTGCTCGCTGCTGTCGATAGAGCGCCGCACGCAACTTGACGACGCCAGGAGGCACGTTCGCGAACCGGTACGTCCCGTCTGGAGCAACGTTGACCTGCGCATGATCCTCCGCCTGCTCCGCGAACACCGTGATCGTTTCACCGGTGGCGCCGCTGACGCGTCCGGAGATCGTGCCCATCGGCTGCAGACGGATCACGATGTCATGCACGTGCTCGACATCGACGTCGCGCGCTGCTCCCGCGCGATGCATATCGAGCCACGCCTCGAAGTCGTAGCGAGCGGCGGCGAGTCCTATCATCTCGAACGCACCCGACTCGTCGGTAGTGGCCTGCGGTGTCTCGCTCGGCGACTCTGTCCGGACCGAGGTCGCGGCCGTGATCATTACCTTCTCTGCCCCTTCGCCATTCGCATTCAACACGCGCCCGCGAATCGAAACGGTCCCCGACATCTGAATCTCGAGCAACTCCGCGACAGGTGTCTGTACCTTCCTCATGTGGACGAGAAATCCGCTCTTCGTGAACATCAGGTCGACGGCATCGCCACTGTCCAGCCCCTTCAACTCGAACGCGCCATCCTCGCCCGTGACTGCGCGTGCGGAGGTACTTTTCCCGACCGTCGACGCGAAGATATCGACTCCTTCGATCGGCTTTCCGATCGCATCGCGAACACGGCCGCGAATCGAAATTCCGCGGCCGAGCGCGAACGTGAGCACACCCTCCGAGCCATCGCCCTGCAACGTTTTCCCGAGGTAGCCTTCTGCGCTGACACCGATGGTCATCTGTGAGCGATCGATTCCACGAACGACGAATTCACCGCCGTGGTGATACTCGATTGCCGACTCATCGAGGGCCTGGGTCTGTAGCGCTTCGACGCTGTACTCCTCGAGCGGCTGGCCGGTGCCGGCATCGATCACACGGCCGCGGACGATGGATCCCTCTCCCATGACGATGCGCTCATTCGCCGAAGGTGCTACGACATCGAACGTCTTTGTGTGAACCGTGAGCTGATTCTTCCCTGGCTTGCATTCCACTTCGAAGCGGCCGGCGTTGTCTGTCGTCGAAGGAACACCATAACCGCTCGAGACCCGTACCTGGCTGATCGGCGCTCCATCCGAGCGCACGACGACGCCGCGAACCAAAATCCGCTCAGGCATCACGACTCGCACCGCGACTTGCGAGCCTGCCGCCTCGACCTCCACGAGCTGTGCAACGAATCCGGTCTTCTTGAAGGCGAGCGTCCGCACACCACTGTTCATCCGAAACGAAAAGGTACCGTCCGCACGCGATCGCGTCTCATCGACGAACGATTCGGAGTCCTGATCGCTATAGGTGATGCCGGCACCTTCGACCGGCCGGCCGTTGGAGTCGACGACCGTTCCCGAAACCAGCACGCCTTTCGGAATCTTCACCACCAGATCGTGAATGCCCGACGACGGAACGACGAGCTCGCCGAGCAAGACCCGCGGCAGCGAAGGCTTGATCGCCTGGATGCGCCCATGCAGCCCGGCGGGCACCCGCCGACGAAATCGGCCAGCGCGATCCGTGACCGTCTTGATGGTCTCGAAGCCCTCGGGTGCGACGAAGCCAACGTGCGCGCCGGCAACAGGAGCGTTCGATTCCAAAACCACGACGCCCGCGATCACGGGTGGCCTCATGAGCACGAGGTCATTCCCCGCGCCGGCCGCCGCCTTGCGATCCTTCGCGATGACGTCATCGCCCGCGATCACTCTCAGCAACCCTCGCGCTTCGATTCTGGGCAGCTGAAACTCGCCCCGTGCATCGGTCACAGCACCGGGTACATATCGATCGCCAACCACGAACACCGGCACACCCTCGATCGCGTGACCGGCCTCATCGCGAACGACGCCGCGCGCCGCACTGCCCTCGCGAAGATGAACCGCGGCATTTGGCACCGCAGCAACGGATCCGCACGCGTGGTCCTTACAAGCGATGAGCGCTTCGGTGGAATCGGCATGCGGAAAGATGAAGCTGCCGTCGTCGCGCGATGACGTAAACAGAGCATCGCCGCATCGAACGAATGCCCCGGCCACCGGCACGCCCTGTTCTTCCACGACCTTCCCCAAACCCCCCCTACCCCCAAACAAGACGAAGATTTCCCCCCCTTCCCCATCCGGCCGCGGGCCCTGGTCC
>CAZKID010000082.1:0-15700 GCA_964552405.1 uncultured Thermoanaerobaculia bacterium
GTGGATGGGCGTGCCTCTGCTTCTTGGCGATGAAGTCGTCGGCCTGATCACGATCGACAAGACCGAGCCAAATGTCTACACGCAGACTCACGCCAGGGCAGCACTCGCCTTCGCGGCACAGGCCGCGGTCGCCATCCAGAACGCCAGGCTATACACGGCCGCGAACGAAGAGATCGAACAGCGCGCCGCGGTCGAACGGCAACTGCAGCTGGCGCAAAGCGAGTACCGGACGCTCGTCGAGCAGTTGCCGGCGACGATCATCTATCGCTACTCCATCGTCCAGGCGAAAACCCTCTACATCAGTCCGCAGGTCGAGCGCCTGCTCGGTTACACGCCCGAAGAATGGATCGAGGACGGCGACCTTTGGTGGAAGGTCATTCATGCCGAAGATCGCGCGGCGACGATGGAACTGCTCCGGCTCAAGGACGAGACGGGCGAAGAAATCAACATTGCACATCGTCTGATCTCGCGCGATGGCCGCGTGCTCTGGTTTCAGAATCAGTCGCGAACGGTGCGCGAAGGCGGCAAGCCGATCGAGACGCACGGCGTAATGCTCGACGGGAAGGACGTGAAGCGCGCAGAGCAGGATCTGGGCTACGCAAACTACGAACTGGAGCGGCTCTTCCGCGAAGTGAGCGAGGCGCGGCAGGATGCGGAAGGACGCGCGGAGCATCTCGCCGTGCTGAATCGCATCGCGGTGGCGCTGACGAATGTCGTCGACATCAATCGCGCGCTGGAAACGGTCTCGAAGGAAACGTCGGAGATTCTCAGCGGCATGAGCTGCGGCATCACGCTCATGAACGACGCGAAGACTGAGCTGCGCATCGTCGCGTCGCATTCGGAGCGCGGCAGCGCGAACGGAATCATTTTCCCGCTGACCGAAGGGAATGAGTCGTCGGTCCACGTCATCCGGACAGGGCAGCCGCTCATCGTGCTCGATCCGCAGACCAGCGCCATGACGCGGTCCATCCACGACATCATGAGGTCGCGCAACACACAGGCAATTCTGATCGCGCCGCTGATCGTGCGCGGCGAAACGATCGGCACCATTGGTGTCGACACCGACAACCCCGAGCGCGTGTTTACTGAAGTGGACGTTCGCCTGTTGGAGACGATCGCGGGGCAGGTCGCGAACGCGATCGAGAACGCGCGCCTGTTCGCCGAGGAGTCGCAGTCGCGTGAGCTGGCGGAACGGCTGCAGTCGAGTGCTCAGGTGCTCAACGAGAGCCTCGACGTCGCCCTCGTCCTGCCCGTCATCCTCGACGAGATCCATCGTGTGATCGACTATGACAGCGCGAGCATTCAGCTCGTCGAGGGAACGTCGATGCGCGTCATCGCTGTGCGCGGCCTTCCCGAAATGGAAATCGGCCACGCGCGCGATCTCGCCCATCACCCTTACAACCAGCGCCTGGCGACCGACCCCCGCCCCTTCATCTTCGACATCGAGCCGGGCGACCACGATTGGCCCGGCGAGACGCCGGACCTCCTCGCCGTGCGCTCGAACATAGGCATTCCGCTCGTCGTGCGCGACCGCATCATCGGCGCGCTCACGCTCGACAGCCGGACGAAGAATGCGTACGACCAGCGGCATCTGCGCATCGCCACCGCATTCGGACGCCAGGCGGCGATCGCGATCGAGAACGCGCGGCTCTATACATCGGCACAGCAGGAACTGCAGGAACGCATCCGCGCGGAGCAGGAGTTGCTGCGTGCGAAGGAGGCGGCGGACGCGGCGAATCAGGCGAAGAGCGCGTTCCTCGCAACGATGAGCCACGAGCTGCGCACGCCGCTGAACGCGATCATCGGCTTCTCGAGCGTGCTCGACTCTTCAGTCAGCGACAAGCTGACGGAACGCCAGCAGCGCTTCCTGCGCAATATCAATACCTCGGGCGAATACCTGCTCGGCATCATCAACGACATCCTCGATCTGTCGAAGATCGAAGCCGGCAAGATGACACTCGATACCGAAATGGTGAGCGTGCCGGAGATGATCGAAGGAATCTGCCGCGTCGTTCGCGGTGTGACGCTGCCGCGGCGCATCCAGCTCGTAGTCGACATCGCCAAAGACGTCACCCTCGTCGAGGCCGACCCGATCAAGCTGAAGCAGATCCTCTACAACCTCATCTCGAACGCGGTGAAGTTCTCACCGGACGCAGCGTCCATCCGCATCCTGGCGCATGCGCTCGATGCAGAACAATCGCCGCTGAAACGAGAGTCGATTGCGGTCTCCATCATCGATCAGGGAATCGGAATCGATCCCAAAGATCACGAGCTGATCTTCGAGCAATTCCGCCAGGTCCAGGGCGGCCGCAGGCAAGGCACCGGTCTCGGCCTCACGCTGGTGAAGCACTATCTCGAGATGCACGGCGGAACGATCACCGTCAAGAGCGCGCCGGGAGAGGGAAGCGATTTCACATTCGTCATGCCGCGAACGCTCGCCCAGGAGGAGGGCTCGGCGAACCAAGAAACGGACCCGGGCTCCGCCGCGAACCGGCGAGTGGAAGGATCATGAACAGGCCAGTGGCGCGTTTGTTCGACGTCGCAGTGCTGCCGTTCACCTTTGCCTGGTGGACCATGTCGTATCGCTGGGGTCTTACGCGACGGGGCGGCGCAAGCGGAGCCGTTCGGGACATTGACGCGGTGATCAGCGGCGACTTCGCCGATCTGTTTGCGAGGCGGAAACCGGCGCTGATGACTGCGCGCTTCCCCGCCCTTTCATCGTGGACGCCGCAGTTGCTCAAGGAAACAATCGGCGACGTGCAGATCGACGTCAATACGACCGTCGACGGAAATCCAAATTTTCTGACGTCGTACTTCGCCGGTGCGACGACACGCATGTCTCTGGCGAGACTCATCGACATCGTCTTCACGGAGAATTCGACAGGAGCTCGCTACTACATGATGGGAAGCGGCGGCTGGAGTTCTCTCGGAAAACTGGCCAACGACGTGGATGTCCCGAATGTCGCCCGGCATCCCTTCTTTCCAGGCGCGTCCGGTTTGTGGGTGGGACAGAAAGGAAACATCACAGCACTGCATTACGACTCGTGGCATGGCCTCCTGGGCCAGATCACGGGACGCAAGCGAGTGGTTCTCTTTGGCCCCGAAGAATCGGGCAACCTCTATCCGGACACATCGCTCGCCGGTGGTCTCGGCGCAAGCCGCTTGCCGGCCAGGTGTCTCGATGCAGATCGGAGTACGTTTCCGCGGATCGAACAGGCGGCCCGCTTCGAAGCGATCCTGGAGCCCGGTGAGATGCTCTACATCCCTCCGTTCTGGTGGCACTACATCGAGTCACTGGACAACGTGATCTCGTTGTCGCTCCGCTACGAGGCAACCTGGGCCGAGTCAGTCCATCCGGGTTCATTCCCCGTGAAGTACCGGATGGTGTGGCGTCCGCTCCTCTACAGGCTGCTTCGTCGTTCTCGCTCCGCGAGCTGAGCCGCAATCAGGCCCCGCTGGCCAGGCGATGGAACTCTCCGCGAATCCGTTGCATCGCAATCGGTGCCGCGCACGGGTGCACGCGATTCGTGAGCAACACCATGATCCGTTCGCGCGCCGGATCGATCCATACCGAGGTCCCCGTGAATCCTGTGTGACCGAACGCTGATGGCGGCAGGGTGCTACCCGGCGAGCCGATGAGCCATCCCAGGCCGCGCGACTCGTTCAACCCCTCCGTCTGATTGCGCGATGCAAGTCCCGCATACTCACTACGCACGAACGCGGACGCGATGCGAAACACGCCGCGCGCCGTCGCGAAGAGTCCCGCGTTGCCGGCAGTGCCGTTGCCGATGTGGTGCGAGTTGCCATCGTTCGTCTCCCCCCACATCAGGCCCTGACGCATACCGGCGATGTCGTACCGAGATGCCAGCTTCGCTTCGAAGCGCTGTCCCCATTCCGTGGCCGCGATCCGCGGACGAAGTGCAGCGGATGGTTGGAGTAGGGCGTCGGCGCCGAGACCGATGAGATCGTGCGCAAGACGAACGTAGCGGTCGCGGCCGATCAGCATCCAGAGAAGAATGAAGTTGAGATCGGAGTAGACGACGCGCGTGCCGGGCTCGTACTCCGGACCCTGCTCGAGGATCGCCCGCAGCGGATCGCCGTACGCGTAGAGCGGCATCCAGGCGCGAAGACCCGATGTGTGCGTCAGCAGTCGCCGCACGGGAACGCCGTGAATGCTTTCGTCCAGCAGTCCGAGCTTCAGCACGAGTTGCGTCGTAATCAGCGGTTTCGTGATCGACGCGCAGTCGTAGAGCGTGTCGAGCGTTGCCGGAATGCGCAGCGGGACTGAAACGGCGTGCCCGAGCGCATTCTCACGTTCGATGCGAGCGTAGCTTCCGATTGCGTAGACGGCGCTCGGGAAACTGCCGAGGTCGATCTCGTGCTGGAGGAATCTGTCGAGTTCTTTCAGCCCCTCACCCCCGGCCCCTCTCCCAGCTTCGCAGGGCGAGGGGAGCGACTACTCGCCACCGCTTCAAAAGCTGCTAGTATCCCGCGTTTACTAAAGAATCGGTCCAGGACAAATGTTTCGTCTCGAAAAGCTCGAAATCGCAGGCTTCAAATCGTTTTACGACCCGGCCAAGCTCGACTTCCCTGCCGCGATGACGGCTGTCGTCGGCCCGAATGGTTGCGGCAAATCCAATATCTGCGACGCCATCATCTGGGTCCTCGGCGAGAACCGCGCCTCGCACATCCGCGGCGAGACGATGGACGACGTCATCTTCCAGGGCTCCGCGCGCCGCCGTCCTCTCTCCATGGGCGAAGTCACGCTCACGCTCGGCACGAGCAACGGAGACAGCGATCATCCGATGGCCGATGACGGCAAGATCACGATCCATCGCCGTGTCTTCCGCACCGGTGAGTCGGAGTTCCGCCTCAACGGCAAGCGCGTCCGGATGAAGGACATCTCCGACATCCTGATGGACACCGGCCTCGGCATCCGCAATTACTCGGTGATGGAGCAGGGAAAGATCGATCTGATCCTCTCCAACAAGCCGCAGGATCGCCGCAGGCTGATCGAAGAGGCCGCGGGCATCACGAAGTACAAGACGAAGCGCCGCGCCGCGGAGCTGAAGCTCGAAGAGACGCAGGCGAATCTCCTGCGAATCGACGACACGCTGTCCGAAGTCACACGCAATCTGAACTCGCTCAAGCGCCAGGCCGGCAAAGCACGCCGTCACAAGGAGCTCAGCGAACAACTTTCGACCGCGAAGCGCGCGCTCTACAAGGGCCGCATCCTCGCCGCGCAGGACGAGCAGGCCGCATCAGACGCCGCACTCGCCGAAGCACAGGCGCGCGAAGCCGAGCTCGCAGCACAGCTCGGAACGGACGAAGCCGAGCTCGCGGAAACGCGCACGACGCATGCAGGCAAGGCGACGCGCGCATCCGCGGTGCGCGAAGACATCGCGCGACTCTCCGCCGATGTCGAGCGTCTCCGCTCCTTCCTCCAGACATCTGAAACCAACCTCGGCGATCTCGTGCAGCGGATTGAAAGCGCGCGGACGCAGATCGCATCTCTCGAAGGCGAGGCGACGGAGCAGCAGTCGCTGCTCGAAGAGAAGTCGACGCAGCTCGAGGCTTCGAAGCAGGAGCGCAATCGTCTGCGCGATATCGCCGATCAACTCGAGCGCGATCGTCAGGAGAAATCCGACGAGGTTCGTCGTTTCGAAAAATCGCTCGCCGATTCCCGCGAGTCGCTGATGCGCACCATCGCACGAATCTCCGAGGCGCGGAACCAGGTGCATCAGATCGAGATCGCGGTCGAGAAGTGCGAGTTCTATCTCTCCAAGCTCGGCGAGACTGCGCGCAAAGCGCTGGAGAGCCGCGACGGCGCGCGCTCCATTGCAAACGAGTGGGAAGAGAGCGTGCAGCAGGCCGAACAGGCACTGGCCGAGGCGCAGCAGGCTGCGCGCGACGCGGTGGCTCGCCGCGATGAGCTCTCGTCCCGGCGCGACAATCTGCGCGAGTCGCTGTCGACCGCGCGCGATCGCGTCTCGCAGACCTCCTACAAGATCGACTCGCTGCGCACGCTCCTCACCTCGCTCGAATCGCAGGATGAGGCCGTGCGCGCTGCCGTGCTCGAGCTCGTGCCCAACGCCACGGCGGCCGCGGAGGCCGTGCGCGCTGCGGAAGGATTCGAAACAGCGCTGGACACGCTGCTTCGCGAAGTGTCGAAGGCGGTCGTCGTCGATGACGCCAACACCGCAATCGAGGCGATCCGGAGGCTGCGCGAGCGTGGAGCGGGACGCGGCGCGTTCATCACCACAGATTTCGTTCCGACCGCTGAAGGGACTCGTCGCGGCAACGCGGCGTACTCCGTCGTCGGTGAAGGTCCCGTTGCCGATGCCGTGCGTCACGCGATTCCGGAGGCGTACATCGTCGGCAATCTGCGCGAAGCGATCGATCGCGCGAAGGAGCGGCCCCACGCGACGTTCGTCACGCTCGATGGCGACATCGTGCGCGGACCGATGGTCATCGGCGGAAAAGCCGAAGGTGCGACCCCTGGCGTCTTCTCGCTGAAGCGCGAACTGTCGGATCTCGAGGCGATCGTCGGCCGTGAAGAGACGCGCGCGACGTCGATCGCCGCGGAACTGCAGACGATCGAAGATCAGCTGCGGACCGCGGACGATACGCGCATCCTCGCCGAAGAGCGCGCGCGGACGACGGAGCAGGAGCTGCGCGACAAGAAGAATCAACGCGAGCGCGCATCCGCCGAACTGCAACGTCTCGAAAAAGACCTCGCCGTCGCCTCGGAGGAGCAGATGCTCTACGCCGAGGAGAAGGAAGGGCTGCTGGGGCGGAAGAAGGCAGCGCTCGATGAACTGCAGACGCTCGAGCTGAGCGAGAGCGACACGCAGGCGCAGATCCGCGGCTTCGAAGAGCAGCTCGCGGTGGCGCGCACAGCGTTCGAGGAGACGACGGAGGTCGCATCGAAGTCGCGCGTCGATCTCGAAGCGGCGTCGGGCAATGTGAATGCCGTAGCGCGCGAGCATGAGAATCTCTCGCGCATCGTCGTGTCGCTCGGATCGCGCGCGACGCAACTGCATCAGGAGATCGATACGCTCTCGCGCAAGCAGGGCGACACCTCGACGTCGGCGGAGACCGCGCGCGGTCAGCTCGATGAGTCGCTGGGCAAACTGCACGAGCTTTCCGAAACGCGCGTGATTCTCGAGGCGGAAGTCGCGGACCTCGACGTGCGCGTGAATGAATTGTCGTCGCGCGCCGTGACCTCGCGCGAGCTGTGGAATACGGCGAAGGACTCTCTGTTCGAGTCGCAGCGCCGGCTCGATCATGCGAAGTCCGCCTTCGACATCCTGCGCGAGCAGATCTCGTTCGATCTGCATGCAGGAATCGATGCGCTGGCCGATGTCGAGCCTCCCGCTTCGGATGAAGCGCGTGCAGAGCTCGATGCGGAAGTCAACAAGTTGACCGATTCACTCGAGAAGATCGGGCCGGTGAACGTGCTGGCGATCGAAGAGCATCAGGAGCTCGAGGGACGCGAGTCGTTCCTTCGCACGCAGCGCGACGATCTCGTGCAGTCGATCGAGTCGCTGCGTCAGACGATCCGCAAGATCAACCTGACGTCGCGCGAGCTGTTCCGCGATGCCTTCGCCGCCGTCAACACCAGCTTCGGCGAGATCTTCACCTCGCTCTTCGGCGGCGGCACCGCGAGAATGCAATTGCTCGATGAAGAGGACGTGCTGGAGTCGGGCATCGAGCTCGTCGCGCAGCCGCCGGGCAAGAAGAATCAGTCCATCGCATTGCTCTCGGGTGGAGAGCGCGCGCTGACGGCGCTCGCGCTGCTGTTCGCGATCTTCCGCTACAAGCCATCGCCGTTCTGCATCCTCGATGAGGTCGACGCACCGCTCGACGAAGTGAACAACGAACGCTTCGTCCGCCTCGTGCGCGACATGTCGCGCGACACGCAGTTCATCGTGATCACACACTCGCGCCGCACGATGGAAGCGGCGGACGTGCTCTACGGCGTCACGATGGAAGAAGCGGGTTGCTCGCGCCTGGTGAGCGTCAGCTTCGCCGAAATGGAAGGGTAACGGGTTTCGCGGGCTCGCGGTGACGCGGGCTCGCGGTGACGCCGTTTACTCCGGCAACCAGAGAAGCGAGAGATCGAGCTCGACCGCGTCGAAGGGTTCTGCCCAGACTCGATCGGCTTCTGCGTGTGCGCCAATCGGAATGAAGTGCTCCCGAAACTTTCTGTAGACCTCGAGCGAGCGCTTTCCCGGATCGATGATCCAGATGTTCGCGATCCCGTTGTGCGCGTACTTCGGAACCATGACCGGCTGCGTCATACACCGATGATACCTCGGTGCCAGCGACGCTCTACTACGCGTGGAGGGGAACGACTTTCATTTCGCCGTTGGGCTGCATCACCAGGCGCCAGATCGCGCTTTCGCTCATGTCGGCAAGCTTGCTGCGCTGGCCGCACTGACTGCAGAGAGTCGGCTCGGGAGCATCACCCATCGGAACAAAATGAAAACGCTCGCGGCGACAGTGATCGCACAGCTCGCGGAGAAGGTCGTAGCTGATGAGAGAGACACGTTTTGCACTCATAACGGGGGCGAATTCTAGGAGGGCTCTCTTTCCCCGCTTGTGAGGCGGATCACGAAATTCGTAATAACCCATGAAACGAGCAGTCCGGCAGCCGCCGAAGCGAACACATCTGAAGCCCAGTGGCGGAACGCGAAGATGCGCGAGAGGCCGACTGCCGACGCGAGCACGATCGCGATGATGCGCAGCGGCCAGTTGCGCGAGCCGAAGAAGAGCACTCCGGCGAGTGCGAACGATCCGACCGTATGACCGCTTGGAAACGAGCTCGCGCTCGAGCGCGCGTGTTGAAAGGGACCAAGCCAGAGCTCCGGCCTCGCGCGCAGCGTCGCGAACTTCACGATCTGCGCGACGAGTCCTGCACCAAGACCCGCGAACGCCATGGCGATCGCGTATGCCAGCCAGCGTCGATGTTGGTAAAAGAGCCCGGCGAGCGCGAAGAAGACGACGATCAGCACGGGATTCATCCCGCCGCCGAGGCGATTGAAGATCCGAACGAAGTCCTCGGTCGTCTCCGATTGCAGCCCCTCCGCCCACGCGGTGACGCGAGCGTCGGCAAAGCGCGCGATTGCGAAGGTGAGCGCGATTGCCGCCAGAGTCGCAGCCGCGAACGCTGTGGAGAGCGGGCGTCTCGCCCGCACTGATTGGGTGTCCCGCCCGATCAGCAGACCGTCGCCGGGCGAGACGCCCAGCGACTGCGGGCGAGACGCCCGCTCTCCACTCTGCACGATCGCGATCGCGAGCAATCCCGCGAGGCACCAGAACGCGACGTCCCAACTCGGCGCTTCGCGGCCGAGGAACGAGAGCTCGTCGATGTCTAACGGAGCGTTGCAGCAGAGACGGTTTAGCCTGACGATGGGCGAAGGCCAGAAGAGCGACAGCAGGAGCAGCGCCACGAATGCGGCCGCTGCGACCCGGCGGCGGCGCGCCAGCATGTCAGCGCCGATAGACATCGAATGGCTTCCCGATCATCTGCACGGTGTCCACGACTCGATAGCCGCGTAACGGCGCGGCAATCTCCCGCGCATTCTTCCGTGCCGTGACGATCACGACCGGCTGCATGTGCCCGAGATCCTCCGGTGCGACATAGTGCACCTTCTCCAGCTCGAGCGGCATGTCGCGGCTCCAGAGCTGCGGACACGAGAAGAGAGCGATCTCCGTGGGAGCGACATGCTGCCGTGTGAGCGCCGCGATCAGCGGGCGCGTCGTCGCGAGCTCATTCGCCATCGGGAGAAGCGCGATCACGACCGCGGCATAAATCGCAAGCATCGCGACGCCTAACGAAAGTCTCGTCCCGACGAGCATTCCGATCACGCTCGCGATGATGACGACGACGAGCACGCCATGCACGAGCGGCGTGTCGTACGGAACCGGCGCGAGGAACCAGCCGGCGATTCCCGCTATCACCAGCAGCGCGAGCGTGACACGCACGGCGATCGTGACGGTACGGCCTTCCGCGGCCGCAACCAGCACCGCAACGGGCGGGATCATCGCCATCATGTAGACATCGAGCTTGCTCGACATCAACGAGTACGGCAACAACACGGCGAGAATCCAGTTGATACAGAACCGATCGCGCTCCCCTCCGCGCTTCCACGCCTGCACGATCGCGACGGCGGCGATCAGAAACCAGGGGAAGAGATCCGCGGGCGAAGTAAGAAGGTAGTACCAGGGCGGCATCTTGTGCACCCACGAGGAAAACGCGCGGCCGACCGTCTGCTTCACGATCACGTCGTGCGCGTATGCGTCGCCGCCGATCACGAATGCCGGCACGACCCAAAGCAGCGGAATCACGACCATCGCGGCAAGTGCCGGCAGATAGTTCGCACGCGGCACTTCGCGCCGGCGCCAGCACTCGAGCCCGAAGAGCACGAGGATGATCACGGGAGCCATCGGACCCTTGATCAGCGTCGCGATCGCGATCGCGATTCCGGCAGCGAGGAGCGCACGGGGGTCGCGATTCGAAAAGAATCGGAGGAGCAGAAATGCGGCGAGCGCAAGGAACGCAGTGAAACTCACATCCATCCGCGCGGTCTGCGCAGAGCCCCACACCATGAACGAGGTTCCACAGACGAATGCCGCCAGCCATCCCGCGTTTCGATTCAACAGCCAAAGCAGGAAGGCGAACGCGGCGAGCGACGGAATCACATACGGCCACATCGAGTAGCGGCCGAGCGGAAACGTGAGCAGATCGATGGCCCAGAAGTGCAGAGGCGGTTTGTGCGTGAACGGAGTCCCATTGAGCGTCGGAAGAAAAAACGCTCCCGTGGTCCGCATTTCACGAATGACCTGTCCGTACTTGGTCTCGTCCCCCACGAGAAGCTCGCGTCTCCAGGGGGTCAAAAGGGTGGTGACGAACAGCACTGCAAGGAGAATTCGTCGCGACATTTCCAAATGGCTCAGCAGTTTACCAGCACAGCACCCCTCTCGCTCCGCGGTGGTAGAATTTTCTCGTGAGCGTCACTTCGAAGGAGGAGATCGATGTCGAATATCGCTGACATTCAACGGCTTCTCACAACGGAAGATCCTGAGTTCCGCGAATGGATCGAAGAGCATCACCGTTGTGAGAATCGCCTCAACGAACTGTGCACCAAGAAGGAAGTCTCAGTCGATGAGGAAATCGAAGAGAAGACGTTGAAGAAGCGAAAACTCCACCTCAAGGATCAGATGGCAGAGCGGATTCGCTCGTACGAAGCGTCGCACGTCGCGTAACAGATCGCTGGTCTTTGTAGCAAAGGGAGCCGCGCGGCTCCCTTTTTCATTTTGCAGGGCACGCGGGCTCGTGGGCTCGCGGTATTGAAGCCCGCAAGAAACCGCGAGCCCGTGTATCCGCGGGCCCGCGTAACCTCTGGTACGATCCGCGAATGCCCAAACTGCGATTCGCGCCCGAAGGTTGGATCTTCCTCATCCCGGTCGTCATCCTCTTCGCCGGCGCCCTTCTGATTCAGTGGACCATTGCCGCGATCATCCTCGGGCTCCTCGTTCTCTTTCTCATCAACTTCTTCCGCGATCCGCATCGCCGCGGCTCGGAACGCCATATTGATGTGATCTCGCCTGCCGACGGCACCGTCGTGCAGATCAAAGACATCGCCGACGGCGCGATCTGGCCCGGACTGACGAAGCAGGTCTCGATCTTCATGTCGGTCTTCGACGTACACGTGAACCGGGCGCCGATCACCGGCCGGATCATTCACTACAAGTACAACCCGGGGAAGAAACTCGCGGCGATGGTGGAGAAGTCGTCGACGGAGAACGAACAGAACCTGATCGTCGTGCAGGACTCGCGCGGCGCGACGGTTGCGTTCAAACAGATCGCCGGCCTGCTCGCACGGCGCATCGTCTTCGACAAGAAGGAAGGCGACGAAGTGGCGCGCGGCGAGCGCGTCGGCATGATCAAGTTCGGATCGCGCGTCGACATGTTCTTCCCTCCGAATGCGATCATCAAAGTCGGCATGAAGGACAAGGTGAAGGTCGCGCTGACCGTCATCGCGGAGCTGCCTGAATGAAACGCCCGGATCTGAAGAAGGGTCTTCGCCGCGGGATCTACGTCATCCCTACGTCGTTCACGATTCTCAATCTCTTCTTCGGTTTCCGCTCGATCGTCAACTCGTTCAACGCGATTCACGAGATCACGAGCTTGCACTACGAAAGTGCGGCCGTGTTCTTCCACAAAGCAGCGATCAACCTCTTCATCGCAGCAGTCTTCGACACATTCGACGGACTCGTCGCCCGGCAGCTCCATGCGACGAGTGAGTTCGGGAAGGAATACGACTCGCTCGCCGATGTCGTCACATTCGGCTGCGCGCCTGCCGTCCTCGTCTACGCCTGGGGCCTTCGTCCGCTCAACAACCTCGGCGTCGGCATCGCGTTCATGTTCCTCGTCGCGGTCTCGCTGCGCCTCGCACGCTTCAACGTAATGACAGGCAAGACGGATCATCGCTACTTCGTCGGCCTGCCGAGTCCGGGCGGCGCACTGACGCTCGCGTCGATCGTCAATTACGCGCCAGCACCAGTGACGGACGAGCGCTTCGCGACGGTCATGTTGATCACGACGATCGCCGTGGCATTCTCGATGGTGTCGCCGATCCGCTACCGCTCGCAGAAGGGACTCAATCTGCAGAAAGAGCGCTCGCTGATCTACTTCCTCGTCCTCGCCCTCATTCTCGGCGTCGCCGCGAAGTGGCCGCGCGAGTTCTTCTTCATCGGCGCGATTCTCTATCTGCTGTCGGGCCCGATGGCGAGGTTATGGTCGATCGCGTTCCCCTCGCCGCATGTGGATGGAGCGCCTCCGCCGATGGCGGCGGAGCATGGGTGATTGCCCCAGCACCTCAGTGCCCCAGCGCCCTGTGATAAAACCCACGCCATGCCCCAACCGAAGTCCGAAAAAGGTTACCGCCTCGGCATCATCAATCCGCTGACGCTCGTCGGGAACGAGATCAAGACGATCCTCCGCGACCGCGCCTTTCCCTTCGATCGCATCGCGCTTCTTGCTTCGACCGAGGAGGAGGCCGGTGCGCTGACGGATGTCGAAGATGAGCCTGCCGTCGTCGCGCAGGTCTCCGACGTTGAGCTCGAGGATCTCGATCTCGTCTTCTTCTGCGGCTCACCGAGTGCGAACGCGCCGTGGATCGCGAAGCAGAAGGCAGCCGGCTTCGTCGCAATCGATCTTTCGCAACCGACGTCCATCGAAGATGCAAAGCTGGCAGTAGCCGGCATCAACCTCGAGAACGTCGATGAGAACGACCGGCTGCTCGTGTCGCCCCATCCCGTCGCGATCCCGCTCGCGCTGATCCTGCATCAGATCGAGAGCGTGACGCCGATCGAGTTCTGCACCGCGACCGTCGTGCAGCCGGCATCGGAGTTCGAGCAGGCCGGCATCGAAGAGCTCGCGCGCCAGACGATCAGCGTGCTCAACATCAGCAGCGTGCCGAAGGAGATCTTCGACAGGCAGCTGGCATTCAATCTCTATCCCGCCATCGAGCACAACGAGGAGTTCATCACGAAGCAGGTGAAGGAGCTCATCGATCCCCGCACGGAGCTCGCGATGCTCGTGACGCAGGGGACGATCTTCCACGGCCATACGTTCTCGCTGTTCGTGAAGACGAAGAGCGAACTGACGACGGACAAGATCCTCCAGGCGTTCCGCTCTTCCGCCGCGATCGCACTGCCGGAAGGCGACCAGTCATTCGGCACGATCGACGCAGCAGGAAAGGACGAGGTGCTCATCGGAGAAGTGCGGTCCGACCCGTCGATTCGCGGCGGCTTCTGGGTGTGGGCCGTGTGCGACAACCTGCGCCGGAGCTCCGCGCTGAATGCGGTACTCGTGGCCGAGAAGGTGTTGTTCGGCAGCGCCGTGAACTGATGGGTAGTGCATCCTGAGCGAAGCGAAGGATCAACGACGGCGCCGCGACGATTCGCGACAAGAAGCGGTCCTGGATCCACATCGCAAGCGCGCGGATCGGCTGCGCCATGAAGTCTGCTCATTCATCAGGTCGCGCGACGCCGTCGTTGATCCTTCGCTTCGCTCAGGATGACGAGGGATGATAAATTCCGCCGCATGCAGGACTACTACGAACCGAAAGCCGGCGACAAAGCTCCCGACTTCAGACTACCCTCGACACGGGGCAAGGACGTCACACTCAAGGAGTTCAAGGGCAAAGACGTCATCCTCTACTTCTACCCGAAGGACGATACGCCCGGCTGCACGAAGGAAGCGTGCTCGTTCCGCGATCACGAGTCCGACATGTCGAAAGCACACGCGGTCGTTCTCGGTGTCTCCACCGACTCGATCGCCTCGCACGATAAGTTCAAGTCGAAGTACGACCTCAACTTCCCGCTGCTCTCCGATGAGACGGCCGACGTTGCCAAGATGTACGGCGTGTGGAAAGAGAAGAACATGTACGGCCGGAAGTCATGGGGCGTGGCCCGCACGACGTTCTGGATTGGTCCCGACGGAACGATCAAGAAGATCTGGAAGAAGGTCGATACTGAACGTCACGCGGAGGATGTGCTGGCGGAGATGAAGAAGTAGGTTGCGCGGGCTCGCGGTTGCGCGGGCCCCGCGGTTCCGATCCTAACCGGACGATGCACCAGCACCCACGCTCCCCACAGGAGCAGCAGGACCGCGATCCCCAGCGCCACGATAAAGAATGTCGATGGGCGCGTCTGCTGTACCGTCTTGCGGCGCAGGCCTCCCCTGCTCACGCGTGCGCCGCTCCGACGCGACGAAATGCGCGCACGCGGCGGCATGCCTCCTCGAGCGCGTCGAAGTCCTTCGCGAAGCAGAACCGCAGGAGCTTCCTGCCACGCTCCGAAGCGTAGAAGGCGGATCCGGGGACGGAGGCGACGCGCGCTTCTTCCAGCAGCGACTGCGCTGCCTGCTTGTCATCGCCCGCGCCTTCCGGAACTTCGGCCAGCATGTAGTACGCCCCCTGCGGCACATACGGAGTGAAACCCGCTTCGCGGAGCGCATCGGCGAGCATGTCGCGCTTCTTCTCGTAGTCGGACGCGAGGTTCGTGTAGTAGTCATCGCCGATGTCGAGCGCGCGCGCGATTCCCCACTGCAACGGCGTTGGCGCGCAGACGTAGAAGAGATCGTTCACGAGCCCGATCGGCCCGGCGATTCGCGGCGGCGCGGCGACGTAGCCGATCCGCCAGCCGGTCACCGAGAACGTCTTCGAGAAGCCTGAGATCGTGATCGCAACCTCGCGGCACGCTTCGATGGACGCGATCGACACATGCTCTCGTCCGTCGTAGACAATGTATTCGTAGATCTCATCGGTATAGACCCACGCGTCATGCTCGCGCGCGAGCGTACCGATCTTCTCCAGCTCATCCCGCGTGAACACCTTTCCACAGGGATTCGAAGGCGTGCAGACGACGATGCCTCGCGTCCTCGGCGTGAACGCGGCGCGCAGCGCATCGAAGTCGATCGCCCAATCGGGCGCGCTGAGCGGAACGAACTTCGGCTCGATGCCCTGAATGCGCAGCGTGTTGAGGTGATAGCCGTAGTACGGCTCGAAGAGGATCACTTCGTCGCCCGGATTCAGCGTCGCCATCGTCGCGGTCGCAAAGCCGCCCCTCGAGCCGAACGTTACCACAAGCTGCGCGTCCAGTTCCAACGCGGAACCCATTGACCCAC
>CAZKID010000083.1:0-3994 GCA_964552405.1 uncultured Thermoanaerobaculia bacterium
CCGACGTGCCGAAATCCGGCTCGCGCAAGATCAGCACGGCTACCATCCCGATGACCCCGGCGAGCGGCAGCAAGGTCGTCAACTCGTTGACCTTCTCTTCCTTGCGCGCGAGGTACCAGGCAAGAAAAAGAATCACGGCCGGCTTCGCAAACTCGGACGGCTGCAACTGCCCGACGTGCGGGAAAACGATCCAGCGGTGAGTGCCGTTGATCTGAGGAGAGAAGAGGGCCACGAGCAGCCCGAACACGACGCCGCCCAGAACGGCCGCGATCACGCGCGGATGCTGCAGAAAACGCGTATCGAGGTGCATGAGCAGCAGCATCAGCGTGCCGCCCAGAAAGAGGAAGACACACTGCCGCGTCATGAAGTAGTACGGATTGTCCGACCCGGCTTTCTGCAACGTGATGATCGCCGATGCGCTGTAGATCATCACCAGACCGATGACGACGATCAGCATCGCGGCGCCGAAGAGCCAGGTGTCGTATGTGAGTTTGCGGCTCATGATTCCCTGCTGGCCAGGCTCGCGGTTGCGCAGGCTCGCGGGCTCGCGGTCCCTACCACCCGCGTCCCCGCGAATCCCCGTAACCGCGCGACCTCGGTCATAGTCCCTTCACCAGTTCCTCGAAGTGCTCTCCGCGATGTTCGAAGTTGCGGTACTGATCGAAGCTCGCGCATGCGGGTGAGAGCAGCACTGTGTCGCCGCTCTTCGCGTTCTCTGAGGCCCACTGCACGGCGCGCTGCATGTCCTCCAGCGGGATGATCGGTGCGGCGCCCTCGAGCTTTTCCGCGATGATCGCCGCCGCTTTTCCGATCGTCAGGATGCCCTTCGTCCGATCGGCGACGAGGTCGCGCATCCGCTCGAATTCTCCATGCTTGTCGTAGCCGCCGAGGATGAGCCAGACGCTTGCAGCGGGAAAACTCTGGAGCGCGGCGATCGTCGCGTCGACATTCGTCCCTTTCGAGTCGTTGATCCATTGCACGCCATTGCGCTCGCGCACCAACACCATCCGATGCGGCAGACCGCGAAAGGTGCCGAGTGCGACCTGCGTGTCGAGATCGGCGACTCCCGCGACACGCGCGGCGAGCCACGCCGCGAGTGCGTTCTCGATGTTCGGTGTTCCCTGCAGCTTCAGCGCAGTGCGAGGAATGCGGCGTTCATCGCCGTCGATGCGCAACACCAGCTCGTCGTTGTCGAGGAATGCGCCCTGTTCAATCTGTTCGGTCGAAGAGAAACGAAGGAGACGAGCCGGCGAGGGCGCCTGTTTCCCCATCGGAACCAGAGACGTATTCACGATCGCGAAGTCCGACGACTGCTGATTCCTGAAGACGCGGTGCTTCGCTGCCGCGTAGTCCTCGAACGTCGCGTAGCGATCCATATGATCGGGCGTGATGTTCAGCAGCAGCGCGACATTCGCGCGGAATCGATCCACGGCCTCGAGCTGGAACGAGGAGAGCTCGAGCACATACGTACGCCGTCGCCCGAAGTCGAGTGACGCGATCAGTGGCTCGCCGATGTTGCCGGCAACGATCGGTTCATGTCCCGCAACGCGAAGAATCTCGCCGATCAGCGACGTCGTCGTGGATTTGCCATTCGATCCCGTCACCGCGATCACAGTCCCATCGAGATGCCGGTAGGCGAGCTCGATCTCGCCAATGACGGCGATGCCGCGATTGCGCGCTTGCTCGAGCAGCGGAATCGTCAGCGGAACGCCCGGGCTCACCACCACTTCATGCACGCCGTCGAGCAGCGAAGCATCATCGCGGCCGAAGGCCTTCTGCACGCGATCAACGAGCGGATAGGGAAGCGCGGGCTCCGCCTTCGCGTCGGCGAGCACGACCTCTTCGCCTCGCTGCGCCAGGAAGTTGGCCGCGGCCACGCCGCTCTTTGCTGCTCCGACGACCAGCGTTCTCATCTCAGTTTGAGTGTCGCCAGCGAGAGCAGCGCGAACATGATCGCGATGATCCAGAAGCGGACGACGACTTTCGTCTCCTTCCAGCCCGAAAGCTCGAAGTGGTGATGCAGCGGCGACATCTTGAAAACGCGCCGGCCGGTGATCTTGAACGACGCCACCTGAATGATCACGGAGAGCGCCTCGGCCACGAACAGGCCGCCGACGAGGACGAGCAGAATCTCCTGCTTGATCATCACGGCGAGACAGCCGATCGCACCGCCGAGCGCGAGCGAGCCGACGTCGCCCATGAAGATCTCAGCGGGATGCGCGTTGAACCATAAGAAGCCGAGCGATGCCCCAACCATCGCGCCGCAGAAAACCGCGAGCTCGCCGGCCTGCGGGACCCACGCGATGCGCAGGTAATCCGCAACGCGGAAGTTGCCCGCCGCGTACGTAAGGATGGTGTACGTGACGGCGACGATCAGCGTCGAGCCGATCGCAAGACCATCGAGCCCGTCGGTGAGGTTCACCGCGTTCGACGCGCCGACGAGGACGACCATGATGAAGGGGATATAGAGCCAGCCAAGATCGAGCTTGAAGATTTCAGGCTTGATGAAGGGGAACGTGAGGACGGTGGAATAGTTGTTATGAATTGACGGCAGCAGCTTGATCGCCAACCCTACGACGAGCGCCACACCGAACTGCATGCCGAATTTCTGCCTTGCCGTGAGACCGAGATTCCGCTTCTTCGCGAGCTTGCGATAGTCGTCGATGAAGCCGATCGTGCCGTACGCAAACGTGACGAAGAGGACGATCCAGACGTACGGATTGAGGATGTCGGCCCAGAGAATCGTCGGAATGAGAATCGCGATATTGATGAGAATGCCGCCCATCGTGGGCGTTCCCGCCTTCACCTGATGCGACTTGGGTCCCTCTTCCCGAATGTACTGACCGAACTTGATGCGCCGCATCTTGTCGATCAGCCAGGGCCCGAGGATGAAGGAGATGACGAGCGCGGTCAGCGCGGCGAATGCCGTGCGAAACGTGATGTAACGAAAGACGTTGAACCCGGCGATCCGGTTATGAAAGAGGTAGTAGAGGAGGTAATAGAGCATCTAGTGCGTCCCTCCTGCGCCGGTGAGCATCGTGACGATGCGATCGAGTCCGATGCCGCGGCTCGCTTTGATCAGCACGAGATCGCCGTCTTTGATGAACCCTTCGAGAAAATCTCCTGCTGACGGCGCATCATCGAAGTAGTGCAGCCGATCGTTAGAGAATCCGGCTTCGCGCGCACCGTCGAGGAGCGACTTCGCTCGTTTTCCGACGCCGATCACCACGTCCACTTCCTTCGGAATCTCGCGGCCCGAATTCGTGTGGTACTCGAGCTCTCGCTCGCCGAGCTCCAGCATGTCGCCGATGACGGCGATCCGGCGCCCGGTCACTTCAGCCTGACGCAGCAGCGTCAGCGCGCTGGCGAGCGCATAAGGATTCGAGTTGTACGAGTCGTCGTAGAGCGTCGCTCCGCCGTAGGGAACGACGACCCCGCGGTGGTTCGCCGGCTTCACCTGCTGAACGCCCTTCGCGATGCCGTCCCACGAGATTCCGATGGCGCGAGCGGCCGCGATCGCGGCGATCAGATTCGCAAGGTTGTGCCGGCCGGGAAGCGCCAGCTCAAAGTCGCGATCAGCGTTCTCAGCGCGAATCGTGAAACGAGTGCCGAGAAGACCGCGCTCCGTGATGGCGGTAGCGCGATAAGCGGCAGGATGGTCGATTCCATACGTGATCTTCTCGCCCGCGAACTTCTCGCTGATCCGCATCACGTGCTCGTTGTCGGCGTTGATGATGATCTTCCCATCGCTCTTCACGTTCTCCAGCAGTTCCTGCTTCGCCTCGGCGATCTTCTCGATCGTGCCGAAGAACTCGATATGAACAGGAGCGATGTTCGTATAGACGCCGATGTCGGGACGAGTGAGTCCCGTGCGCTGCGCGATCTCGCCCTTGTGTTTCCACCCCATCTCGCTGACGACCACTTCAGCGTCGTCTGGCGTGTTACCGAGTCAGAGCTGTCTCCCAATACGATTGTTTGGATTTCCCCACCTGCT
>CAZKID010000083.1:4004-15662 GCA_964552405.1 uncultured Thermoanaerobaculia bacterium
AAAAGGACACTCGTGGGGGATGCGGCGGGTGGGGCATTGGCGGGGCGATGTTGGTATCGCAAACGCGGATGAGGCTTTTGTCTTCGGGTACGGACTGGGGAATTTCGGACACGATCGCGCCTTGGGCGGTCTCGAGTGCCTGGGGGACGAACTGATGCCCGTCGAGACGCTCACCTTTGATCGCGAAGAAGAGAGAGCCGGGCTTCACTTCGCGCGAGTCGATGACGACGGAGTTGGTGACGAGTTCGCCGCCCTGAACGACCGTGCCGCCGACCATCGAGGCGATTTCGCGGAGGGTCAGCGTGGGCATACAGCCCTCCCGACCGACCGGCCACGCGGGCACTGGGGCGCGAAGACGCGTGGTGGGTTTTCGAACCGCGAGCTCGCGCAACCGCGAGCCCACGAACCCCAGGCATTCTCCTCCGACCCCGCCTCGCTTCGATCGCCGCCCTTCCCCCGAAGCTGCCCGGCGATCCCCAACCGTCCACGCTCACAGAAGCGGAACGGCGGGGCCGGAAGAGAACACCCGCGGTTGCGCGGGAAAGTGTAAATCGATTTCATCACTAATTTCAATTCATTTTCCGTGTGTCATTTGAACGCCGCTTTTTCAATGCGAGCTCAGCCTCTTCCCGGTCATCGAAATGAACGACGCGCTCGCCGAGCACCTGATACGTTTCGTGACCCTTGCCGGCGATCACGATCACGTCGTCATCGGAAGCGCCGAGAATCGCCCCTTCGATCGCGGCACGGCGGTCGGCGATCCGCTTATGCGGCCGCTCTCCGACTCCGCGCTCGATGTCATCGAGCACCCGCTCCGGATTCTCGCTGCGCGGGTTGTCACTCGTCAGAATCAGCTCATCTGCCAGGCGCGCGCCGATCTCTCCCATCAGCGGGCGCTTCGTCTTGTCGCGGTCGCCGCCACAGCCGAACAGCAGAACCACGCGCTTGTTCTGCGCGAGCTCGCGCACCGCATGCAGCAGCTTCTCGAGCGCATCAGGCTTGTGTGCGTAGTCGACAATGACCGTTGGACCATCGCCAACGCTCTCGAAGCGTCCGCGCACGGCAGCAAGATTGCGGATTCCCTCTTCGATCTGCTCGCGGGTACAACCCGCCGCGATCGCAGCGCCAGCTGCGCCCATCCAGTTGTAGAGATTCGGAAGACCGATCAGGCGTGATTCGACGCGCACATCGCCGATCGGAGTCTTCAGGATCCCATGGAGCCCTCGCACCGAGACTTCGACCTGCGGCGTGATGTCTGCGTTCTCGCGTCCGAATGTTACGGCGCCCTTGAACTCTTCGATCAGGCGCCGGCCATACGGATCATCGGCGTTGATGACGTAACGGTCCGTCTGCGTGAACAGGATTCGCTTCGCCTGAAAGTAGTCTTCGAAGTCCTTGTGGAAGTCGAAGTGATCCTGGGAGAGATTCGTAAAGACAGCAGCCTTGAAGCGAACGCCATACGTGCGCTCGAGCGCGAGTGCGTGCGATGACACTTCCATCACGGCGCGCTTCACACCCGCCTCGACCATCTTGGCGAACCACTCCTGCAGCACGACCGCATCAGGCGTCGTCCGATCGGCGCTGAGGCGCTCATCGCCCGCGCGGTATTCGATCGTGCCGATGAGACCGACCGGCTCGCTCGTCGAGTCGAAAACGGACTCGATCATCTTCGTCGTGGTCGTTTTTCCCGACGTACCGGTAACGCCGACGATGTCGAGTTTGCTCGCGGGGTTGCCGTAGAAATTCGACGCGATGAGCGCGAGTGAGGCTCGCGCGTCTTCCACCATGATCGTCGCCTGAGGCGACTCCCCGACGATTGCAACCGCCCCTTTTTCCTGCGCCTGCGGGATAAACTTCGCGCCGTCCATCGCCGTGCCGGGGATCGCAACGAACAACGCGCCCGGCTTCACGAGACGCGAGTCTGCCGTCACAGAGGACACCTCGATCGCATCGCTGCCCTGCAGCGTACGAACGGGAACATCACGCAGCAGGTCGCGCAGCTTCATCGCGCGACCTCCGCGAACGCGAGAGTCATCACTCGATTCGATGGCAATGCCTGGCCCGGCTCCGGATTCTGAGATTGGACGACGCCACTCCCGACCACCCTCACCTGCAAGCCCTTCGCGACCGCGCGACTGATCGCGGCCCGTGCATCGAGGCCGCGCAGATCGGGGACGCCGGACTGCGTCTGCGCAGGTGGTTGCGAGAACTCCGCCAACAGCGGCGCGCTCAGATCGAGCGTGCGCGACGGAATCGACGGCGGCACGCCGAGATAGCGCAGCGTGGCCTCGGCGATCTCCTTGAAGACCGGCGCGGCAATCGTGCCGCCGTATTGCGAGCCCTTCGGCTCATCGACCACCACGAGAATGACGAGCCGGGGACGATCCGCCGGCACGTAGCCAGTGAATGACGCGACGAACTTGTCGGGCGAATAGCCGCCGCGGCCGGCCTTCTGCGCGGTCCCCGTTTTTCCAGCAACGACATGCTCCGGCAACGCCGCAGGTTGCCCCGTGCCACGCACGACGACGGCCTTGAGAATCTCGTTCATCACCGCAGCGGTCTTCTCCGACACGACACGTACTGGAGGTGTGCGCTGCGGCTGATAAATCGTTTCACCCTTCGCGTTCACGACGCGATCGACGATGCGCGGCGCGATGCGCATGCCGCCATTCGCGATCGTCGCCGTTGCCTGTGCGATTTGCAGCGGCGTGACACCGATCTCCTGACCGATGGACATCGACGCATTCGAAAGCATCGACCACTTTTCGGTCCGCCGCACGAGACCTTGCGCCTCGCCCGGCAGCTGAACGCCCGTGCGCTCGCCGAATCCGAAACGGCGAATGTAGTCGTAGAAGCGGCGCGGACCGACTGCGAGACCGACCTTGATCGCTCCGACGTTCGACGAATGCACCATCACGTCTTCGAACGGAATCATTCCGTATGCGTTGTGACCATGTTCGTGAATCGCGACATTCGCGATCTCGATCGAGCCGTTGCCGCAGTCGATGATCTGCGAAGGCGTGACCATGCCTTCTTCGAGCCCAGCGGATGCCGTGACGATCTTGAACGTCGATCCAGGCTCGTAGAGATCCTGGACATTGCGGTTGCGCCATGCGACCGAAGGAAAGTCGCCGAAGCGGTTCGGATCGAACGTCGGCACCGATGCCATGGCACGGCTCGAGCCATGCCGCGGGTCCATCACCAATGCGGATCCGGCAGCCGCGTGAGACTTGTCGACCGCTTTCACGAGAGCCTGCTCCGCGATGAACTGCAACACGGAGTCGATCGTCAACACGACATCATTGCCGTCGATCGTGCGATTGGGACCATCGCCGCCGACGAGATACGTTCCTGCACGCGCATCGCGCAGAATCGTGACGCGGCCCGCGTGGCCCTTCACGTAGTTGTCGAACGAATGCTCGATCCCGGCCAGACCTTCGCCATCGAGACCGACATAACCGACCACATTCGCGGCGAGGGCGCCGCGCGGGTATGAGCGGCGATGCTCTTCGATCGTCGCGACCCCGGGAATCTTCAACTGCTTGACGACGGCCGCCGCTTGCATCGGCAACTGCCGCGCAATCCAGACGAAACCACCGTCGTCGTGAAGTTTCAGTTCGATCTCGCGCGCATCGAGATCGATTCCAGGAACCGTCGCGAGTGCTTTCGCCGCGGCTCGGTGATCCGTGACCAGCTGTGGGTCTGCGTACAACGAGATTGCGGACACGCTCTCGCCAAGGACACGCCCACGCGCGTCGAGGATCGAGCCGCGCACCGGCGCCAGGGTGACCGTCCGCTCCTGCTGCCGCTGCGCGCGGATCGTGTAGTAGTTGTGACGGATGAGCTGGACCTGCATCAGGCGCATCACCACGATCAGCGCCCAGACGGTGAGTCCGGCGAAGAGTTGGAGCATGCGTTTGTTTGATGTCGTCATCGCATGCTCCGACTGGTGTGCGCCGGAGGCGCGGGCGGGGCGCTGGCGGGCGTCACGGTGACGATCGCGCGAGCATCGGTCGGCGTGAAACCGAGTGTCGACGCTTTCTGCTGCACCGCGGACAGCGATGTCAGGCGATCGAGCTCCAGTTGCAGCGCCTTGTTCGCATCCTCGATTTCCTTCCGCGTCTTCTGCAGCCGCGTGGCCTCGTGGCCGAGGCGGATCACCTCGAGGTTCTGCCAGGTAAAGAGAAGAAGAAAGAATCCGATCGGGGCGCCCAGAGAAAGGACGGCCAACAGCTCACGGAAGCGGCGACGGTCGCGCTCCCTGACGATGTGAGCATTCTCGATCGGTTTCTTTTGCGTGTAATACATGGTGCCCGGAGCCAAAAAACAAGGGTGAAGATCTGCCTACATGCACGTTTCCGAGAGCTATCCACACACACCCACGCTCCACGCTCCACCCCTCCCGAGCTCCCCGCACCGTACTCACGCCCGCCCTTCCCCAACCTTCACCCTTGCTCTTTACCTCCGAGCAAGGTTTTCTCCGCGACGCGCAGCTTCGCGCTGCGAGACCGCGGATTGCGATCCAACTCCTCATCCCTGGCAGTCACCGGCCTGCTGGTCAACACCTTGACGATCTCCTTCGCCCCACACGCGCATACCGGCATGCCCGGCGGACAAGTGCACTCCCCTTCGAGTCTGCGAAACGCACGTTTGACGATGCGATCCTCGAGCGAGTGGAACGAGATGACGCCAATGCGCGCGCCAGGTTCGAGCACGCTCACCGCGTCGTCGATGAACCGGTCCAGTCCGACCAACTCCTCGTTCGTCTCAATGCGCAAAGCCTGAAACGTCAGCGTCGCGGGATCGATCTCGTGCGGCCTCGCCTTCTTGACACTGCGGATGATTGCCGCGAGTTGCGTCGTCGTCTCGATCGGACCTTCGACGCGCGCCTTGCCGATCGCACCCGCAATCCGCCGCGCCATCGGCTCTTCGCCGTACTCTCGAAGGATGCGCGTCAACTCCTGCTCGTCGAGCGTGTTCACGAGGTCTGCGGCGCTCGTCCCTTCGGATCCCATGCGCATGTCGAGCGGTGCGTCATGACGGAACGAAAAACCGCGCGAGGCATCGTCGAGCTGCATCGAGGAAACACCGAGGTCGGCGAGGAGTCCACTGATCGTCTTGGTATTCGACTGCTTCAGGATGTCAATGAGCTGCTCGTGGCGTCCGCGCGCGAACGTCACGCGGCCGGCGAACCTCGCCAGCCGTTCACGGCTGCGCTCGAGAGCCGCCGGATCGCGATCGATCGCGACCACACGCACACCCGAGTAGCGCTCCAGAAGCGCCTCCGCATGGCCACCGAGTCCGACCGTCGCATCGACGATGATTCCGTCTTCGCGTTCCGGACGCAGATACTCGATGGTTTCTTGTAAAAGAACAGGTTCGTGAAGCATGGTTACGCGGGCTCGCGAGCTCGCGGGCCCCACCCTTACACTCCGTGCAACTCCAACTCCTTGAAGTCCTCTGCCGTCAGCTCGGTCTCTCCCATGCGGCGGTGGATCTTCTCGTCGTTCCACACAATCAAATGATCCGTGTTGCCGATGACCACCACGTCCTCCGCGATTCCTGCCACGTTGCGAAGAATCGTTGGCACCAGCACGCGGCCCTGCGCGTCGATCGAACCGACCTGCCCGTAGTAGTTGACACGCTCGAGCAGCTTCGTCTTCGCGACTGATGCTGAAGGCACTTTCGCAAGCCGCGCGTGGAAGTCCGCCCAGACAGGCATCGGGTAGATCAGCGCCCGATGACCATCCGTCGAGGTGATGAAGCAGTCGACTCCGTACTTGTCCTCAATGAGCTTGCGAAACCCCGCAGGGATCTTGAGACGACCTTTCTCGTCCACCTTGGCTGGGGCATGCCCCATGAGTACGGTGAGTTCCACGATCCCTGTTTGTCGCTTTCAAAGGGATCTTCTACCACTTTGCTCCACTACTGTCCACAAAATTCCACCGATCGTAGAATTTCAAGCCTCTTCGGAAGGATGGGCCGGCGCCTTCAGTGACGGGCGGAACGGCGCCTGTTCTGCGCGCCAAACACTCCGACTTGCGCCGAAACATGGCCTGCAAGATCGAACGCCTGCACCGTAAAGCTATAGGTCATTCCTGACGTCAGAGACGTGTCCTGAAACGGCGGCTGGAACACGTCGGCGACATGCGAACCGTTGCGAAAGATGTGATACCCGGCAACACCTACGTCGTCGGTGGACGGAGTCCAGTTCACGTTGGCGATCGCCGGCGACGGGTTCGTGACAGTGACCGACGAGGGGCTTGATGGTGCGGCGAGGTCGGTCGCGATCATGTCGTGGTATCCGATCGCCACACTCGTGTAGCTCGCTGCGGCGGCATTCGCGATTCCGAGGGACTGCACTGCCGCAAACACCTGACCTGGCGTGTTGGAACCGCCTTCATTTTGGAGAGCGTTCGTACTGCTCCACTCCAGGTACGCAGAAAGGCTCTGCGTGTTGAAGGGAACGACGAACGGCATGTGCGCGTAATGCGCGAGCGAAGCAATCACCTGAAGCTCGGCGAGATCGAGAGGTTCCCAGAAGCTGTAGGCCTCGCGCGCCTCCTGAATATCTCCGTTGATCTGCATCCATTCGGCATCGCGCACCTTGCGAAGCCACGTCTGCGAGATCGTGATCGGAACTCCCGCCGCGATCGCTGTGCTTACGACCGTCATCGTGTTCTGCCAGAAGTTCGGAGACGTGCATGTCTTCGGATTCGGCGGTGCCGAACAATCGACGGTCTGTTCGTTGATCGGAAAGATATGCAGATCCAAAAAATCGAGCGACTGAGAAATACATGGCTGTACCTGACCACTCACCATTTGTCCGCAATGCAGCCGCATGAACCCGTTCGCGAAGAGTTGACCCTGCTGCAACCATGTACCGAAGCCAGCGCCGAGCTTCATCCCTGGAACATTCGTGGCGCGCACGGCGGCGAGAGTCCTCGTGAGCATCGACGTCGACCCGGAGGGTGTTCCTGCTGCCGACTGGCCTGATTGTCCCGTTTCAGTGTCCGGCTCTTCCTGGAGCACGAAGTAATCGGGGCGCATCGTCTGTGCGACGAGCGCGGCGGTTTGCGCACGCGCGTTCTCGTACGCATCGAAGGTCGGCACTGATGCATAGTAATTCTGAAGACCCGTCCCCCATTTCGACTGCAGCCCGGTCGGGATCAACGATTGACTCTCGACGATCACCTGAAGACCCTGCGCTCTGATGGACGACGCAACGCTGGCATAGAAGGTCGTGAACTGCGACTGATATTCGGGATGTCCGATGGAGTTGAAGAATTCCTGATTCAACATCGGAAACGAGACTTCGACCGAAATCGCTTTCACCCCGACCGCTTTCAACAGCAGGATCTCGCTCTGAATCAACGTGAGGCTCGCGGGTTGCAGCAACGCCGGTCCGTTGTTGCTGTTCGCATCCGTCAACTGACCCGCAAACGTGACAGGCGGTGTAGAACGATCCCAGACGCTGTTGATGTTCGACTGGAAATCGCTGACGTCTCGCGAGAGCAGCGAATAGAGATCCTGATACGGCGCAGGCACCTGCGCATGAGCCTGAGAAACCAGCAGGAACGACACGATCCACAGCACGCGACGCAGTTGCATGGAGCCTCCTTGCGACGCGGTATTCGCTCCCCTGTGCGAAGCACCGACCGAGTTACGGTATCACTTCACCAACTTCTTGAAGCGCGCGATCAAGTCTTTGCCGACGAGCGAGTCCGCGGCATTCAGCACGCGCTGAATGGAATCGAGCACGTCGCTCTCTCCACTCCAGTGCTCGCGCAGAATCGCGACATCCGTGTCCGTCAGCATCTTGTTCAGCACGTAGACCCCGAAGACGAGATCATCGAGATATCCGATCGGACCGACGATTGCCTCTGGGATGAAGTCGAAAGGCAGGACGTAATAGGCGAGGCTGCTGACGAGCAGTGCCTTGTTCTTGCCTGTCACGCGCCCGTCCGTCGTAAGACGCCAGAGCAGAATGAAGACGTCGGGAACGAGCAGGAGGAACTCGCCCCCCTTTTCCACCACGCCGCCACGCTTATCGAGATACCTCTGAATATTCGCGCGAATGCGATCGTAGCTGCGCCGCGCGCGCATCGGACTCATGACCTCAGGCACATGCTCGGTCATCGCTTGCCTCCCGGCGGTGGCGGTGTCGCACCGCCAGGTCCCATTCTGACAGCGAGTCCGCCCTCGATGATGTCAATCGTTTCGATCTGCACATCAACAAAGTTTGGCAAGAAGCGATCCAGCCGGATGAGCAGCGTGAGCGGCGGCCTCAACGTCACGGCATCCCCCGGCATCTTCGACGAAAGCAGGTTGCGCACGACGGGCAACAGCAGCCCGCTAAGCAATGGCGTCGGGATGTGAGCAACATTCGTGACGGGAACGACGATCGTCTTTCCCTCGACGGAGATCGCGCTCACGTCCGCCGAGAAGGGCACTGAAACGAAGGCGACTTTCTTCTTCCCGGAGATATGAATCCGCCCGCGCAGAAACGCGATCCGCAGATCTTCGACCGCTCCCTTCGCCTGAAGGTGCGCCATCTCGTTGACGCGCCCGCCATCAACGCGAACCGTGAAGCCGTCCCAGTTAAGCAGATGCATGTTCTGAGTTCTGAGTTCTGAGTTCTGAGTTCTGAGTTCTGAGTTTGATTGAGCAAGCTCAGATCTCCGCTATCCCGAGCGTAGTCGAGGGAACCCGGGTGGGCGGGAGGCACGCGAACATGAGTTCCGTACCACACGCCCACCCGGATCCTTCGACTTCGCTCGGGATGACGGGGATCGGTTATCGAGAGTTACCCTCTGAATTCCGAGTGCGTGCTCACTGAGTCTAACCACTCCCCACTCAGAACTCAGCACTCAGAACTCAGAACTCACTCCGCATGTACTATCCTCTCCGCCGCAGATGCCCAAGCGCACCGACATCCACTCGATTCTCGTCATTGGCTCCGGCCCGATCATCATCGGTCAGGCATGTGAGTTCGACTATTCAGGCACCCAGGCCTGCAAGGCCCTCAAGGAAGAGGGCTACAGGATCATCCTGGTGAACTCGAACCCTGCAACGATCATGACGGACCCCGAGTTCGCGGATCGGACGTACATCGAGCCGCTCACGCCCGAAGTCGTCGAGCGGATCATCGAGCGCGAGAAGCCGGACGCCATCCTTCCAACCGTCGGAGGACAAACCGGAATCAATCTCGCGATGGCCCTGCACGAGAACGGCGCGCTGCAGCGGCACAACGTCGAACTGATCGGTGCGAACTACGAGGCCATCAAGACCGCCGAAGACCGCCAGCTCTTCAAGGAGTGCATGGCGCGGATCGGTTCCGAAGTCGCGCGCAGCGGATACGCGGCCAGCCTCACGGAAGCCGAACAGATCGCGCTGGAGATCGGCTACCCACTCGTCATCCGCCCTTCCTTCACGCTCGGGGGTCAGGGCGGCGGTATCGCCTACAACATCGAAGAACTGCGCTCGATCGTCGCGCGCGGACTCGATCTCTCGCCCGTTCATCGCGTCCTCGTCGAAGAGTCGGTGATCGGCTGGAAAGAGTACGAGCTCGAAGTCATGCGGGACAAGGCAGACAACGTGATCATCGTCTGCTCGATCGAGAACTTCGATCCGATGGGCGTGCACACCGGCGACTCGATCACCGTCGCGCCGCAGCAGACGCTGACGAATGCCGAGTACCAGGCGATGCGCGACGAAGCGAAGCGGATCATCCGCGCGATCGGCGTCGAGACCGGCGGCTCGAACATCCAGTTCTCCGTTCATCCGAAAACAGGGCGCCGCCTCGTCATCGAGATGAACCCGCGGGTTTCGCGCTCGTCGGCACTCGCCTCGAAAGCCACAGGCTTCCCGATCGCGAAATTCGCCGCGAAGCTCGCCGCCGGGTACACGCTCGACGAGATCCCGAACGACATCACGAAGAAGACACCTGCGTCGTTCGAGCCGACGATCGACTACGTCGTCGTGAAGATCCCGCGCTTCGCATTCGAGAAGTTCCGCAACACCGATCCGCTGCTCAGCTTCTCGATGCAGTCAGTCGGCGAGTCGATGGCGATCGGCCGGACGTTCAACGAAGCGCTGCAGAAGGGACTCCGCTCACTCGAGATCGGAGTCGCGGGACTCGAGACGCGTCATACGCCGCCGGAACGGATGGAGAAGATGCTCCGCACGCCGACGCCCGAGCGCATCTTCGCGATCGGCGACGCGTTCCGTGCGGGCATGAGCGTCGACGAGGTCTACGAGCTCACCGCGGTCGATCCCTGGTTCCTGCGCCAGATGCGCGAGATCATCGCGATCGAGAAGTCGATCAGCGGGATCAATGACGCGAACGCGCTGCTGCATTGGAAACGCAACGGCTTCTCCGATCGTCAGATCGCGAATCTGACCGGCCGCACGGAGCGCGATGTGCGCGACGGGCGTCACTCGCTCGGCATTCGTCCTGTTTACAAACGCGTCGATACGTGCGCCGCGGAATTCGAAGCTACGACGCCTCATCTCTACTCGACCTACGAGACCGAGAACGAAGCCGCGCCGAGCGATCGCCGCAAAGTCATCCTCCTCGGCTCCGGACCGGAACGCAGCGGCCAGGGCATCGACATGCTTACCTGCTGCGTGCACGCCTCGTTTGCGCTGCGCGAGGCCGGCTTCGAAACGATCATGGTCAACTGCAATCCGGAGACGGTGTCGACCGACTACGACACGTCCGATCGTCTCTATTTCGAGCCACTGACTCTGGAAGATGTCCTGGAGATCGTCGAGCTCGAGAAACCGGAAGGCGTGATCGTGCAGTTCGGCGGACAGACTCCGCTGAAGCTGGCGAATGCACTCGCTGCGGCAGGCGTCCCGATGTGGGGCACGTCGGTCGATTCAATCGACGTCGCGGAAGACCGCGAGCGCTTTGGCGCGCTCGTGAAGAAGCACGACATTCTCGTTCCCGAGCATGGCATCGCGACGAGCGAGGCCGAGGCGTTCCGCGTCGCGCAGAGGATCGGCTATCCGGTTGTGGTTCGTCCTTCGTATGTGCTCGGCGGGCGTGCGATGGCGGTCGTGTATGACGAAACGGCCATGCGCGAGTACATCGGGTACGCAGTCGAGGCGGCGCCCGGACATCCGATTCTCGTCGATCGTTTCCTGGAAGATGCGATCGAGCTCGATGTCGATGCCATCAGCGACGGCAACGACGTCGTGATCGCAGGCGTCATGCAGCACATCGAAGAAGCAGGGATTCACTCCGGCGATTCGACGTGCGTGCTTCCGCCGTACATCATCACGCAGCGCGATCAGGACCGCATTCGGCGCCGCACGATCGAGCTGGCGAAGGCGCTCAAGGTCATCGGCCTGATGAATGTGCAGTACGCGATTCTGAAGAACGAGCTCTACGTCCTCGAAGTCAATCCACGCGCGTCACGCACGATTCCGTATGTCTCGAAGGCAACCGGCGTGCCGTTCGCGAAAGTCGCCGCGCGCGTCATGGCGGGCGAGTCGCTGCAGAGTCAGGGCATCACGAGCGAGCCGCGCGTCGAGGGCTATTGGGTGAAGTCGCCTGTGTTCCCCTTCAATCGCTTCCCGAAGGAAGACACGATCCTCGGCCCGGAGATGAAGTCGACGGGCGAGGTGATGGGCTCCTCCCCGACGTTCGGC
>CAZKID010000084.1:0-15548 GCA_964552405.1 uncultured Thermoanaerobaculia bacterium
CCGAAGGCGGACACGCCTTCGAGGAGTCGCTCTACACGCTGCGCAACTTCTACGCGCGCGGCGTCCGCTACATGACGCTCACGCACGTAAACACGAACACCTGGTGCGACTCATCGGGTGACGCACCGCGGCATCACGGCCTCACCGACTTCGGCCGCGACGTCGTCCGCACCATGAACGACCTCGGCATGATCGTCGACATCTCGCACGTCTCGGATGCGGCGTACTACGCGGTGCTGGAGACCACGCGCGTGCCGGTCGTCGCCACCCACTCCTCCTGCCGCGCGATCTGCGATCACCCGCGCAACATGACCGATGACATGCTGCGCGATCTGGCGAAGAACGGCGGCATCTGCATGATCAACTTCTTCTCCGCGTTCATCAGCAACGAGGTCGCGCAGGTGATGAAGCGTTCGCAGAAGCGGACCGGCGCCAACGGCACTGGCGGCACGGAAGAAACACCTGACGACCGCACCGACTGGGACAGCTATCTCCAGTGGTTCCAGGCTCTCGGCCTCCCGAAGGCGACGCTGGATCAGGTCGCCGATCACGTGATCCATGCGGCGACCGTGGCAGGGGTCGAGCACGTAGGACTCGGCTCGGACTTCGACGGCGTCCCCGCGCTGCCCGAGGGACTGACGGATGCGTCGCTGCTTCCGGCACTGACGGCCCGGCTGCTGCAGCGTGGCGTTAGCGAGTTAGACGTGGAGAAAATCCTCGGATTGAATTTCCTGCGG
The DNA here is from genome assembly GCA_964552405.1 of uncultured Thermoanaerobaculia bacterium. Classification (GTDB taxonomy): domain Bacteria; phylum Acidobacteriota; class Thermoanaerobaculia; order Gp7-AA8; family Gp7-AA8; genus JAJPHC01. Next base: position 738 of record CAZKID010000084.1, read on the forward strand.
GTGTTCGAACGCGTCGAAGGCGCGAAAGGAAATTAGCCGGGGGCACGGGGGCTCGCGGGCACGCGGGCTCGGCGGGGTGGATGGGACCGCGAGCCCGCGTATCCGCGAGCCTGCGTGCCCCCTGGGCCTAATTTCCTGGAGGAACGCCTGCCGGCGTTCGTTAAACTGTCAGACATGCCTACCGAAGTCGAGACTCTGCGCGAAATCGCGCGCCAGTTCTACAGCGGCCAGCCCATCCCCTGCCCGAAGCATCCCGGCGGCCTCCTCACCGGATCCTTCGTGCACACGACCTTCGCCGATCACATCACGCTCACCTGCGACCGCGGCAAGGAAACGCTCACGATTCCGCAGCGGCCGAAGCAGAAGGAGTTCCTCGCGCAACAGACCGAGGGCTTCGTGGAGAACATCCAGCGGGGCGACTCGATCCTCTGCTACCGCTGCCAGTCGCCGCTCGAAATCGCAAAGCGCGAGAACGTGACGACAGGCGTCACCGACTTCACCTTCACCTGCATCCGCTGCTTCTCCTGGGGTGCGTGGAGTGGCAAGCCGGAGCTCGCGAAGATCGGCGCATGAAGCATGTCGTGATTCTCGGCGGCGGCTTCGCCGGGCTCTACGCCGCGCGCCGCCTCGCGAAAGCACCCGTTCGCATCACACTCGCCGACCGCCGCAACTTTCATCTCTTCCAGCCGCTGCTCTACCAGGTCGCGAGCGCCGCTCTGAATCCGAGCGACATCGCGACGCCCATCCGCTCCATCCTCGCCAGACAGCGCAACGTCGAAGTCATCCTCGGCGAAGCAACGGCCATCGACACGGCAACGCGAGAGGTGAAACTCGATGACGGCACGACGCTCGGCTATGACTACCTGATCGTCGCGACCGGCGTCACGCACTCCTACTTCAATCATCCCGAGTGGGAACCGTTCGCGCCGGGATTGAAGACGATCGAAGATGCGCTCGAGATTCGGAGGCGCGTGCTGCTCGCCTTCGAAGCCGCGGAGCGCGAGACGGATCCCGAACGGCAGAAGGCATGGCTGACGTTCGTCGTGATCGGCGCCGGACCGACCGGCGTCGAGCTCGCAGGAGCGCTGAGCGAAATCGCGCGGCAGACGATGATCCGCAACTTCCGTCACATCGATCCGTCGAGCGCACGCGTGGTGCTCGTCGAAGGACGCGATCGCGTGCTCCCGCCGTATCCCCCTTCACTCTCCATGAAAGCGCAACGCCAGCTCGAGCGCCTCGGCGTCGAAGTGATGACGAACGGCCGCGTGACGAGCGTCGATGATCACGAGGCATGCGTCGGCGAAACACGCATCCCGACGCGCACCGTGTTGTGGGCAGCAGGCGTTCAAGCGTCACCGCTCGCACAAACACTCGGCGCGCCGCTCGACCGCGCGGGCCGCGTGATCGTGCAACCCGACATGACGATCCCCGGGCATCCCGAGGTGTTCGTGGTTGGAGATCTCGCGTTCGTCGAAGGAGTGCCGGGCGTTGCACCTGCCGCGATTCAGGAAGGAACGTACGCCGCGGAGATCATCGCAGGAAAAGCGCGAGAGCCCTTCAAGTATTGGGACAAGGGTTCGCTCGCAACCATCGGCCGCGCCGCCGCGGTCGCGGACCTCGGCTTCATCAAACTGAGCGGATTCCTCGCGTGGGTCGCATGGCTCACGATCCACATCTTTTTTCTGATTGGCTTCCGCAATCGTCTGCTCGTGATCACGCAGTGGGCATGGGCTTACCTGACGTTCCAACGCGGAGCGCGGCTGATCACCTCGCCGCTCTCCGCCGCGCGACCGCGTTCACCTGAATGAAAACGGGCTTCGTGATCGTGATCAAGAACTTCCCATTCACTGCAGTCGCCGACGAAACGTTGCCTGCGTAATCCGTAATCGAGGCCGTGGTCGCTGATCCCGCCGCGATGGACAACGTTTGCGATGCCGACGTGGTCCACGCTGCAAAGAGCGCCGGCGAGAATTGCCACGCGTAAACGTCCGGTCCGGTCGTGAGCCGTGTACCGGACAGCGTGCCGAGTGCCGGCACGATGCGCGCGTAGGTCGCGCCGGAAGGGCGAAGCGAGTTGTCAGGCGGCTGATTGAGGAGACTCGCGTTGTACATGTCGGCAGTGCGATTCGGATCGCATACGGTGTCGATCGAGAACCAGATCACAGGACCGACGCCCTCGCCGCGCGACGCGGTCAGATACTCGAACACGAGGCGCGCCATCCGATCGAGCGTGGCCGCATTGAACGGCGCGGCCGGATCGCATTGATCCGCGGCCATGCGCAGCGACATCTCGTTGGAAAGCACCGGCTTCCCGGTTCGGCCTCTCAGCCAGGACGCGACGTCGCCCAGATAGCGCGGCGAGTGGTAGAAGTGGAAGTTGACGAAGTCGAGCCGCGCGGAGAGCGTATCGAAGACGGTATTGACGAAGGGCCACGTCTGCACATTCAGCGTCGACGCCGGGTCGTCAATGTATTGACCAATCTGCGATGCAGTACTGAGCCGCGCATCGACGCTTCCCGCCGGCTGATCGTCGGTGAAGTAGCCATAGGCCCAATTGAGAGCGTCGTTCCGGGAGCGCGTTCCTTTCGTGATCCAGTCTTTCGCGATCACCGTCCCCCAGACGCTCGTGACCATTCCGCCATCCGTGATCTTCGCGGCCGGGTCAGCAGTGTGACACGCGTCGATCGCCGTCTTTGCCAGCGCGACATACTCGTCCGCGGTGCCGCCCCAATAGAGTCGCGAGTTCTCCTCGTTTTCGATCGCGATGTAGTCGAAGTGGCCGGCGTAATGAGCGACGAAGCTCTTCACGAAGGTCGAGTACGCGTTCAGATCCGAAGGGGGATAGGACGCGGACACGTTGGAGCCGGGGGACTCGTTGTGGCCATTGATCCATGTCGCTCTTCCCACATAGATCGAAGGGAACACTCGCATCCCTGCCGCCTCGGCCGCGGCAATCGCGCTGTCGGCCTTCGTTGCGAAACCGACCGGCGCGACCGCGGAAGGCTGCTCGTCCGACCAGAAGACCGACACGCGGTAGTACTGCGGATGAAGCGACGACGCGACGGTCGCCGGCGGCAAAGCGGGAGGATCGTTGGGGAGAATACCGAACAAACTCGCCGCAAGCACGAGCATGTACATGGCGAGAGGAAGTATACGGCGTCATGACAAAGGTCATCCCGCGCCGCTGACGAAACAACCTGCGGTTTCGCTCGTACTCTGACCTACCTTGACCACCATGTTGAAACGAGCGTTGTTCGTCCTCCTCTTCATCGCAACCTTGCCGCTCTTCGCCGGCGATCTCCTCTTCCGCAACGTCCGCGTCTTCGACGGCTCGCGCGTTCTCGCTTCCACCGACGTCCTCGTGCGCGATGGAAAAATCGCGCGCATCGGCCACGGCATCGCCGAGGCGGCCGGCGCCGAGATGATCGACGGGGCCGGGAAGACGCTGCTGCCGGGATGGATCGACGCGCATACGCACGCCTTTGGCGACGCGCTGCAGCAGGCTCTGATCTTCGGCGTTACGACTGAGCTCGATCAATTCACGAGCGCCTCGTTTGCCGCGGCGATGCGCGGCGAACAGAAGGTGGGCAATGTCGCCGATCGCGCAGACCTCTTCTCCGCCAGCACGCTCGTCACCGCGCCGCATGGGCATGGAACCGAATACGGCATGCCGATTCCAACCATCACAGCGCCTGCAGAGGCGCAGGCTTTCGTCGATGCGCGGATCGCCGAGGGATCGGACTGGATCAAGATCGTGTACGACGATGGGAAAACGTACGGTCTCAACATTCCGACGATCGACAAGGAAACGATGCGAGCGGTCGTCGCCGCTGCGCACAAGCGCGGCAAGCTCGCCGTCGTCCACATCGGCACACTTGCCGGCGCACGCGACGCGATCGATTGCGGTGCCGACGGCATCGTGCACCTCTTCGTCGATCGCGATCCCGATCCTGAGCTCGGCAAGTTCCTCGCGCAGCATCATGCGTTCGCCATCCCGACCCTCGTCGTGTTGCAGAGCATCACCGGCAGCAGCAGTTCGGCGCTCATCGATGACGCGAAGCTCGCTCCCTATCTCGATGACACTGTGCGAGGCAATCTGAAGAGCGGATTCCCGCACCATGATGGTGCGCCTGCGATGACGTACGCCGGCGCAGAGCTCTCCGTGCGCCAGCTGCGCGCCGCGAAGGTTCCAATCCTGGCCGGCAGCGACGCTCCGAATCCGGGAACGGCGCACGGCGCGTCACTGCATCGCGAGCTCGAACTGCTCGTCGCGGCGGGGCTGACGCCACTCGAGGCGCTCGCCTCGGCGACCAGCGTTCCGGCGAAGGCGTTTCACATCGAAGACCGCGGGCGCATTGCACAGGGACTGCGCGCCGATCTCGTGCTCGTGAAGGGCGACCCGACGAAGGACATCACCGCGACACGCGACATCGAAGGCATCTGGAAGGGTGGCACGCGCGTCGACCGCGCGAAGTTCGCGAAGAGCGTGGCGGAGGCGCGCGCGGCGAAAGCGAATACGCCGGTGGGACTCGATGCGAAGTTTCTGAGCGATTTCGAATCCGGATCGGCCGTCGCAGCCTTCGGCTCTCCGTGGCGTCCGTCCGCCGATACGATGGCCGGCGGCAAATCGAGCGGCGACGTCACCGTCGTCGATGGCGGCGCAGCAGGCAGCGCGAAATCGCTGCGCGTCTCCGGCATGATCGACGCGGCGCTCCCTTATGCGTGGTACGGCGCGATGTGGATGCCCGGCGACGCCGCGATGAAGCCGGTGAACCTCTCGTCGAAGAAAGAGCTGCACTTCTGGGCGAAGGGCGACGGCAAGCCTGTGCGGGTGATGGTCTTCGCGCAGAGCCGCGGGCGGATGCCGCTCATTCAATCCGTGAATCCTGCGGCGGAGTGGAACGAGTTCACGATTCCCTGGACGGCGTTTGGCATCGATGGCTCGGATGTGATGGGTGTGCTGTTCGCAGGCGGCCCGACGCCGGGCGCGTTCACGTTCGAGGTGGATGAGATCGCGCTGCGGTAGCTACAACGCCGAGTTCCACGCGGCCGAGGCGATCCACCAACGCGCCCCGTCGTACACGAGTTGAATGCTGTTCTTGCCACCGCCGATGACGGGACCATCGGCGGTGTGCTTCGACTCATACGTGCTCAACACGTGTGCGACATTGCCGTACTGGCGCGTCTCGCGCTCGATCTCGTATTCGAAGAAGCCGTGCTCGACGAGCCACGAGTCGACGCGCGCGTTGTACTGCGCTTTCGTCTCGACGCGAATGCTGTTGTCCTTACGCACTTGAAAGAAGAGCGCCTGCGGCAGGTGGAGCTGCGCGTCGCGCTGCCACTGGCGCGGCGCGCCGGCGGGGCCGGAGATCACTTCGTAGAACGCCTTGACGATGGCGTCGATGCTCTCGATGTCTTCCGCGCGCGGCTCGTCGGTCATGACTTCGGTTCCTCGATTGCGAGATCGACTGACGGAAACGCACTCCCTGAACCGGAGGTATGAATCCTGGTGATGTGGTTGTGCGAGGTCAGCCAGACGGAGACGGTCTCGTTCGTGTTGAGGTTCTTGAATTCGAGATGGTCGCCGGTGATTTGCGTCGGTGATTTCTGCGGATCGTTGAACATCACGATCCACTGATACACCGCATCGGCAAATGCCGGCTCGTTCTTTTCGGGCTTCCCGTTTCGTTGCCAGACAACGCCCGTGGCGTTGCGCGTCGCGAGCCACTCATCGCTGCCACTCTTGAAGCGAAGGACCTCCTGCCCGATGCGAGGCCGGGTCAGCTCGCCCGACGCCTTCTCCTTCCCGATCGTGAGCTCGAAATGAAAACCGGGCGAACTGCGAAACGCGACGACCGCTTTGTCATACGAAGGAGGACTGGCAGGCGCGTAGTCACTCCCCTCGCCCCGCGCCGCGGGGAGAGGGGCCGGGGGTGAGGGGCGGGAGCTCACGACGGGCTTTTCTCTGGAACACGCCACCAGAAGAATCAACAAGAGAACTTTTTTCATCCGCGCGCGATCATAATCCGTTCGCGCATGACTGCCCGCAAGCTTCCCCCCGGCGACCGCCCGCTCAAGACGCTCGAACGTCTGATCTCGAAATCCGGCATCGGCTCGCGGAGCGAAGCGCGGAGCTGGATCGCGGCGGGACACGTGACGGTGAACGACAAGCTGATTCGCGATCCCGATCACTGGGTTGATCTCGAGCGCGATCGCGTCACCTTCGACGGCAAGCCGATCTCCTCGGCCAAGCGCATCTATCTCTTGCTGCACAAGCCAGTGGGCTATCTCACGACGTACAAAGATCCGGAGGGACGTCCGACGGTCTACGACCTGCTGCCGGAGCGCGGGCAGTATGTGTTTCCGGTCGGACGCCTCGATCTCGACACGAGCGGTCTCTTGAGCCTGACGAACGACGCGCAGTTCGCGGAGCGGATGACGAATCCCGAGTTCCACGTGCCGAAGACGTATGCGGTGAAGGCCTCGAAGCCGCTGAGCGAGGAACAACTCGATCAGCTGCGCAACGGCCTCGAGCTGCGCGACGGCCCGACGCGCCCGGCGAAGGTGACGCGCACGAGTCCGCGCGCATTCGAGATCACGATCACCGAAGGCCGCAACCGCCAGGTGCGAAGGATGGTCGAGGCGCTCGACGCGAACGTGGAGAAACTGACGCGGATCGCGATCGGCGCGCTCACGATCGGCGAGATGGCCGTGGGTACGGTGCGGGAACTGACGGACAAAGAGTTGCGCGAGCTCGAGCGCGTCGTTCCTTCTCCCCCGCGACGCGGGAGAGAAGGTGCCGCAGGCGGATGAGGGGGACGCGACCTACAACGTCGACGTCATCTCATCCACGACCGGCCACGTCGCATCGCGCCACTCGCCTGCCATCAGCAATCCCGCAGCAGCGAGATACAACACGACTTCGCGTTTCGGGAACTGTGCGAGTGCGGCCACGGCTTCGCGGACCTGATCGGAGGTCGGGGTCTTGTACTCGTCATCTTCGATCGAGCCGTTCTCGTGCGGTACGTGCCAGAAATCGAGAAAGGCCGCGAGCATCGCGTTCTTGTCGTGCGTGAGGTAGTGCATCAGCGAGGCCTCGAGGATTTGCTCGAACTCCGGAGCGGTGAGCCGCGATGCGAGGAGGTCGGCCTTTTTCGGCGGAGGCATTTTCCTGATCGACTCTTCGCGGAAGTGAAGAGCCTTCGCGAGCTGCACGATGGCCATGGCCCGCGACTGCGCATCGCCGTGGCGCCAGAAAGAAGCGAGGACGTCGCGGCGGAGATCGGCATCCGCGATCTGACGAAGGATGTGCCGTGCATCCCAACGAATGTTCTCAGTCATGGCGGCGGAGGGTATCGCAATAAGTGGCACGCCGTCATGGTTGACAGGAAAACGCCGCGCCCCGTATGGTGTCGCGTCGCAAGCGCGGGCCCGTAGCTCAGTGGTAGAGCAGTTGGCTTTTAACCAATTGGTCGTAGGTTCGATCCCTACCGGGCTCACCAACCTTCCTACCCGTGACGATCGACTTCGACTCTCATCGCAGGAAGCGCGAGAACGATCCGAACAAAGTGCGTTGTGCGCACTGCGGCGCATGGATCCTCGCGCATGAAACGCGCTGTCCGAAGTGCGGTGTGCATTTCCGCGGCGAGGCGTTCCAATTCGCCTATGAAGCGGAAGACGAGATGGCGGACGCGAACGCCGCACGCCGCAAGCGGGCGATGATCATCGCGGCGCTGCTGGTCGCAATTCTCATTGCCGGAACGTTTCTCTTCTTCGCCGGCCGCTGAGCGGGGGAATATCAATCGCGGATGATGGTTTAAGCCCCGTTGACTCCGCAGTTTGCGCGTGCTAATTTCCGCGCTCTTCGCGAATGCGTCCCCATCGTCTAGGGGCCTAGGACACCGCCCTTTCACGGCGGCGACACGGGTTCGAATCCCGTTGGGGACGCCAACCTAAAACGCTTTTTTAGCAATAGTTTAGAAAGCAGCGTTTTACTCACGTCCTCAATACGTACCCTTCGGCGGATCATCGGAATTGCCGATGCTCACCATCTTCCGCCGTAACGTCAAAGCATGCCCGCATTCCTCGCGGCGTTACCGGCGTTGCAAGTGTCCGATCTGGATCGAAGGATCGATCGGTGACGAACAGGTTTCCCGGCGCGCGCTGAATCTCGATTCCTGGGAAGCAGCTGAAGCCTACGTTCGTGAATCGCATCTCTCCGGCCAGCTCGGAGGCGCGACGGTGAAGGCCATCGAGATCGCGGAAGGCGTCGATCTCTTCCTCGAAGATGTAGCTGCTCGTGTTCGCCCTTCGACCGTGCACTTGCATCGCGTTCTTCTCAAAGATTCGTTCGCGCCCTGGTGCGCAGAACACGGCTTCCGCTACCTGAAGCAGCTCGATGTCAAAGCGATGATCCAATACCGTGCTTCGTGGAGCTGCGCGCCAATCACCGCGCTCAAGAAATTCGAGCGACTCCGTTCGTTCCTTCGCTTCTGCGAGGATGCAAGCTGGATCGCGAAGAGTCCTGCCAGAGCGTTGAAGCCGCCGAAGGTGGATGCGTCGCCGACGCTGCCCTTCTCTGACGAAGAGATGGAGCGCATCTTCGATGTAGCCGCGAACTTCAAGATCCGCGGATCCTACGGAAGAGAAAACGCTCGGCGCGTTCTCGCCTTCGTCTATGTTCTTCGCTACGCGGGTCTGCGTCTTTCTGACGCGGCGACACTCGCCAAAGATCGACTCTCGCAGGATGGAAAACTTTTTCTGCATCAGCAGAGAAAGACCGGCGTTCCAGTGCTCGTGCCCTTGCCGCCCTTCGTCGTCGCTCTGCTCAAAGAGCAAGCTACCCGCAGCGTTCATCCTGATTATTTTTTCTGGACGCACGTTGGTTCCGTGCAAAGCGCTTGCTCCAGTTGGAAGCGAACGCTGTATCGCATCTTCGAGCTCGCCGGCGTGAGTGATGGTCACGCCCATCGATTCCGCGACACGTTTTCTGTAGCGCTCCTTCTGAAAGGTGTACCTCTCGAATCGGTCTCACAACTCCTCGGTCACACTTCGATTCGCGTGACCGAGCGATCGTACGCACCCTGGATCAAGGCGCGACAAGACAAACTCGAAGAAGCAGTTCGCATGACGTGGGCAGAGCAACCCACACTTCGGCTGGTATCATCGGAGGGCCGCTGAAGTAGCGCGTCAGACAGCGGTCGCACAAAACTAGGAAACGCCGGGCATGGTGCTCGGCGTTTTTTTCGTGCAGGAGTTCCTTCCGAATCGTGGTAGCATTCCGCACTTTTTCCGAAGCAAAGGTAGCGAAATGTTCGTCCGCAAGTTGTCCCTGTCGTTCCTCGTGTGTCTTCTTTTTCCCGTTTGTGCTTTCGGCGATGCGCCGTCGTGCAACGCCTTTGGCTTGACGCCCGCGCTGGCAGCACGCGAACGTCGCGACACCGCCCGAAGAGAGTTCAAGAAGCAGGACCATGAGAACCAAGTGCTCGACGCGACGGTGCGAGTTCGCGGAATTGCTCTCGCGAAGAAAGCGGCGGAACTGAACGTCCCCTTTTCAGCGGTCGTCGGTGAGAACGTTTCGCCCGCGGAGTTTGTCAACGCTAGCGGGCCAGGGGCTCTTGATTCTGCTGGCGCACCAATCATCGTCTCGGCGGAGATGATCGCTAAGAATGAGTCCGTGAATGCGAGCGGGACGAAGTATTACCTCTACGATCCAGACGGTCATCTGCTTTCCGAGACGTATGCGACACAACCGACCGTCGCGTATGACTACATCTGGTTCGGCGATCAGCCAGTCGCTCAGATCGAGAATCTGACGAACACTGTTCACTACTACTTCAACGATCACCTCGGTGCTCCAATTCTGACGACTGACGCGAGTGGTGCGGTTGATTGGTACGTCGAGCGTGAGCCATTCGGAAAAATTTATGCGACACGCGTGGGCGCAGGCCGTTATCAGCCACTCTCGTTACCAGGACAGCAAGATGAGGGCGGAGAGCGCACATACAACGTGTTCAGGTGGTATCGGCCGACGTGGGGTCGATACACGCAAGCAGACCCTCTCGGGACAATGGTCAGTCCGAACTTGTATGCGTACGTGGATGACAATCCTACGAACTGGATTGACCCATACGGAGAAGAGAAGCACTGCATTCACGCGAACCGGGTGAACTACATCGGTTACAAGGCGTGGGAACACCACAAATCAAAGTTCAAAGATCCGACGTGGAAGGATCGCCTTCTCTTCAACCTGTTTATCTTCGATGCACGTTGCAATGGCTGCGATCAGACGATCGACATCGGGGGTGCTTATCTACGAGTGCCGCCCGAATATCAGAGCGGTGCGAAGCCAGTCATTCAGTTCACGAACGCAGTAGCTCCCAATGCGGTTGAGTTTGATGTGAGCGTGAGCACCACGTGGGTTGTGGATTCGAAACGGAAGACCTTCGATGATCTCGGAAACACGATGCTTCTCTGCTACGAATGCAAGCCATGAAACGCCGGTGGAAACTTCTAGCAGTTGCCGTGGTTGTCGCTGTGCTCTTGGTTCCGGTGCTGTGGTTGTACGCGCCGCGAATCGATGAGTCCCTTGGTTTGATGACCGGTCGGGCAATGTCGCTTGTTCGAGATCACAAAGAGAACGGCTCGACTATCGATCAGCTCGTGACTGCGAAGTATCACAAGGTCCGATGGAGCGCCTATCATCGGGACTTTCTCGGCGAAACGTATGTACGATGTGAGGCAGTCGATTCAACCAACGCATCCGTGACAATGGTTTGGGTCGTGATGAAGACTACCTCGTGGAGCGGTATTCACGGCAGGCTCAGTACAGTCGCGACGGCGCACACCGTATCCGCTTACGACATCTCGCCTTCGTTGTATCAGCCCGGTCACAAACTCCACCGCTCGCCAGACTTCGCGAACTGGTAGTAGAACCCCGTACCCCCCGCATGGTGTGGTGGTGGGGGGTGGGCTTGGACGATCGAGCGCACAATCATGAAAAAGAGCTCAGAGTATTTTCGGGAACACGAAGCCGGAATGAAGGTGCTCGCAAGCCTTGCGGGACAGCATCCTGCCGATTCAGAAGAAGCCATCGTGTTGCGCCGGGCGGGCATCGCCATGACGTACATCGTCATGAACTGCGCCGAAGCATTTGAGAAATTCGAGGCGGAGTTTGATGAAAAGCTATCGGATGAGGAGCGTGACGCGCTTTGCAGTCGAGGGACCGATTCTTGAACAAGAAGCCTGTTTGATTCGATTGTGAGTTCAGCTCAGAGAAACGCGATATAGATGTCATCGCTGCTGATACGACTCGGTACGTCGCTGGTGGCTGTCTTCGTCGTCGAGATGTTGTGGGCGAATCTCAGTCCAGGCGGATTTGAATACAACTTTGTCTCGCGCTGGCCACCGCTTGTAGTCATCACCGCATTGCTCCTGCACTTTGCCGGATTTCTGTGTATATGGATCGGCTTCCGGTTAAAGAATTCTACGGAGTAGTGGTTGAATCGTCTTTTGACTTCCGCTCCTCTTTTTCCGTGCCCTTCGGACTCGAAAGAATGTATCCGGCAACAGTACCGAGCAACGCTGCGATGGCCTGTTTATCGATTTCCGAGACTGCCGCAACAACCACCATCGTTGGGAGAAAGAAGACGATCGCGAGAGCCTGTAGCGAGTTTGGCGCGAAGCCTTGCCCCTTGGCTTTGAGCCGAGCGAAAACGCCCCATGCTCCGCCCAATAGCGCCAGGCTTGCGAACACGATCGCGCCCCACCTGAGGTAACAGTCGACCATGGCGACCTCCTCTCGAACGGCGGGAGTATATCGTCGTCGTTACGTGGATTCCTCCGAAGCTACCTTTGGCAGGTGTTGATTCAGGTGTTTAGTCGGTTCAACACCATTCTTCGTCGAAGGTAAGATTTCTCAACGATTTGCGAAGAAATATTCCTACCGGCTTATAGAAGAATTGAAGCGATTCACCGTTTCTTCTTCGAGGCAAACGCAAGCTCACCGAGCGACTGCTCCGAGGTTGCTTCGGAGAGATCGGCTCCACTCTGGAATGCAGCCTCGATCAAGGCTCGAATCAACTCTGCCCTCGTGAATCTTTTCCGGTGCTTCAGTCGGATGTCCACCGAGAGCATCTAGGGATTAGCTGCCCGCCGATGCAGAAGAACCACCATCACCTTCGACCAGTTCTCGATCTGCTTCTTCTTCACGGCGTCGTTCTGCTTCGATCCTCAGACGGTCGGGGTTCGGCTCGGCCGTCTCGCGATCCGGAAGTAGCGGCCCGATTTCTTGATCGGCCCCTCGTTTCCGTTCGCGACGGCCAGCCTTCCCCGCCCTGTCGAGCGTGAGTGAAGCGAGCGTCAGCGAAGAAAACGAGTTAGGTGCACTCGGCCCCTCACCGCAAAACCGGACATCGGGGACTTCGGGGACATCGAACGACCGATCAGAACGACGCGTGTCACCCCGGCACAAACATCCACCTTCTCATCTCAAAGGTCACGAGTACGCTCATCGTTATGATCACTCCACAAGACCATTTCTCAAGATATTGCCGCTCCTTCGGAGCGCTCGGTAAGGAGGAAGAAGAGAGTGATGTAGTCACAGGCGGCACATTACACAGACTTCTTTGCGATTCATTGTCGGCGTATGAATGAAGGCATGATCAATTCTGCGTGTCTGGAGAATGTGGGAGAACTCCCACAAGAAGGAGTCTTTCGCGGCTCGTAGAGATCAGTAATCTCCTGATCGATGCTGCTCTCAAACGAACAGGTCGAACGTTTCCGCACGATCTATCGTGAAGCCTACGGCGAAGAGCTACCGATAGAGATCGCACGTACCGAAGCTTTACGCCTTGTACGTCTCTATGCGCTACTCGCAAGCCCTACTCCCTCGGAGCAGGCAGCCCGCCTTGCAAAAAAATCTGACAGAGCTACGGTGAAGGCCGGGACGCAGGTCGAGCGTCTCAATTCATCAATCAATTCATAATGAAATATTTTGTGTATTGCAGAAAATCCTCCGAGGAGAAGGATCGGCAAGCGCAGTCGATCGAGTCGCAGAAGCGGGAGCTCAAGACCCGCTACGAGAATCACGACGCCTTGACCATCGTCGATTGGCTGGAAGAAGAACAGTCGGCGATGGTGCCGGGTCGGCCGGGCTTCAACGCGATGCTGAAGCGCATCGAACGCGGCGAGGCGGACGGCATCATTGCTTGGGCGGTCGATCGATTGGCTCGGAATGCTGTTGATGCTGGTCAGATCATCAACCTCTTGGATATCGGTAAGCTGAGGGACCTGAAGTTTCCGAGCTACACCTTCGAGAACACGTCGGCCGGCAAGATGATGCTCGCGATCATGCTCAGTCAATCCAAGTACTACAGCGATGCATTGTCGGAGAACGTGAAGCGTGGACTACGCGACAAGGTCTACGCGGGTTGGCGTCCGGGCGTGGCGCCGATCGGCTACCTGAATCGCAAGGAAGATCACACGATCATTTCTGACCCGGAGCGGCTTCCACTCGTCAGAGAAATGTGGGAGCTGATGCTCACCGGTGCGTATTCACCCCGAGACATTCAGCGCATCATGAAAGAACGCGGACTCCGAACCCTGCCTCGAAAGATCGAGGGCGGAAAACCGCTCAGCCTCTCCGCCATCTACCGCATCTTCGAGAACATTTTCTTTGCCGGGGTTCTCGTTTATGAAGGCAAGCTCTATCCCGGCAAACACGAGGCCGTCGTCTCTCTGCACGAATTCGAAACCGTCCAGCGCTTGCTGGGGCGTAAAGGCCAGGCACGCAGCAAAACCCGCGAGTTTGCATTTACAGGTCTCATTCGTTGCGGTGAGTGCGGACTCTCCGTGACCGCCGAAGAGAAGACCAAGAAGTCCGGTCGTCAATATGTTTACTATCACTGTACCTGGCGCAAGCGCGATCCTCGCTGCAAACAGAAATCACTTGAGATGAAAGAGCTCGAAAAGCAAGCGATAGACTTTCTGGAAAGCATTCGCATCGCACCCGAGCTCGAGAAGTTCGCCATGGATCTCGTCGGCGATTCGAAAACCGAGAACAATAAGCTTCGCGAGATCGAAGAGAAATCATTACGTGATTCACTCCAGAGAAACGAGACCTCACGTCGGAATCTCTTGCGCGTCAGGATTGCTGACCAGGTGAACGAAGCGGAATTCAGCTCGATGCAACAGGAGCTCGAGAAGGAACGGCTGACGCTTCTCGACCGGCAAGCGAAGCTCGGGGACTCCGATCAGTTCGAACCCGAGGAGATGGCTGTCTTGTTCAGTGTTCGCGCCGCGAAATGGTTCCGCGAAGGAGATCAGAAAGAGAAGCGCATGATTCTAGAAATTGCAGGTTCGAACCCCACACTCATCGATCAGACACTCAAGATTGACGCGGTGAAATTGTTTCGGCCGATGAAAAACGCGTCGTCAATTCCTGCAGTGCGGGCCGCAGTCGAGGAAGTCCGAACCATGGCTGTCGAAGAAAACGATGCCGCTCAGACGATCGCGAAGCTGCGATCCTTCTTGCGCCGTTGGATGAGCACTGACGGACTTCTAGAAGTGGCCTAGCCGAATCACCGAGTTGATCGGGGTAATGTTCCCTACGTCCCCGACGTCACCTTACGTCCGGTTTTGTACCTCTTGTCGCCTTGACAAATCGGCGGAGCGTCGATCGGTGTAGAAATTGCCACCCGTCGAGGATCGGTTTGTGACGTAACATCATTCGGAGTAATGACTTACGAAACTTGCATTTGTTGAAAAGGACTTGTAGCATTTCCGCAAAGGGTAAGTCCTTTGACCCAAACA
>CAZKID010000085.1:0-15338 GCA_964552405.1 uncultured Thermoanaerobaculia bacterium
ATCAGTTGCGCCGCAAGGGCTCCGATCCGCTCGTCGAATACGCGAAGGTCTGGGGTCTTTTCGGAACGTACGGGATTCCGGTCACGATGTCGGCCCTTGCCTATGAGTGGATGGGCGGCAGGCCACCGGAGGTTGTGGTGAGCTTCGCGGCTGCGGAGCGGATCGCGCTGTGCGGCATCGTGTTGCAGCTGGCGAACGGCGTGGTGATGGCGAACGTCGAGCGCGCCTACGGCTACGCGGCGCGGACGATCCCGATCCTTTTCGTCGTCGACCTGCTCGTCTTCATTCCGACGCTTCCCTTTGCGGTTCTCGTCGCGCTGTCTTATCCATCGCTCCGCTGGCCGGGTCTGCTCAGTTGGTGTCTGGTTGGAATCCTGATCAACGTCATGGCGCGCAAGCTCGCCGGCGAGCGTGGCGCGAGCCGCAATCTCGTCAAGCGCCTCTCCTCGTTGACGAATGTTGGCCGCACGATCGCACTGAACGTCTCGACCTCGGACCTGATGATCGCGGTGTACGAGGCGTGCAAAGAAGTGGTCGACGTTTCGTTTTTCACGATCGCGCTGCTCGACGAGACAGCGAATGAGCTGCGGCTCGAGTACGACATGCGTGATGGTGTGGCGCAGCCAAAGACGACGATTCCAATTGGCGCGGGTCTGACGTCGTACGTGGTCCTGCAACGCCAGCCGCTGCTGCTGCGCACAGCCGCCGAAGAGCGCCGGATGGGATTGTCGGCGGTGATGGCCGACGAAGAGCCGACGGAGTCGTGGCTCGGGGTGCCGATGATCGCGCGCAATCACGTCGTCGGCGCAATCATCGTGCAGAGCTATCAGAAGAATCAGTTCACGGGCGACGACGTCGTGCTGGTCACCGCAATTGCGAATCAGGCGGCGATCGCATTGGCCAACGCGCGGCTCTACCAGGATCTGGAGGGGCTCACGTTTGCTCTCGAGCAGCGCGTCGCCGATCGAACCTCGGAACTGCGCGAGACAAATGTGCGGCTCGTCGCGGCGGATCGCTCGAAGAGCCAGTTCCTGGCGAACATGTCGCATGAGCTCCGCACGCCGCTGAACTCGATCATCGGCTTCTCTGCGATTTTGTTGAAGGTGGCGAAGGGCTCGCTCGAGCCGCGCTTCTACCGGTTCCTCGAGAACATCAACACGGCGGGCTCCTATTTGCTCAATCTGATCAACGACATTCTCGATCTGTCGAAGATCGAGGCAGGCAAGCTGCGCGTGAACTTCGAGACCTTCGATCTGCGGGAGACGATCACATCGGTCGAGCGCGTGATGAAGGGAGCCGCGGCGGAGTCGCAGATCACGATCGTCACGTCGATCGATCCGCAGATCTCGACCGCCTGCCTCGACGAATCGCGGCTCAAGCAGATCCTCTTCAATCTTCTTTCGAATGCCGTGAAGTTCTCGCCGGCAGGCTCGATCGTGACACTCACCGCGCATCAGATGCCGGCGGAAGTGTCGCCGCTGGGCCGCACGTCGGTCAGTCTCGTCGTGAGCGACAAAGGCATCGGGATCAGCGACTCGGAGATCACGAAGATCTTCGATCACTTCCATCAGACCGACGAAGGCCGAAAGTTCGGCAAACAGGGCACCGGTCTCGGCCTCTCTCTCGCGAAGAGTTTCGTCGAGATCCTCGGCGGCAGGATCGAGGTGGTCTCGCAGCGCGGCGTCGGTTCGACCTTCACCGTGCATTTGCCGATCGAAGGAACACCCGACAATGTGCGCCGCACGGAATTCGCCGAACGTGTGCGCGGCAGCTTTCAACGATGATCGCCGCGATCGTTTCGAAATCGCGCCGCGAAGTCGCTACACCCAAAAGCTCATCGAGATCCTCCCCGGCTGGCGCGGATACTGAAGCGAGTCTGGAGAGAGGTTGTTTTTAGGTCCGTTAACAATAGGGCAGGGCGCTTGGGAGCAACGCGAAGGATCTCGATGAGCGGGAAAGCGCGCGCACTGTACTTGGTGATATCCGCGGCGTCAAGCCAGGACTATCGCGCGAACAGTTTTTCGTACGGCACGATCGGCGGTGAGAGGTGTACCTCGATGCCGCCGAGGTCGGGATGCGCGAAGCGATACGCCTGTTCGTGGAAGAGCGGCAGGACGAGCGCGTGGCGCGCGATCACGGCATCGAGCTCGCGATAGATGTTGTGCCGCGTGCGCGGATCGGTCTCGATGCGCGCTCGTTCCATCAGCGCGTCGGCCTCCGGTGTTCCCGAAATGCGGCCGTACTGCGAGTGCGTGTGCAGCAGCGTGTAGACGAAGCCGTCCGTATCGGGATAGTCGGCGACCCAGCGGCCGAAGAACATGTCCGCGCTCTCCGTTGCGTTCGCACGAAGGAACTCCGCGCGGCCCGCGGCGACCTCCACCTGCAGGCCCATCGCAGCGAACGTGTTCAGCACATCCTTCGCGAGTCCCGAGTAGGTTCCTTCGTACAAGGTGTGCAGCATGACGGATGCGTGAAATGCGCGGTCGATCACCTGAGTCGTCTCGACGAACTCGTTGACGTGCGACTCGTAACCGAGCAGTCCCGGCGGAATCAAGCCGTGGGCCGGGACACCGAGACGGCCGAGGTGACGCGGGATGAGCGAGTCGACGTCGATCGATCGCGCGAGCCTTCGCCGCAGCGCCTCGTCATCGAACGGCGGCTTGTGAAGGTTGAACAGCAACAGCCCGGTGGAGAGCAGCGGCGTCTGCCGGTAGGTTGCTGCGAAGCGATTGTCGCGGCGCAGACTCTCGACGTCCTCCGGCAGGAGATCCCACACCAGCGAATACTTGCCGCCGCGAAAGCCCGCCGCGATCTGTTGCGGTGAGATGCCGAAGAGGAACGTGAGCCCGCTCGTCTTCGGGATGCCCTGGATCCAATACGCGCGATTCGCTTCGAGCTCGACATGCTTGCCGGGATCGAACGCCGCGACGCGGAACGGCCCGGTCCCCGACAGCATGCGCGGATCGGCATGGAACTCCGTCCCTTCCGGTACGATCGACGCTGCCTCGTAGGCGACGAGCGCCGGGAAGAACGACAGCGGCTGCTCGAGCTCGACGTAGAACTCCGTCGCACTGCGGATTCGGAATCCGCTGAGCTCGCGCGCGGTGCCTTCGATCAACTCGTTCGCGCCGCGAATCGGAGAAAGCAGCCAGCGGCTCTCGCTTTCCTGATTGCGAAGCAATCGCTCGAAGGTGAAACGGACATCGCGCGACGTGAGCTTGCGCCCGTCGTGGAAGCGGACGTTGTCGCGGAGGCGGAAGTAGAACCGTGTTCCCTGATCGTCCGCATGGAACTCCTCGGCCAGCCACGGCGTGATCCCCGCTCCTTCTGAATGTTTCGTCAGCGTCTCGAAAATATTCGGGATGACTTCCAGTTGCGTGACCGTCGAGACGAGCGACGGATCGAGGCTCCAGAGCTCCGCCGTCATCGGAATCAGGAGCGTCCCTCCCTCGCGCGACTGGACCGCGCCTTCGCCAGGCGCAGCGATCGTGTCTTTCGACAGCTCGGAGTAGTTCACGTAAGGCCGCGCGGGACGCAGTTGGAGATCGCGGATGTGAGACGACGCAACGCGATAGTCGATCTCGTGAAACAGCGGGACGAAGAGTGCCTCGCTGGAGAGCTTCTGCTCGAACGCATCGTAGGCGCGGGAGCGCGCGGCCGGCGACCGCTCTGCTGCTGCCCGTTCGATCAGGAGGTCTAACTCGGCGTTGCAGCTATAGTTGCGCCAGGCGCCGAAGCGCGAGTGCAGCAGTCCCGATGCGAACGTGTCGGGGTCGTCGTAGTCCGCGTTCCAGCGGCCGATGATCAGATCGAACGGTGTGTTGTTCCTCCAGCTCTCCACGAACTCGGACATCGTCGCCGTGCCGATGCGGACTTCGACGCCGAGCGATTGCCAGGTTTCGAGGAGACGATTCAGGAACGCGCGGTAGCGGTCCTGGACGACTGGATGCACCGAGGCGGTGATTTGCACCCTTGGTGTGCCTTCCGCGACGTGTGGACGAGGCGTTCGCACCCCACGTCTTCCGGGGTCGTGGCCCAGGATGCCCGGCGGGAAAATCCCCTCGGCAGGTTGCGCGAAACGGCCGATCGTCCGCTGCACGAGATCGCGTGCGTTCACCGCGCCTGCCAGCATGCGCCGCAGCTCGAGATCGTTCGCGAGCGGACCGTTGATGTTGAACGCGATTGCGTAGATGTTCTTCTTCGCCATCTCGGCGACCGAAACGTTGAGTCTGCGATCGCGCAGGATCGCGTCGAAGTCCTGCGGCAGAAGATCGCGCACGATGTCGAACTGACCGGAGCGAAGTCCCGCTGCCATGTCGCTCGCGCTCACTCCTGTGAAGAAGCGAAGGCGATCGGCGAGTGCCGGTGCGCCGCGCCAATAGTTCGGATTGCGCTCGACCAGCACGTAGTCGGGTGCGATCTCGAGAATCTGGAATGGACCAGTGCCGAGAAGGCGTCCGTCGTCCTGAGGGAATGCGATTGCAGTCCGTGGTGTGCCAAGGAGGACGGGAAGGATCGGGCACGGCTCCTCGAGCTCGAAGAGGAGCACTTGCTCTGACTCCGCGATGATCGTCCGCGTCTTCGCGAGCGCTGCAGGGAGTTCGCCGCGGCTCTGCAGGATCGCGAAATCGAATGCGCGTTTGATGTCCGCGGCAGTGACGCGCGTACCGTCCGATTTCGTCAGCCGCGGATGGAGCGTGAAGCGGAAGCGCCGGCCGTCGTCGAGCAGATCCCAGCGATCGCACGCCAGCGGCACGACATTCCCTTCGCGATCGACCGTGGTCAGCGGCTCGAACACGGTCGTATAGATCTCCGACATCTCTTCGATCTCGAGATCGATCGGATGGCGTGGCATGACCGGCGGAAGCATCGCGACGTTGATCGTGCCGCCCTTCGTGCGCGCTGCCGTCGGCCGCATGCGTTGCCCGCGAATCCGCGTGGCGCGATCGAGGTAGTCCTTGGCTGTCGCGTAGTCGGCGCGAAGATTCGCGAGCGTTGCGCCGATGCCGAGGAGATCGAGTGTCTCGTTGGCGACGGACTCGGGGCCTGCGGCCATCAGGCCGCGATGCACCCACTTGCGCGCGTCGTCGAAGTGGCGGCTCTCCCATGCGATCTGCGCCGCCATGACCGACGCGACGAGCAGCCGCTCGTTCAGGCGCGACGTCGTGAACTCTTCCGCCGCGGTGTCGAGCGACCGCAAGGCGGCAGTTGGATTGCCGGCGATGCGGTGCGCCTCCGCCGCCAGGAGATGCACCTCCGCCGTGCTCGTCTCCGCCGTGTAGCCGGTGTCCTGCAGCGCGGTGAGCACCATACGTGTCGCCTTCACCGCGTCATCGGCGCTGAATGCGGTGAGCGCGGACTTCGCCATCGCCAGCCCGTAGTGCACGACTCGTTCGGATTCGTCGGCTTCGTAGTAGTGATGCAGGAGTTTCGCGACGACTTCCGCGCGCACCGCACCCTGCTGCTCGAGCCGCTCGGCGAAGCGCCGGTGCAGGATTCGCCGCCGTCGCGGCGAGAGCCGCGAATAAAGAACGTCGCAGAGCAGACCGCTGGAGAACGTGAATCGCTCTCCGCGCGAGTCGGGCAGCTCGTCGATCATTCGCAGCGACGTCAGCCGATCGAGCATGTTGTCGAAGTCGTTCGTGTCATCCACGAGCAGCTCGAGCTCGCGCGAGTCGAATGTCTTGCCGAGGATCGAGGCGGTGAGGAGAAAGTCGCGGAGATTCTCCGGGAGCCGCTCGATGCGCTCTTCGATCGCTTCCTTGATCGTCGCCGGAAGAATGTCGGCGGCGATGCCGCGGTCGGTGGTGAAACGCCAGCCGCCCGTGTTGGCGGGCGCGATCGCATCGCTGTCGATGAGCGAGCGAACGAGCTCGATCGCGAAATGCGGATTCCCTTCGGTCGCCTGAAAGAGCTTGTCGGCGAGGCGCTCGTCGATCGGCTGCCCGCCGAGGATCTGCGTGATCAGTGCGCGGTGATCGGTGGCGGGAAGCGGGGCGACGTGCAGTGTCGTGAAGCGCGGATCGGTGCGGAACGAACCGAGCATCGCATTGAGCGGGTGCCCGCGATCGACCGCGGTCGTGCGGTAGGCCGCGACGAAAAGCGTCGGCGTGTGATCGAGCCGGCGGATGACGTACTGCAGCGCGTCGATCGTCGCGTCGACGCTGTGCAGATCGTCGAACATCAGCACCATCGGCTTGCCGCACGCAATGCGGATCAGCGCCTTGGCCAGGACTTCGAAGATGTAGGTGCGCTCGTCGACGCGGTGACGCTCGAGACGCCGCTGCGCGATCTGCGGATAGCGCATCTCGAGCAGCTCTGTGAGCGGCGGAAGGATGTCGACGAGATCCGCCGCGAGATCGGAAAAGTCGCTGCCCCCGGTCGAGTGAGTGTTCGACGGCGAGCGGAGATACTCCTGGATGATGTTGCCGAACCCCTGATACGGAAAGGCGGAGTCGAAGCCGTGCATGCGCGCATGGAAGATCGCGATCCCGCGCTGATGCACCCGCTGCTCGAGCTCCTGAATCAGGCGTGACTTGCCGACGCCTTCTTCTCCTGCGATCGCGATGAACTGTGCTTCGCCATTCAGTGCGGCGCCGAGTGCAGCTTCGAGTTGGGCCATCTCGTGCGCGCGTCCGACGAGCGGCGCATGCGTGACGCGAACCGAATGACCGCGGCGCGGCACCGTGACGACGGCGCTGCCACGCCCCTCTTCGCGCATCGTGTGCGCGTAGGTGGAGAGTGTGCTCGCGATCTCGCTCATCATGCGTGGGCGATTCGCCGGGTCTTTCTCGAGACAGCGCATCACGATGCTGTCGAGCGCTTCATCGACGTGCGGCGAGCGCAGGCGCAGCGGGTCGGGACGTTCGTGACTGATGCGATAAAGCGCGACCGGCATTTCCGAGCCGAAGGGCGGCTCGCCGGCGATGCACTCGTAGAGCACGGCGCCGAACGCGAAAACGTCGGACTGTGTCGTGACGACCCCGCCGCGCAGTTGTTCGGGACTGAGATACGCGATGGTGCCGACCAGCGAGCCGGGATTCGTGACGCGCCGCTCGAACGAGGCGAGCGCGATGCCGAAGTCGGTGAGCCGCACCCGCAGCGAATCGCCCTCGCGCGTGACCAGGATGTTCTCCGGCTTCACATCGCGATGCACGATCCCGCGCGTGTGGCTGTAGTCGAGCGCCTCCGCGACTTGCCGCGCGATGTCAACGATCTCCGCGAACGTCGCCCCCTCGCGCACGAATTCGCGCAGATGCTTCCCCTCCACATAGGGCATGACGAGGAAGAGCGCGCCGGGGTCGATCCCGACGTCGTACGCGACGACGATGCCGGGATGATCGAGCTTCGCGATCAGCCGCGCTTCACGGCGAAAGCGCTCTTCTGTGTCGCTGGTGAGGAGCTCCTGCGGAATGACTTTGACCGCGACATTGCGGTCGAGCCGCGGGTCGTGGGCGAGATACACAGCGCCCATGCCACCGCGGCCGAGCTCCCGAAGAAGCTCATATCGATCCGCCAGCCGGCTGCCGATCATGGGGGGACATCAAGGTAACAGATTTGCGAGGAGACTGAGGGAGTGAAAAGCGAAATGCAGAATGCAGAATGCAAAATGCAGAATTAGAAATGAAAACGATCTGCGGTGGCTTCGTCATCCCGAGCGAAGACGAGAGTCGCTCACTGATGCATCACGTTGCGCAACTGCGGCGCCGGCTTCGCGCCGCGTGTGCTCCAGAAAGCATGTGCCGCAGTAGTAGTTCCCATGCTCGATGACCGATGCCGGCTCGCGGCAGACGTGACAGCGTGGAGTAAAGATCAAGGGTGCCATTGCGAACCTCCGATGCGAATGGTGAGCGGCGGCCGGAGCCGGAGCCGCCGCTCAACCGTTGAACGATTACAGCGAGACCGACCACAGAAGTGCGCCGCTGTTGCTGACCGCGATGAGCGAGCGCGCGGGCGTGCCTCCCTGCGTCGCCGGCGGAACGATGACGTTGAAGTACGTGCCACCCGAGAACGAGCCCGCGGGCTCGACTCGGCCCGCCTGCGTGAGCGTCCATGCCTGCGTGCCGGTTGCCGCCGCGTATGCGGTGATCGTCGATGTGAACGAGCCATCCGTGTTCTTCGTGTCGGCGACGGTGATCAGATTGCTGTTCGAGAGGAAGAGGTGTCCACCGTTGGCGATCGTTACGGTCCACGCGGTCGCGCCGGTCGAACGAATGGCAACGACATCGACGGAGCCAGAGGTCGCGGAAGCCTTCGTGACGTAGACCGTACCGTCAGAGGTGATGATCGCAGGACCGCCGAATCCCGGTCCGCCCGGCCCCCCCGGTCCCCCCGGACCACCCGGACCGCCATGTCCCCCCTCGGCCAACGCAGCGCCGGTGAGCATCGAAAGAACGAGAGTGAAAAAGAGTACGCGTTTCATGGTTTGTGTTTCTCCTTGCGTTGTCACTAAGACAAGCGAGGTGCCATGTCGCGCTCTCTCTAGACGGTGCGAAGGTGCGGGTCAAAATGACGCGGGTGGGTGGGGCGAAAAGGATTTCGATTGCGTCAGGTGGGAACGGAGCCTGGATAGTCCCTTCTCCCCCGCGCACGGGGAGAAGGTGCCCGAAGGGCGGATGAGGGGGTCGTATGAGGCCCGGACCCCTCATCCGCGCTCCGCGCACCTTCTCCCCTCGCGGAGGGGAGAAGGAACTAGCGTTCGGCATTTCGCGTTTCGTTTCCCTTACGGCCGCGGCGGCCGCCCGCTTCCACCCTGCATCGGCGGCTGCATCGGCGGCGGCGATCCTGGTCCCGGATTTCCGCCGTGCTCGCGGTGTCCATCCGGCTGCTGCGGCGGTTGCTCCTGCCGTTGTCCGTCGCGTCCATCCGGCTGCCGTCCCTTCGGCATCTCGCGCGACATCGGCGGCTCGCGGCGGCTGAACACCGATTCCTGTCCGGCGTGCACCATGAACGGCTCGCGTTGCAGCGGCGATTGCACTTCGACCGTTCCTTCGAACACATCGAGTGTCGTCGCGCCGCTGTTCTCCACGTTGACCGAGTACTGGGTTCCGCGAACGGCGAGCAGCGCGCCGGGTGTCTTCACGATGCGCGGCTCATTGCCGGTGATCTTGTCGAAGATCGCGTGAATGCGTCCGCGCTCGACGGAGAGAATCACGCCGGGCGTTCCTTCGGCGAGCACCACCGTCGTCGAGCCGTACACCTCGAACTTCGCGCGATAGTGATCGGCGCCGATGAGGGCGTAGGAGAACCATCCTGTCTCGACCTTTTCGCCGCTCACCGCCGCGGCGCCTTTGTCGACGCGGCGCTTCTCCTTCGCGTTCGTCACGGTGACGGTTCGCTTCACTTCATCGAAGCGGTAGGCGATCGGTTCCGGCTGCTGTGCCCACGATGTCGCGCACAGCACGAACAAACAGGCGGCGAATCTCTTCATGGTTTCCTCAATCCTTCTCGACGGGAATCGCAAGACGCTTGAGTTTCCGGGCGAGTGTCTTCCGTTCGATTCCCAGTATGAACGCGGCCTGCGTCTGATTCCCCGCCGTCGCCTGCAGCACCGCGATGATGTGACGGCGTTCCGCTTCATCGAGTGAGACGAGATCCTCCGCGGATTCGTTCTCCTCTGCGACGTCATCGGTCAGAGGCCGTGCGACATCGATTCCGCGAATCGCGGCGCGCGCCGCATCGGGATCGGTCAGCGCTTGCGAGTCGATGACGATGCGTCGCACCACCTGCTCGAGCTCGCGCACATTGCCCGGCCACCCATGTTCGGCGAGCACATCGAGCAGCGCCTGCGACGGACCAGCGATGCTCTCGCGCCGCATCTCCTTCGCGACGCGCTGCCGGAAGAATTCGACGAGCAGAGGAAGGTCGGATAGCCGTTTGCGCAGCGGCGGCACCGCGATCTCGTAGCCGGCGAGGCGATAGTAAAGATCCTCGCGGAATTTCCCATCCGCGATGAGCGACTTGATGTCGCGATGCGTCGCGGCGATCACGCGCACGTCGGCGCGATGGCTCTTGTCGGCGCCGAGCGGTGTGACGACGCCGTCCTGTAGAAAGCGCAGCAGCTTCACCTGAAAGGACGGCGAGATGTCGCCGATCTCGTCCAGAAACAGCGTGCCGCCATCCGCGCGCGAGAGCGCGCCGCGGCGTTCGCCACGCGCGTCGGTGAACGCGCCGCGCGTCGATCCGAACAGCTCGTTCTCCAGCAACGTGTCGGGGATCGCGCCGCAGTTGATCGCGATGAACGGCCCGCTCGCACGCGGACTGAGATCGTGAATCGACTGCGCCACGAGCTCCTTGCCGCTTCCGCTCTCGCCGAGGATGAGGATGGGGATGGGAAGCGGAGCAACGCGCGCGATCGCCTTGTACATCTCGATCATCGACGGATGCGACCCGATGATGCGCGACGGAACGGCGGGCTCGAACTGCGCGGCCTCCGGCTCGCGCTTCTTCACCGCGGAGGCGACGCTCGCGATGAGATCGGAAAGGTTGAACGGCTTCGCGAGGTAGTCGAATGCACCGCTGCGTTGGGCGACCGCTGTGGTCTCGATGCTGCCGCGCGCCGTCATCAGAATCACGCGCGGTGGATCCTTGCGCTCGCTGATGGCTTGCAGCAGCGAGAGACCGTCGCCGCCCGGCATGTAGATGTCGCTGACGACGACATCGACGCGATGGCCTTTCAAGAGCTGAAGCGCGGATGCCGCATCGCCCGCCTGATGCACGCGATGGCCGGCCTTCTGGAGCGCCAGCGCGGCGCTCTCACGGATCCCGGCGTCGTCATCGACTACGACGACTGTGGCCATTCACCAGCTCCCTTCATGGGCAATGTGACGCGAAACCGCGTTCCTCCGTTTGCGACATCTTCCATCGTGACGCTCCCTCCATGCCAGCGGGCGACTTCCGTCACGAAGGAGAGTCCGAGGCCGAGGCCTTGAGTGCCGGCCGCGGTGGCGCCGCGGAAGAAGCGTTGGAAGATACGCTCGCGATCAGCGGCGGCGATGCCCGGACCGCGGTCTTCGACTTCGATCGCGGCCGCGTCGTCAATCTGTCGCACGCTGACGACGACCTCGCCGCGCGTGTATTTCAACGCGTTGCTGACCAGATTGTCGATGACGCGCTCGAGCAATGCACTGTCCCCGCGTACGAGGAGCTCGGAGAGCGGGCGTCCCGCCCGCAGTCGCTGGGCGTCCGGCCCGGCGGCCGAAAGGAATTCGACGCGCAAGGCAACGAGCTCGGCAAGATTCAACATCGAAGTGGATGAGGCAAAGTCGCGCTGCGGAAGCCGCTCCAGATCCAGCAGCACGTTAACCATCGACTGCAGCTTTCCCGCCTCGGTCTGCAACAGCGTCGTCACGCGGCGGCGCTCCGCATCGGTGAGCTCGAATGCGGTGAGGAGTTGCGTGAGATTCGACATCGATGCGAGCGGAGTCTTCAGCTCGTGCGCAAGGAGTCCGCGCGATGCTTCGAGCCGCGTGACCGCAACGCGCGATTGACGGAGTGCGCGCATCATCCTCATTGTCTCGACGGTTGCCGCCGCGGCGAGCGTGCAAATCAGCAAGGTCGCAAACGGAACGGCAACAGTTGCGGTGCCGAGGAGAAGCAGCCCGCCGCCGATGACGAGGAGCGCGATGAGCGGCGAGGCCCAGCGCCAGCGCGTGATGCACCAGACGGCGACTCCTGCGATGAGGCCGGAGACGAGCGGGGAAACGTCGCGGATCGCTTCGCCGCGAATCACCGACTCGGTCGCCGCCGCGTGCACCGTGACGCCGGGATCGGGCATGCGGCCGGAGACCGGCGTCAGCACGCGGTCGCCGAGCGCGAACGCGGTGGGGCCGATGAAGACGAGCTTGCCGGCCATCGGAGAAATCCGGCGGGGCGCCTGTGCTTCCACGCTGCTGAGGCGCGGGATGTCCTTCGGATGCGTGCGAAACGCGGGCGCGATCGATGTGCCGACAGGCACCGGCGCTCCGGTGATGATCGACGCGGCCTCGAACGGAATCGCGGTCAGCGCGCGATCGTGACTCTGCTTCGTCGCCGCGAAGCGGCGGATCATGCCGTCGTGATCGATCTCGAAGTTACCGTGCGCGGCGATGAGATCGCTGCCTAGTGATGGCGAGGGCGTGAGCCAGTGACCTTGCTCATCGAGAACGGAAACGCCGAAGACGGGCAGGCGCTTCGTTGCGTTTGCGAGCGCGTCGTCGCCAGGCCCTGCTTCAGGAAGAAGGATGTCGAGCACGACGGCGCGCGCGCCGGCATCCGCCGCGCGCTCGATGAGCGATGCGAGCGTTGCACGCGACCACGGCCAGCGGCCGATCGTCGCGAGAGACGGCTCGTCGATCGCGATGATGATCGTGTGTGCTGCGGGACGCGATGGGAGCAGCCTCAGTGCGAGATCGCGTGTCGGATTCTCGAGTGTGCGCCCTGCGGACGAGGCGAGAAGCAGTGTCGCGAGCACAGTCGTCGCGGCAGCCGCGAACAGGCGCATGAGGGAAGTGTAGACGCTACTGCTCCCACGATCGCCCCCGCAATATGCGCGACTGGCACGGCGATGAAGTCACCACTCGCAAACACTGCGCTGCCGGTTGCGATCTCGAAGAGCGTCTTTGCTGCGAACAACGCAATGCAAACGATCGCGATCCGGTTGCGCGACGAAAACACGAGCAGTGCGAAGAGCGCGCTGTCGATTCCCGACAATCCGCGATAGGTCGCGATCGACGGCGCGAACGCGAGCACTGCCAGCGGCACGGCCACGACGCTGGCGAACAGCGTCGCCTGGAACGCGAGGTTGCGACGCGCACAGAGTGTGCCGAGAAGAAGAAACGTGAGCGCGTCCCAGGCGAGCTGCTCATACGTGAAATGTGTGAAGTGACAGGTGACGATGCGCCACAGCGCGCCGCCGCGCTGCAGCTCCAACGCGGAGCCGGGTATCAGCGCGGCGGCGAGCGTGAGCGTGAA
The DNA here is from genome assembly GCA_964552405.1 of uncultured Thermoanaerobaculia bacterium. Lineage (GTDB taxonomy): Bacteria > Acidobacteriota > Thermoanaerobaculia > Gp7-AA8 > Gp7-AA8 > JAJPHC01. The sequence continues at coordinate 12,952 of CAZKID010000085.1, forward strand.
AAGGACGAGCGGTAGTGCCTTCTCCCCTCCGAGAGGGGAGAAGGTGCCCCGAAGGGGCGGATGAGGGGTTCGCATTTAACTACGCTGACTCGCAGCTTTGATCACCGCGAATGCGCCGATCGCGATCAACAGCGCGTTGATCGGATCGATCGCGCCGCCGCCGCGCGTGGCATGCGCATGCCCATTGAACATCGGACGGCTCTGATCGACGCGCGCGCTCTGCGGCGCCGCGCTCATGCGCGAGGCCTGAGCGGTGCGCTCGATTGCCGTGCGATCGCGATTCGACCGCGCGATGCCGCGCTTCGCGAAGTCGCCGTCGGACAACACGACCATGGACGTGTAGTCGGTGACGAGCTGGTACTTCACGCCGAGATCGCGGATCGCCTGTTCCGCCTCCTTTGCCGGAACGATTCCGATCGTCTCGTTCATGATCGCGTTCTCGACGCGCTCCATGGCCCACAGTCTCTCGAGCTCCGGATACTCCCTGCTCACTTCGGGGAAATCGAACGTCGTGTCGTAGGTCTCATCGGGACCGGTCATCTTCGCGGCGAGCTTCACCCTGGCCGGACCACCTTTGTCGTAGCGGCCGAAGATGACGAGCTGTTGTCCGCGATACAGCTTCGTGATCGGCTTCGTCGTTGCCTCCTCGGTCCTGACGCCGTCGATCGGGAGCTTCACGTCGTGAATCGCCTCGCTGACGATTTTCGATTTCGCGAGGAGAATCGCACCGCCGATGTCGCCGTCGTTCGAGCCCTGATCGTAGAAGCCGCCGCTCGTCTCGGTGATGAGACGCATGAGCGGCCAGTTGCCCTGATTCCCCATGAGGAAGCCGAACACGCGAACGTCGTAGTTCTTCAGCAGCTTGTAGAACGAGGGGGGATCGACGATGCCTTCGTTCGCCACGCCGTCGGTGATGAGCAGGACGCTGCAGGCGCGATCGGCTTCGACGGCATCGAGTCCGGCCTTGAGTCCCGCGTAGACGTTCGTGCCGCTGCCGGTACGCAGCTGCATCACTCGGTTAGACCATTCTTCGATCGAGACGGCGTTCGCATCGACGAAGCCGTTCGTCAATTCCGAGGCGCTCTCGTTGAACGTGATGATGCGGAAGCGATCGCCGGTCTTGAATTGCGAGAGCGCCTGCTTGACGCCGCGTGCCAGCGTCGCGAGCTTGGTCGACATGCTGCCGGAGACGTCGAGGACGAAGACGTAATCGGCGCCCGCCGTTGCGCTCACCGTCATCGTCTCGTTGTAGGTCATCGCCCCATCGTTCGGCGTTGCAGATTGTGGTGCGCTCTCGCCGATGCGTCCCAGGTCGCTGCCGGGAGTGAGGGTCAGCATGAAGGTTCCCGGTTCATTCGCGTTCGGCTTGTAGGTCATCAGCTCGACCCGGCCAGGGAGGTTTTCCGCGAGCCGGTAGTAGAAAACGAAGTCGTGCGTGAGGTCGCCGCTCGTGCGATCGATCGCGACCTTGTAATGGCCGGCATCGAGCTTCGTGATCTTCGCGTCGTTCTCCGCGCCTTGTGCCTGCACCTGATCGACGGGCCATCCCGAGCGCAGCTCGACGCTGATGGCGAGGCGCTTCTCGACTTGCGTGTTGCGCGTCCAGAACGTGCTGGGCGAATCGTCCGTGCCGCCTTCCGCGAGTGGATAGACGTAGCGTCCGAAGCCGCCTTCGATTTTCAGCGGCTGGTAGTAGACGAAGCGGATCTTCGTCTCGCTCTGAGCGCGCACATTCGCGATGGAGAATTTGTAGGACGCGTACTCGACCTCATCCTTCTTCTTCGTGCAGGAGCATTGGCCGAGGCCTGCGTCGTTCCCGGAATCGCGTTCTTCGGTGTAGACCTTGGAAGCGTCGTTCGCGTCGATGACCTCGCCGTTCAGGACGCGATCGCCATTCCAGATCGTGATCTCGGAGAGGCTCGCGCTCTGCGGGACGGGAAAGCTGTAGATCGCTTCCACGTTCGCCGCGTTCGGATTGAAAAATGTCTGTGTGACTTCCGTGCGCGCGAAGCCGTTGTCGATGACGACATCGACGAGATGTTCGCGGATCTGGATCGGGGCGCTGCCGGCGTTTTGCGGGGTGAGGGTGCCGGCTGCGAAGAGCCGGGTAGTCGCGAGCAGCAGCGAGATGATGACCAACCGTTTCATGACGACCTCCACGCCGGTCCCTCACCGCGAGGGCGCTGCCAAACGAAGCTTCACGTGTTTTCAACGACTTGCGAAGAGCCAGTGCTACTGAGCTGTACAATGAATGTACATGGCTGCGCAGTTGTTGTTCACTCCATCGGAACGAGTGCTCGCGGCGCACATCGCCCCGCCCGTGTAACCGAATCCGTTTCCCGCGGGGCGGATCCAACATTGCCGGCGGATCCGGTGCCAAGCGGTAC
>CAZKID010000086.1:0-15311 GCA_964552405.1 uncultured Thermoanaerobaculia bacterium
GTGCGTTCACGCTTCATCGTACCGGCCGAGCTTCATCTCCGCCCTCGCCAGGAAATAGAGCGCGCGCAGCGTCTGCGGATCCTCCTCATTCTTCTCCACCAGCGCCGTCAGCAGTGCCTCGGCTCCCACGAAGTCGCGATGCTGATACGCGCATAGCGCCTTCGAGTAGGAATCGGTTCGTCCGCACGTGGTAGGCGGAGCGGCACTTGCCGCGACGCCGGCGAGGAATGCGACAATGGCGATGTAACGCACGGCACCATTATGCGACTTGGAATCGCGGGCGGCGGTCGCGCCGCATGGGCTTTCGGAACCGCATGGCGAAGAATCGGCTGGCCGATTGCCGGCGTCTGGCTTCGCAACGAGTCGCAAAGCAGGATCGCGGATCTCCTCGAGACTCCGCGCCGCAATCTCGCGGAGCTCGCCGATCACACCGATCTTCTGTTGCTCGCCGTCAGCGATGGTGCCATCGAAGAGGTCGCAGACAAGATCCCCGACACGAATGCAATCATCTTTCATGCGAGCGGTGCGCTGACCGCGGTTCGCGGCGGCTTCTCGCTTCATCCGCTGCGGGCGCTGCCACCGGTCGGTTCGCCCTCCGATCTTTCCGATTCGCTGCTCGTGTTCGAGGGAAACCAGCAGGAGGTCGCCGCGAATGTCGCCGCGACGATCGGCGCACGCTTCGCCGTCGTCGATCCGAAGCAGAAGGCGCTCTACCACGCCGCCGCGGTGTTCGGATCGAACTATGTCGCCGCGGTGCTCGACCTCGCAGAGCAGCTCATGCTCCGCGCGGGCATCGAGGGCGTGCGTCCTGATCTCGTCGCGCTCGCCGAGTCGGCAATCCGCAACTGGAGCCTGCACGAAGGCGCCGATCGATTCACCGGACCCGCGGCACGCGGCGATTCAAAGACGCTCGAACGGCATATGGCCGCGCTCGCATTCGACCCGCAACTCGAAGCCGTATACGAACTTCTGGCAAAGCACATCACCAGAACGCGCCTTGCCCCCGCTGAGTAGCGGATGCTACGATCGATGGCCCTTTGAACTGGGAGTCATAGAGATCGATGGTCTTCTTCAACTACGCAACGATGCAGATGGCTGCGAAGATCGTCTATTACGGTCCCGGCCTGTGCGGTAAGACCACCAATCTGCACCACATCTATTCGAAGACCTCGCCGCAAAGCCGCGGTGAGATGGTCAGCCTCGAGACCGAGACGGACCGCACGCTCTTCTTCGATCTTCTTCCGATCGACGTCGGCGTGATCGGCGGGTTCAAGACGCGCCTCCAGCTCTATACGATCCCCGGTCAGGTCTTCTACAACACGACGCGCAAGCTCGTGCTGAAAGGCGTCGACGGCGTAGTCTTCGTCGCCGACTCGCAGACCGCGATGCTCGACGCCAACGTCGAGTCCTTCAAGAACCTCAGAGAAAACCTCGGCGAGATCGGCGTTTCCGTCGATGAAGTGCCACTGGTCCTCCAGCTGAACAAGCGCGATCTGCCGAACATCGCCACGGTCGACACACTGCTCAACACGCTCGATCCGGAGCGGAAGTACGAATGGTGCGAAGCGATCGCCGCGAAAGGCGACGGCGTCTTCGAGACTCTCAAGATGATCTCGAAGTCCACGCTGCGCACGCTGCGCCGCCGTATGACGGGCGCCGAGGATCAGAAACCCTCCAAGCGCGACACGGGAGCGTTCCGCGTTCGCAGCGACGACGCCAGCCCGAACCGCACCGTCGCGGGATCGGTCGCACTTCCTCCGGCAGCCCAACCACCCGCTGCACCTGCGCCGCCGCCACTGGCCACGGCGAAGATGCCGGCCTTCAATCCCGGCGCAACCATCGCCGCCACCATCGCACCCGAGATCGTCGCCCAACCAATCGCTGCACCTCCGGTCGCTGAACCCGAACCTGAGGTCGAAACGATCAGCGCCGCGGATGAAGTCTTCACCGACTCTCCGCTGGGACGCACGGCAGACGTCGCGGCGGACATCATCTCCAGCGCCCCCATCGCCGAAGCTCCCTTCGATGTGCCGGAGCCGGAACAGGTTGCACCTCCAATGGTTGCACCACCGCCGCCGCCACCCGCACCGGCGCCCGTAAAGGCAACGGAGCCGGAGATCGACTTCAGTCAGACCGACAAGCCGGCGAAGCCTGCCGCGGAAGTGAAACACGTGAAGGTGCGCTCTTCCGTCGACATCATGGCGGAGCTCGACTCGCTGCGAAAGAAGGCGACCACACCGAAAGCAGCGCCGCCGCCGAAGAAAGAGCCGTCGCTGCTCGCCCTCGCAACCGCCGCGGCCACCAAACCGAAAGAGGCTCCCTCCCGCGACCTGCGCCGCGCGATTACGATGCAGGCCGCTCCAGGCATCCTCACCCGCACCCGCACCGTGCGAGTTACGGTATCCTTTGAATCGGAAGACGGAACCATGCAGACCGAGGCGCAGTCGATCGAGGTCAGCGAGGCGGTTCAGTCTTTATCGGTCGATCTCAAGATCTCGTAGGCCAGAAACGGTTCAGGTGAGTGGGGGTGCGGATGAAGCTGTTGCGCGGCTATGTGCTGTCGGCGACGCTGTTATCGGTCGCGTGCGCCACCGCTCCGCCTCCTGAGCCAAAGCCTGTCCCCATCGTTCCCGCGAGCAACATCCACGCGGATTTCGACAGCGCGAAGCGCGACTACGACGAGGTCTATGCGCAGATCCTCGCACACGAATCGAAGCCGGCCGATCTTCCCGTCGTCGACGTCGATGCCGTGAAGTCGATTCCCGTCCCCGATCATCGCTCGATCCGCTCGGCAGTCGCGCTCTTCTCGAATGAACTGAAGGGCGACATCCAGATCTACCTGACACGCTCAGGCAAGTACCGCGCGCTGATCGAAAAGACGCTCGCGGATCTCGATCTTCCGAAAGGCATCGCCTATCTGCCTGTCATCGAGAGCGGTTACTCGCCAACGATGACCTCGCGCAGCGGTGCGCACGGCATTTGGCAATTCATGCCCGAGACCGCGCGCGAGTACGGACTGCGCGTCGACTGGTGGGTGGACGAGCGCGCGGATCCCGAGCTCTCCACGCGTGCGGCCGCGCAGTACATCAAGGATCTCTATCGTCAGTTCAACGACTGGCCGCGGACACTCGCCGCGTACAACTGGGGTCCGGGTAGCGTGCGGCGCGCGCTGGAGGGCACCGGCGCGACCACGTTCGGGCAGCTCGGCGATCAGGCTGCGGTGCCGAAAGAAACGCGCGGCTACGTGCCGACGTTCTACGCGACGATCGTCATCGCCGCCGATCCGGCCTCCTATGGTTTCCGGCTCGGGCCCGCCGTCATCGCGGATGCGAAGCCGGTCGAAGTCGAAGGACCCGTCTCGCTGCGTTATCTCGCGAACATCGCGAAGGTCGACGAAGCGCAGATTCGCGAGCTGAATCCCGAATACCGCCGCGGAATGCTTCCGCCCGGCCGCTCGACCGTGCGCATCCCCACGAAGTCCGCCGATGCCGTCATCGCTCGCGCTGCGACGGTGAAGAACGAAGACGAGAGCATCGCGATCTGTTCGTTCACGATGCGCCAGGGCGATACGTTGAAGCGCCTCGCGCGCGCGATCGGCACCGACGTCGACACGATCCTCGCGATGAACCATCTCTCGACGGCAAAGCGCGCGCACGAAGGCGTTTCGCTCTACCTGCCCGTTCGCGCACGCGAGCTCGGCACGCTGCTCTCGCACGCGAACGACGAGATCTACTACGCCGTACACCGTGGCGACACGCTCTACTCGATCGCGAAGAAGCATCACCTCAGCGTCGAAGAGCTGATGGATCTCAATGATCTGCGCAAAGGACACAAGCTGCATGCGGGCGAGAAGCTGCGCGTGACGGCGCCGAGGGCGCTGACCGCGGGCGGGATGTGATCCCACGTCACGCTGAGCGAAGCGAAGCGTCAACCAAGGCGCCGCGCTGCGCGTCCTTTAGGCTCCACGCCTGAAGGATCTTTGTCGCGGCGCCTTGGTTGATCCTTCGCTTCGCTCAGGATGTACACTCCCCCTCCACCATGGCCGAATCGAGCGATTACAAGAAGACACTGAACCTGCCCCAGACCACGTTCGCGATGAAGGCGAACCTGCCGCTGAACGAGCCGAAACGGCTCGATGCGTGGCGTGAGATCGATCTCTATCGCGCCATTCGCGAGAAGTCGGCCGGCCGCCCGAAGTTCGTGCTGCATGATGGCCCTCCTTACGCCAACGGACGCATTCACGTCGGTCACGCGCTCAACAAGATCCTCAAAGACATCGTCGTGAAGTCGAAGACGATGGCGGGCTTCGATTCGCCGTACGTTCCCGGCTGGGATTGTCATGGACTCCCGATCGAATCCGCCGTGCAGAAAGAGCTCGGCTCGAAGATCAAGGAGATGAGCCCGGGCGATGTCCGGCGCGCCTGCCGCGAATTCGCCGCGAAGTACCTCGACATCCAGCGCGAGGACTTCATGCGCCTCGGCGTCCTTGGCGACTGGTTCCGTCCGTATTCGACCATGGCCTTCGACTACGAAGCGGCGATCGCCGGCGCGCTCGGACGCTTCATCCGCACCGGCATGGTCTACAAAGGCCTGAAGCCCGTGCACTGGTGTACCTACGATCAATCCGCGCTGGCCGAAGCGGAGGTCGAATACAAGGACCACACATCACCGTCGGTGTATGTGCGTTTCCGTCTGACGGACGACTCGGTGAAGCAGCTCGATCTGCCGATCGAGAAACCGCTCTACGCGATCATCTGGACGACGACGCCATGGACGCTCCCCGCGAACCTGGCGATCGCCGTGAAGCCCGACTTCGAATACGTGATCGTCGAGCACGACGCGACGAACTACATCGTCGCCGAAGAACTGCTGAAGAGCGTGACGTCGAAGGCCGGCTGGGGCGACGACTACCGCGTCGTGAAGACGTTCAAGGGCGCGGCATTCGCGCACCTCCGCTACCGCCATCCATTCATCGAGCGCGAAGGTATCTTCGTCCTCGGCGACTACGTCACGCTCGAAGCAGGCACAGGTCTCGTGCACACGGCGCCGGGACATGGCGCTGACGACTTCAACACGGGCCGGCGCTACGGACTCGACATCTACACGCCGGTGAACCACCGCGGCGAGTTCACGCAGGATGTTCCACAGTGGGCAGGACTGCATGTCTTCAAAGCGAATCCGAAGATCGTCGAGTTGCTGCGCGAGACGGGCGCACTGATTGCGCACGAGCAGATCACGCATTCGTATCCGCACTGCTGGCGCTGCAAGCATCCGATCATCTTCCGTGCCACGGAGCAGTGGTTCATCGCGATGGACCAGGGGCTGCGCCCGCGCGCACTCGACGAAGTCCACAAGGTGAAGTGGTACCCCGCATGGGGCGAGGATCGCATCGCGGGCATGGTCGAGAATCGTCCCGACTGGTGCATCTCGCGCCAGCGTCTGTGGGGGGTGCCGATTACCGTTCTCTACTGCGATGCATGTGCGGAGCCGGTGACGTCGCAGGAGCTCTTCGACAAGGTCGTCGAGGTCTTCGCGAAGGAAGGAGCGGATGCGTGGTACGACCGCGCGCCGAAAGACTTCCTCCCCAATGGGCACAAGTGCATGAAGTGCGGGGCCGCGGAGTTCCGCCGCGAGACCGACATTCTCGACGTGTGGTTCGACTCCGGCTGCTCGCACATCGCCGTATTGAAAACGCGCGACGAGCTGTCGTGGCCTGCTGAGCTTTACATCGAAGGACATGACCAGCATCGCGGCTGGTTCCAGTCGTCACTGCTCGTCGGTACCGGCATCGAAGGCGGCGCGCCGTTCAAGAACGTCGTCACATGCGGCTTCATCGTGAACGAAGAGCGGGAAAAGCTGTCGAAGTCGAGCGGCAATGCGCTCTCGCCACAGGACGTCATCAAACAGAGCGGGGCGGACATCCTGCGGATGTGGGTCGCCTCAGTCGATTACACGACCGACATCCCGTTCGGTCCGCAACTGCTGTCGCGGATCGGCGACTCGTATCGCAAGATCCGCAATACGGCTCGCTACCTGCTCGCGAATCTCAGCGACTTCGATCCGGCGCACAACGCGGTCAACGTGAATGAACTGGAGCCGATCGATCGCTGGATCCTCGCGCGAGCGATCGGCGTGTTCGATCGCTGCCGCAAAGCGTACGAGGAATATCAGTTCCACATCGTCTATCACCGCATCCTCGACCTCTGCACGGTCGACCTCTCGCAGGTCTACCTCGACATCTCGAAGGACACGATGTACGTCGAGGCTCCGGACTCACCGAAGCGGCGCAGTGCGCAGACGGCGATGGATCTGATCCTGCGCGGAATCGCGGCGTATATGGCGCCGATCATGTCGTTCACCGCGGATGAGATCTTCGAAGCGATTCCGGGAGCGAAAGCGAAGTCGGTGCATGCGACGGATTTCCCGCTCTATGCGCCGATCGCCGAAGACGCGTCGTGGGATCGCGTGTTCCGCCTGCGCGAAGAAGTGACGAAAGTATTGGAGAAGGCGCGCGCAGCGGGCGAGATCGGGCAATCGCTCGAAGCGGACATCGTCCTATCCACCGACGCGACGTTCGATATGGATCTCTCCAAGATCTTCATCGTGTCGCACGTCGACGTGCGTCATGAACCGCCGGCAGATGGAATCGAGATCGAAGGCCTCGGCAAGGTCGGCATCACGATGGCAAAGGCACGAGGGAAAAAGTGCGGACGATGCTGGCACTATCGCGAAGAAGTCGCGAACGATGGTGAGCTGTGCGCGCGTTGTGCAGACATCGTGAGCGGCTTGTCGATTGCAGAAGCGCCGACGGCGTGAGTGTAGGACAGGCGCCCCACCTGTCCCGCGCAGCTGCACATCGACAGGCGAGGGCGCCTGTCCTACACTGAACTACAAGGAGAAGCAATGAAAGCGAAAGCGATCAAGAAGAAAGTCGCGAAGGTCGCGAAGGCCGCGGTCAAGGATGGACAGAAGGCCGTGAAGAAGACGGTCAAGGATCTCAAGAAAGCGGCAGCTCCCAAGGTGAAGGAACTGAAGAAGGCCGTGGCGCCGAAGGTCAAAGAGATCAAGAAGGCCGTCGCGAAGGCAGCCGAGCCGAAGATCAAGGAAGCGAAGAAGGCCGCCGCGAAGCTGCAGAAGAAGGCCGGAGAGCAGATCGCCGCTGCGGCCGATTCCGCCAAGGAAATGCTGAAGGACGGACTCGAGGCCTCTGCCGACAAGCTGAAGAAAGCTGCGAAGTCGCTGTAGTCGCGCGTGCGTTACGCCGATCTTCATCTCCACACGTATCACTCCGATGGAACGCGCTCGCCGCGTGAGGTGATCGACCTCGCGCGCGAGCGCGGTCTCGGCATCGTCGCGATCAGCGACCACGACAACACCGCCGCCTACTTCGAAATCAAGTCGCACGCCGACGACGCTGGCGTCACGCTGATTCCTGCGATCGAGCTCTCCTGCATCTACGACGGCATCGACATCCATGTCCTCGCCTACGCATTCGATCCTACGGACGAACGGATCGAGGAACGATTGCGTGGCTTTCGCGCAACGCGGCAGCGGCGCGGACATGACATGGTGGCGCGCCTCAAGCAGCTCGGCTATGACATCAGCGTCGAGCGCGTCGAAGAGCTCGCGGCCGGCGGCGCGCTCGGGCGCCCGCACGTCGCGCGCGCACTGGTCGAGCGCGGCCACGTCGCATCGGTGTCGGAGGCATTCGACAAACTCATCGGCGCGGGGAAGCCGGCATACATCGACAAGGAGCGCTTCCGCATCGAAGAAGCCGTCGCGCTGATTCACAACTCAGGCGGCGTGACATCGATCGCACATCCCGTGCACTACCCCAATCATCCCGAGCTCGTGCCGCGGCTGCTCGATCAGGGCATCGATGGAATCGAAGTCTTCCATCCCGATGTGCCCGAGGAGGAGCGCGAGCGGTATCTGAACGTCGCGAGGTTCCGAGGATGTCTCGTCACCGGCGGATCCGACGATCACGGGACCGTGAAGACGAGTGAGACGTTGGGGACGGTGAAGGTGCCGGAGACGCTGATCGGAACGATTCTGGACAGGCTTTGAAGTTCATCCCGACCGAGCGGAGCGAGCGGAGGGATCAACGGAGACATCGCGGTGACCCTTACCACTTGAGCGAAACAGACGAGTTTTCGCGGCGCCGTCGCTGATGCCTCGACTTCGCTCGGCATGGCCTACCGCACCTCCACATCGAAGTACGTCTCCGGATACGGCTCCTTCGCCAGCGTGAAGTGCCACCACTCCTTGTCGTAACTCTTGAATCCGAACTTCTCCATCAGAGACTTCAACAGCAGCCGATTGACCTTCGCCTCCGAAGGCACATTCGGATTCGCGGTGTTCGCAAGCTCATCGAAGTAGTCGTACGTCGTTCCGAAGTCGAGTCCGATGATCGTCAGATCGACCGTGCTGCCGCGGCTGTGTCCTGACTTCTCGGCGACGTATCCCAGCTTGAATGCATCGCGCTTGTCGATGAACGGATAGAACTCCTGCTTCATCTTCTGATCGGCTTCATCCTTCGACCATTCCATGAAATCACTGACGGCGCGCTGCGGCCGATAGCAGTCGTAGACGCGCAGCGACATACCGAACTGCCACAGCTCGCGCTGCACGTTGCCGAGCGCCGCCGCCGCTTCGGGAGTCAGGAGGCATCGCTCGGCGAGGTAGCCGCGGATCGGACGTCCGATGAAATTGTGGCTCGATGCGTACCTCATCTCGACCGCGATCGAAGGATCGACACTCTTGAGATCCACCAGATTCTGACCGAGCGCGACGGTTGCGAAACAGCAAAGGAGCAAAATGCGTTTCATAGTCGCCCAGTATGACGAAGCTCTCCGAGATCTGGCCTGACATCGAGCGCATTGCGCGTGAAAACGGCGTCCTTCGCCTCGGCGCATCCGCGCTCGATGACGAACATGCGGAGCTCTTCGCGCAATGGATCGCGCGCGGCGGCCATGCGTCGATGTCGTACCTCGCGAAGAATGTGGCGATCCGCAGCGAGCCGCACGCGCGGTTTCCATGGGCCAGGTCGGTCGTCACGATTCTCGTTCCCTATTCGCCGCAGCGCCCCGATGCCGCGCCCGATGCCTTGTCGCATCACATCGCACGCTACGCACTCGGCGACGACTATCACGAAGTGCTCGATCTCATCCTGCAAGAGCTCGAAGCCGTGATCGGACCGCATGGCAAGACGTGGCGCTATGTCGACACCGGCCCGCTCTCCGACCGCGCCTATGCAGCACAAGCAGGCCTCGGCTGGATCGGCAAGAACGGCATGCTGCTCAATCAGGACATCGGCTCCTACACGTTCATCGGCACACTCGTCACTGCGCTGGAGAACGACATCGAACCGCAGGCAGTCGCCGATCGCTGCGGCACCTGTACGCGCTGCCTCGACGCGTGTCCGACGAACGCGATCCTTCCCGACCGCACGCTCGACTCCGCGCTCTGCATCAGCTACGCGACGATCGAGCATCGCGGTCCGCTGGAGATCGAAACCGGCTCGAACGCATTCGGCTGCGACATCTGCCAGGAAGTCTGCCCCTGGAATCGCGATGCGCCACCATCGCACGAGGCATTCACTCCGCGCGAGTCGTATCGCGCCACGCCCGTGACGGATCTGCTGCGCTACGAACAGGCGGACTTCTCGGCCCTGTTCACGAAGAGCGCGGTAAAACGGGCGAAGCTCGCCGGGATGCAGCGAAATGTTAGGGCGGTGGAAAGCGGGGCACTGGGGCACGAGGGCGCTGGGGCGCTGAGTGTGCAGCCGACAACCCAGAGCCTCAGCACCCCAGAGCCCCAGGACCCATGAATTAACTCAACGAAAACGCCCGCCCCACGAGCGACGGATCAATCGAACGATCCAGATACTCCCACACGGCCAGTGCATCAGGATGATCCGCAATCGGCGGTGCTGCCGCCCGTGTCGCGGGATCCGCAATGCTGATCCTCGCACGGCGATACCAATGCTGCGCTTCCTCCGGATTCAGACGCAGCTCTTCGCGCACGCCCTGAATCAGGAGGTACTGTTCCGCGGGAATCCCCGACTGCTCGATCGCGCCATACGCCGGAGCCAACTGCCGTGCACGCGCGCGAATGACCTTCAGTTTGAGGCGAAGCGACTGCGTGTCGAGCGTCGCACGATTGTTCTCGCACAACTGACCGATCATGAGCCGCAACAGCTCCGGCTTCTCGTCGATCCGCAGTCCGGCCCGAAAACTCGGGACTCCGACGGAGCGCACCGCGGTCCACACCACGACTCCCGTCACCGCGATTCCAGAAACAGCAAGGATCGCCGGCTCGCCGATCTCAGGCTGATCGCTCAACGCGATGCGCGCGCCGTGCGCCGAGAGATCTTCGATCCTTACCGCGCGGTCTCCGAATGCAGCATCGAGCGCCGGATGAATGATGAAGCGATCGCTCTGCCGCAATTCTTCGATGCGGTTCGACCGCTTCGAGGTCTGCAGTTGCTGGAGCACCGAGGTCATCAGCTCGGGTGTCACATACGTGCGCACTCCTGATTCGAATTTCCCAGGTTGTGTGCGATCCGAGGCCGTCCAAACGATCACTGCTTCAAGCGATACGGGAGCAGGCCGGCCCTCGATCGGCATGCGCAGAATGCCTTTGCTCCCAGTCTCCAGCGCATGTGCGTGCCGAAAGCGCGCACCCCTCGCAGAGATGTCGCAGACCGCCACGTCGGCGGCGCCGAACACGGCACTGATCGGAGGAGCGAGAAGAAAACGCTCTGCCGTTCGCAGATTTCGGGCGGACGCTTCCTGCATTGGATGTCGAATAAGCTTACGCCTCGCATAGGGACCAGCAGCAGTGAGCTGGATCACGAGAAAGGATTTCGCATGACGGGCCCCTACGAAATCGTCACCTTCGACTGCTACGGAACGTTGATCGATTGGGTGAGTGGCATTGGCGATGCCTTCGCACGCGCCGCCGCCGAGGATGGCGTCGCGGTGGGCAGCGCCGATGTGATCCGCCTCTACGGCGAGATCGAGCCGATCGTCGAGCGCGACTACCGCTCGTATCGCGATGTTCTCACCGAGACCGCCGGACGCGTCGCGCACGCACTCGGCTGGCGTCTCGCCTACGAGCGCGCGATGTTTCTCGTCGCGAGCCTGCCATCATGGCCGCCATTTCCGGATACGAATCCCGCCCTCGAGCGCTTGCGCGCCGCCGGCATCCGCCTGGGCATCCTCTCCAACATCGACGACGATCTGCTCGCCGCGACGCGCAGGCATTTCACCGCCGACTTCGAACTGATCATCACCGCGCAGCAGCTCCGCTCGTACAAGCCGGGTCACGCGCACTTCCTCGCCGCGCGCGAGCGCATCGGCAAGGCGAAATGGCTGCACGCCGCGCAAAGCAATTTCCACGACGTCATCCCCTGCAACTCTCTCGGCATTCCATCCGCGTGGATCAATCGCAGAAACGAGCACGCGCTGGCCGGCGGAACGCCGGCGATGGAATTCAAGAATCTGACGGAGCTCGCGGACGCGATTGCGTGATCAGAAGTGAAAGCCGAGTCCGACAGACGCTCGAGACAATGGATCGTATGAAGGTCCGCTCTGGGATTGAATCGCCTGTCTTGCGTCGAAACGAAGCGATACGTGGGGCGTGATCATGAACGAAACGCCGCCCTCGAGCTCCGGCACGAATCGCGCTCCGGGATCACCATAAAGTGCTCCGGCATTCACGTAGCGCACGCCCGCGCCGGCATAGGGTCTCCAACGGCCACTCGTTAGGAAGTGATATTGCCCATCGAGCGAAAACGGGTAGGCATAGTGATGGAATCGTTTGACGGGAACGCCGAAGTGATAGGGGCCAGGCTCGTACTCGTACCACTTCTGCGAGAAGGCCGCGAGCTCGATCGAAACACGCGCCGAGACGAACTTCGAGAGTGCAAGGCCGAACCCGGAATCGACAGTCGTCCCGTCATGATTGGTCCACGTCACGCCAGCGTTACTCGCGTACGCGAAGATCTGATAGCCATTGGCCGGCTGCTGTTGCGCGTATCCAGGAATTGCGACTGCGAAAACCAACAGCATCACAATGCGTTTCATGCGACGACCTCCAGCGTTTTCGAGTTCGACGAAAATGCGTGATTCGAGGTTACTCGCACGAGAGGTGCGGGCCGCAAGGACCCGCACCACAGGTGAACGTGATCGACTAGAAACGCTCGATGATCATCGCCGCGGCTTCGCCGCCGCCGATGCAAATCGCGGCGAGTCCCCGCTTGAGATTGCGCGCTTCGAGTGCGTGCATCAGCGTGACGATGATGCGCGCGCCGCTCGACCCGATCGGGTGTCCGAGGGCGACGGCGCCGCCGTTGACGTTGAGCTTCTCGTGCGGAATCTTCGCGTCGGCCATCGCCGCCATTGCGACTGCGGCAAACGCCTCGTTGATCTCGAAGAGATCGATGTCGCTGATGCTCATGCCCGCGCGCTGCAACGCGATGTCGATCGCTTTCGCCGGCGCGGTCGTAAACCATTCGGGATCCTGCGCCGCCGTCGACTGCGCAACGATGCGCGCCATCGGCTTCAGACCATTCTTCTCCGCGTACTCCGCGGAAGTCAGGACCAGTGCCGCGGCGCCGTCATTGATCTTCGACGAGTTCGCGGCCGTCACCGTGCCGCCTTCCTTGAGGAACGCCGGCTTGAGAGTGCCCATCTTGTCGAGCGGCGCGCTGAACGGCTCTTCGTCATCGATGACTGACGATGTCCCCTTCTTTCCCTGAATCTCGACGACGGCGATCTCCTTGCGGAAGCGGCCTTCGCGCGTCGCATCCTGCGCGCGGCGATACGACTCGCGCGAGAAGTCGTCCTGCGCTTCGCGCGTGAACTGGAACTTCTGCACGCACAACTCCGCGCAGTTGCCCATGTGCTTGTCGCCATATGGATCCCACAGGCCATCGTGGATCATGAGATCGATCATCTTGCCGTTGCCCATGCGATAACCGCTGCGCGCTTGTGTCAGCGCGTAGGGAGCATTCGACATCGACTCCATCCCGCCGGCGACGGCGAGGTCGTATTCGCCGCAGCGAATGTCGTTCGCTGCATACATCGCGGCCTTCATGCCTGAGCCGCAGACCTTGTTGATCGTGACCGCGCCCGCGGAAGTCGGGATGCCTGCGCCGATGCCTGCCTGACGCGCCGGCGCCTGGCCAACGGCCGCCGGCAGCACGTTGCCCATGATCACCTGCTCGATCTGCTCCGGCTTCACACCTGCGTTCTGCAGTGCGCACTTGATGGCGATCGAGCCGAGCTTCGGCGCGGTGAGCGAGGAGAGAGTCCCGAGGAAGGATCCGATCGGCGTACGGGCGCCGCCGAGAATGACGATGTCTTTCATGAGTGCTCCTTGGAGTGTGTCAAACCGCAAATGGGGTTCTATCACTCCCGCGCGGTTTGTACGAAATTGGGGGGCCGGAGCTCGCGGGTTCGCGGGCTCGGCGGGGGGATCACTGCATTAGCGGATTCACCCACGTCAATCCCGAGAACCTCGCGAAGTCGGAGTCTGCGCTGCACAACGTAAGTCCGTGTTCGATCGCCAGTGCTGCAAGGTGTGCGTCGGATACCAGATTGCCTGTCGCGTGTGTGGTTTCCAAAAGTCTCCCCAGCACCACGACATGATCTTCAGCCGCTTCCGGAATCCACACACGGCGATTCGCGAGCCATTCCAGGACCTGCTGCCACGCGGCCTGCGGAGTGAGCGCTCGTGTGAAGATGCGGCCATTCGTGCTTAATCGGATGAAAGCAAGAATCGACTGCCATGGAATGCCGACTCTTCCTGGGGAAGTGAGCTGCTCCTCGAGCCAGGCACGGGCGGCTCGATTCTGTGGCATGTCTTCAAACTTGGCATACAGAAGGAGATTAGCGTCGACCAGAATCACTTGTAGTCGTCTCCCTCGACCTCGGCAAGGACCTGCGCAATGTTGTCGAGATTCGTTCGCCTCGGGTATCCCTTCACCGTCTTGATCGTGTACCGAGGTTCCTTGGCGCCTCGCTGACCCCGCTCGATCTCATCCAGGCCTGCACGAAGAGCATCATTGATGACTTCTTTGAAGGGGCGTGTCCGTCGGAGTTTTTCCAATCGGATTGCCACGTCCGCATCGAGAGTGATGGTGGTGCGCATACATCAATACTAACGCATCATGATGCGCACCTAATCCGCCCCGCCATGCGATAGAATTCGCCGCCCGGCCTTTCCGGCCCTCCGCAACACTTCAGATAGGAGTTTCCCAATGTCCGTTTCCTCCATCACCGACCGGCGGATTCACGTCCAGCCGGCAGAGGTGCACAACGTTCTCAGCCGGCACATGCTGGCCGACGGTTACGACATCGTCATGGACCTCAAGAAGTCGAAGGGCTCCTGGGTCTTCGACTCGCGTCGCGGACGCAACGTCCTCGACTTCTTCACCAACTTCGCCTCGGTTCCGGTCGGCTACAACCATCCGAAGATGGATACGCCGGAGTTCCGCGAGCGCATCGCGGACGTCGCGCTGAACAAGCCGGCGAACTCCGACATCTACACGACGTACATGGCCGAGTTCGTCGAGACGTTCGCACGCGTTGCCGTGCCGCCCTCGCTGAACAAGCACATGTTCTTCATCGAAGGCGGCGCTCTCGGCATCGAGAACGCGGTGAAGACGGCGTTCGACTGGAAGATCCGCAAGAACTTCAAGAAGGGCTACACCAGTGAGAAGGGGACGCAGATCATGCATCTGCGCGAGTGCTTCCACGGACGCACCGGCTACACGCTCTCGCTGACCAATACCGCCGATCCGCGCAAGACGCAGTACTTCCCGAAGTTCGACTGGCCGCGCATCGAGAATCCGAAGCTCCGCTTCCCGCTCACGGAAGAAAACCTTGCCGATGCAGCGAAGCGTGAGGCCGCGGCACTCGAACAGGCGAAGCAGTTCCTGGCCGAGCGCAAGGATGACGTCGCGGCGTTCATCATGGAGCCGATTCAGGGCGAAGGCGGCGACAACCACTTCCGCCCCGAGTTCTTCCGCGCCGTGCGTCAACTCTGCGACGAGAACGACATCCTCCTCATCTTCGACGAAGTGCAGTCGGGAGTTGGGATCACCGGCAAGATGTGGTCGTTCGAGCACTTCGGCGTCGAGCCGGATCTCTTCTGCTTCGGCAAGAAGACGCAGGTGTGCGGCTTCGCGTCGAACGATCGGATCTTCGACCTCGCCGAGAACGTGTTCACCGTCTCATCGCGCATCAACTCGACGTGGGGCGGCAACCTCGTCGACATGGTGCGATGCCAGCGCTATCTCGAGA
>CAZKID010000087.1:0-3376 GCA_964552405.1 uncultured Thermoanaerobaculia bacterium
TCATCCTGACGGAGCCATACCCTCCGCGCTCGCTTCCGACCGAAGCTCTCCTGGCAGCGGCACAACGGCTCGGAGTCAACGCAGTCGCCGAGACGAATCCGCGCGATGCCCTGCGGCGCGCACTCGCATCAGATTACCGCTCGATCTTCGTCGGCGGATCGCTGTACCTCGCGGGAGCGGCGATCGAGTATTTGGATGGGGCGCACGGCAGTTCATCCTGAGGAGCGCAGCGACGAAGGATCTACGGCTACACCGCGCGAATCAAAGCCCAAAGGCAACGCCGCTGCCGGTGTAACCGAAGATCCTTCGCTGCGCTCAGGATAAACTGAAGGAATACGCGACACGAACATGCTCGCGAGCAGCATCAGCGACGAAACCAGCCACGCCGCTATCGTGAACGTGCGTCTGCGTCCGAAGCGCAACTCGATGTGATGCGTACCTGCGGGAATCACGACGCCGAGCCGATCGAGATCAACGGCCGCAGTGGGCACTCGGATCGAACCCTCTCGCGCGATCCATGAGCGGAAGTAGCTCTGGTTCACCATCACCAGCGCAGGACCTGCAACGTCGATGTAGATCGTCTGTCCCTTGCGCGCGTACGAGAGAATGCGGGCGGCCGGTGCGGAATCGAACGTCGAGCTTGCGACGTGCTCATTCGCCGACTCGATCCTCTTCACCGCCTCATCGATCGTCTTCACCCCAACCGCGTGCGGAATGATCGTGACCGGCGGTGCCGTCGCAATCGCAAGCCAGTGCGGATTCATCGTGGCAGTCCACCGCTCGAGCGCGATGCGGCTGAGGATCGAATGCATGTTGTCCGGTGAACGCGTCAGCGCGTACTGGAGACCAGTCACCATCCCGAAGAGCGCGTCGCGATGCTGTGCCCGGATGCGGTAATCCGCGCGCGACGCAACCTGGCCGCCCGGAAGACCCTGGATGAAGACGCGTTGCTCCGACGGCGTCACGTCTTGCGCGCGGTAGGGAGCATAGAGGTCGATGAAAACATTGAGCGGCAGCCAGACGACCAGCGGAAGGAATGTGGCGAGGAGCCAATAGCGCTTTTCTTTCGAGCGGTCGTACACGATCGCGCTGAGTACGATCAGCGCCGGGATGCAGACCATCATGAACTTCTCGGGATACCGGCCGATGCGTATCGACGGCATCGCTTTGACGAGGACCGCCACCAACGGGTTATAGCGGCCCAGCGCCAGAAACAGCATCAGCACCGCAACGATCCGATATCGCGACCGGATAAAGAGCGCAGGCAAAACGATGGCGCCGACGAAGAGCGTCAGAAAGAGATGCTGCGAGGGTGGGGGAAAGACCGGGCCGACGACCAGCTCGACGAGCCGTTGCGGTGCGAGCGACGCGTTCAGCGTCGTCTCCGCGGAGAAACCTCGCGCCCGCTCGACTTCCGAGGCGATTTCGGAATACGCGATCAACTGCGGTGAAGCGATGAGAATCGAGATCGCTGCGGCCGTCAGGAGTTGTGTGATCCGCATGTTACCGAACGCCAGAATCGCTACGGCAATCGCGGTCGCAAGAATCGTCACAGGCTCCGTCGCGAGTGCCATCAGACCGAATGCGGTCCCGAGCATCAGTGCGCTTCGCCGCTCGACCGCCCAGAACGCGAACGGAATCAGGGCTACGGCCGTGATCAACGTGTAGAACGCCGTCGCGCTCAGCGCCAGCCCGCAAAGCACATACAGCCACGCCGCAAAGCGATTGCCGAGCGCGCGCATCGCGAACCACGCTGCGATGAGATGAATGAAAAAGTGGATGTTGAACGCGACGTGAGCGGGAAGGAACAGATAAAGGATGTTGTCAGGATAAAACGTCAACGCATTCGGGTTGCCTGCCAGCGGCTGCCCGCCGCCGTCCGCGAAGTTCCACCAGGGCAGTTCTCCGGAGCGAAACGACTCCGCGGTGAAGACCTTGATCGGGTAATGCGTCGAGAAGTTGTCGCGGAAATAGAAGAACCCGAAATACGAGATCGAAAGGCAGATTGCCGAAAGCAGAAGTGGAACTGCGAGGCGTCTCATCCACCTGCGATTATCGAGTAAGATCGCGCCTTCTGGAGAACGCAATCTATGTCGATCATCGAGGAGCAGCACGCCGCCACCGGACATGATTTTCTGCAGAGGAGCATCGATGCGGTCGACAAGGAGATCGCTGATGCGATCCGCCTCGAGACCCAGCGCCAGAACGACACGCTCGAGCTGATCGCTTCCGAGAATCACGTCTCCAAAGCCGTGCTCACCGCAATGGGCTCGGTCTTCACGAACAAGTACGCCGAAGGTTACCCGGGCAAGCGTTACTACGGAGGCTGCGGCCCGACCGACATCGTCGAGAACATCGCGATCGATCGCGCGAAGAAACTCTTCGGCGCCGAGCATGCAAACGTGCAACCGCACTCCGGCTCGCAGGCCAACATGTCCGTCTATTTCACGGTCCTCAAGCCGGGCGACACGATCATGGGTATGGACCTGTCGCACGGCGGACATCTCACGCACGGTCATCCGCTCTCGTATTCAGGCCGCGACTTCAAAGTCGTCGCGTACCACGTGCGTCAGGAAGACGAGTTGATCGACTACGACGAGATGGCGCGGCTCGCCGATGAGCACAAGCCTCGGCTCATCATCTGCGGCGCCTCGGCCTACTCACGCACGATCGATTTCAAACGCATCCGCGAGATCTGCGACCGCAACCGTTCTCTGATGATGGCCGACATGGCACACATCGCCGGCCTCGTCGCAGCGGGGCTTCATCCATCGCCAGTTCCTTACGCGGACTTCGTCACGACGACGACGCACAAGACGCTGCGCGGACCGCGCGCGGGTCTCATCCTCTGCAAGGAACAGTACGCGAAAGATCTCGATCGTTCCGTCTTCCCCGGCGTTCAGGGCGGACCGCTCGTCCACATCATCGCCGCGAAGGCCGTCGCCTTCGCCGAAGCTACGACGCCCGATTTCCGCGAGTACCAGGCGCAGATCATCCGCAACGCCAAAGCGCTGGCGCAGGCATTCGCCGACACCGGCTTCCGCGTCGTCTCCGGCGGCACGGACAACCACATGTTCCTCCACGATGTCTTTTCGAAAGGCATCACCGGCAAGGACGGACAAAACGTGCCCGAGGCGGCGAAAATCAACACGTCGTGCGACGTACCCAGCACTTCTTTTAGATCAGCTATCGCCGATTTGTACGCATTACGGAAGTCTTCCGTGCGGTGGTGAATGTCTGACGCCATCATCGCGTGCAATGCAGGCGGATAGAGAGGGGTCGGGCCGGGCGTCAACAAACGCTTTTTTTTTATGTGAATGGTGGGGTTTTATTAAGTCGAAAATACAATAAACTTCCCCAGCCAGAAAAAAATAAA
>CAZKID010000087.1:3386-15258 GCA_964552405.1 uncultured Thermoanaerobaculia bacterium
ACCCCGATCCCCTCCGCAACCCAGAAGCCGAGGGTTGCTTCGGGCCTCCGCCTCGAAACTCCCGCCGTAACGACACGCGGCCTGCGTGAGCCGGAGATGAAGACGATCGCCGGACTCATCGCGCATGTGCTGGAGGCGAAGGGCGATGCGGCGACGACCGAGGCGGTCAAGAAGGACGTGAAAGAACTGTGTGACCGGTTCCCCATCTATTGAGTGACGGCCGGCACAATCACAAACCGGAGTGACCCTGCGACACTTCGTCTCGTGAACAAGAAATACCCGTACTACCCGATCTACCTCGATATCGAAGGCCGCAGCGTCGTGATCATCGGCGGCGGCAACGTCTGCGCACGCAAGGCGGAGACGATGATGAAGTATGGCGCCCGCGTCACGGTCGTCGCGCCCGAAATGACGGACGAGATCGAGACGTGGGCACGCGAAGGCGCGCTCGCAACGAAGCAAAAACACTACGAGGCCTCGGATCTCGACGGTGCGAATATCGTGATCGCATCGACCGACGATCAGCGCGTCAATGAGCAGATCGCAGCGGATTGCCGCGAGCGCCGCATTCCGGTGAATGTCGTCGATGTCACGCCATTGTGCGAGTTCATCGTGCCGGCGATCATCGAGAAGGGCTCGATCCAGATCGCGGTCTCGACTGGAGGCAAGTCGCCGGCGCTCGCGCGGACATTGAAGGAAGATCTGCAACGAACGATCGGCCCCGAGTACACGGAAGTGAACGACGTGCTGGGCACGCTTCGCGACGGCGCAAAGAGGGTGTTGCCGACGGACGTCGATCGAAAGCGGTTCTTCGATGGCATCATCGCGCGCGGAATTCTCGCGATGTTGCGTGATGGCCGGCGCAAAGAGGCGTATCAAGTGATCGCCGAGGCATGTAATGAGGCCGGCGTACCAATTAGCGAATCCGTGAGAGCTGCGCTGGAATGAGGGCCTTGTGGAGGGACAGGCGCCCTCGCCTGTCCGAGGACAACGCACAGGCGGGGGCGGCGCCTGTGCTCCCACTGGACACGATGATCCTTCTCGGCGTGTGGGCCTTGTCAACCTTCCTGTGGCTGCAACCAGGTGTGCTGATCCCCGATGGGGCGGGGTACTTCGTTTATCTGCCGTCGATCACACTCGATCACGATCTCGTCTTTTTCGACGAGTGGCAGAAGCTGGGCATGATCCGCAATGGCGAGATCGCGTTCAAGGACGTGACGGCCAACGGACATCTCGCGAATCACTGGACGTGCGGTTCGGCGATGGCGTGGGAGCCGGCATATCTCTTCGGTCACCTCGCCTCATCATTGACGCGCTTCCCTCGCAATGGTCTTTCTCTCCCGTACAACGTGCCGGTCGTATTCACGAGTGCCGTAGCAGGATTGATCGCGCTGCTGCTCGGATTGCGTGCATCGGCGCGGTACGGGAAGAGCGCGCTGACGGCGGCGATCGGCGTGTGGTTCGGCTCTCCGCTGATGTGGTACTCGCTTCGGCACGCGACGATGTCGCACGCGATCGGCGCCGCGGCATGCGCCGGAGTCGTCGCGCTCTCGCTTCGCCTGCGCGAGAACGTGACGGCACAGCTTCTGTTCGCAACCGGACTGGCCGTCGGGTTCGCGTTTGCGGTACGGCCGCAGAACGCGCCCTTCATCCTCGTCCCGTTGCTGCTCGCACCGACGCGGAAATTCGGCTGGGTGATCGCAGGTGCAATCGCTGGCGGGTTGCCACAAGTCATCGTGAGTCAGGTTCTGTGGGGCTCACCGCTCGCCTTCGCGAATCTCGGTGTGCAGGGGAACGACTGGCAGGCATTCACCCACCTGCGCCTGCTCGAGCCGATCTTTTCTGCCTACCACGGCCTCGCGCCATGGACGCCGCTGCTGCTGTTCGCCTTGGCCGGTTTCGTAGCGCTCTGCCGCGATGACCGCCGGCTTGGAGTCACCGCGATCGCAATGTTCGTGATTCAGTGGCTGATGGTCGCGACCCTCGATCGCGCGTTCTGGGGAGGCGCGGCCTTTGGTCAGCGGCGCTTCGACAACTGTACGATCTTCTTCATCCTAGGGCTCGCCGCGCTGTTCTCACGGATTCCGCGTTGGGCGGCCATCGTGATCTCAACCATCTGCTGCACCTGGACCCTGGCGCTGTTCTTCGCGCCGCTGGACCTGAATCTCCCGCAATCATTCGCGCAGTTGTTCAATGCGGCGCTGCATGCGCAGTGGCGCCTCAGCTTTGTTCCCGCGACCGCGCGGCTCATCGTCTGCACGATGATGCTGGCTACCGCCCTGTTTCTCGCAGGACTCGGGATGCTGGTGAGGAAACGCGCGACGCTCATCGCCATCGCGTACCTGACCGCATGGTCGCTCGTTTTCGGGCTCTGCGGAATGCACGATGACACCACTCCCTGGCGCGACCTGATCGCGCGGAATCGCGCCCACCCCACAGCGACCATCAAGACGACGGTCCTGGTGATCCGGAACGAGGCGCGATGGCTTCGGGGCGCGGGCCGGAACGAGGAAGCCCAGAGGGCGGAGAACGAGGCGAGGCAGCTCGCGAACCAGGCTGGAATCCCGTGAAATCGGCTGTGTTATGCTCCGCCGTCTCTCATGACCCTGCGCGAGAAAAAAGTCATCGCGGTTCTTCCCGCGTACAACGCGGAACAGACCCTGAAGGCGACGTTTGACGACATCCCGAAAGACTGGGTCGACGAGATTCTGCTCGTCGATGACTGCTCACGCGACAAGACCGTCGAGCTCTCGCGTTCGCTGGGAATCAAGACGGTCGTTCATCAGAAGAACCGCGGGTACGGCGGGAACCAGAAAACGTGCTACCACACCGCGATGGACGAGATGGGAGGCCAGATCATGGTCATGGTCCATCCCGATCATCAGTACGACCCGACCATCATTCCGCATCTCGTTGCACCGCTGCAGGCTGGTGAGTGCGATGCCGTCTTCGGCTCGCGGATGCTGGGCGGCCGGCCCATCGAAGGCGGGATGCCGAAGTGGAAGTACTTCGCGAATCTGTTCCTGACGATGGTCGAGAACGCGACGTTCTACATCTTCCTTTCCGAGTACCACTCCGGCTTCCGCGCCTACACGAAACGCTACCTCGATGCGGTGAACTTCGACGCGAATTCCGATGACTTCGTCTTCGACACGGAAATCATCGCGCAGGGAGTTGCGAAGGGAATGCGCATCCGCGAAGTCCCGATCTCCACACGCTACTTCGACGAAGCCTCGCAGATCGGCTTCTGGCGCTCGGTCCGCTATGGCCTCGAGATTCTGAAGACGATGGTGCTCTACAAGCTGCACAAGAAGCGGATCTACTCGCATCCGATCTTCCGCGATCCTTCGCCATCGCTTCATCCGGCTGCACAGGGATGAGCTCCCGCCGCGCCGATCTCCTCGCGATCTGCGTCCTCGCCGCTCTGGCAACGATTTTCTTTGCCGATATCCTCTTTGGCTTCAATCAACTCTACATGCGCGATCTCACGCGCTACTACTACCCTGCGAAACAAATTCTCCGCGAGATCGTGCAGCACGGTGAGTTTCCCTACTGGAACCGCTATTTCTCCGGCGGTCAGCCGCTCGCAGCCAATCCGGAACACGAAGTCTTCTATCCGCTGACGTGGCTCATCCTGCTGCCAAGCTACGACTTCGGCTATCGCCTGCACATCCTGATTCACATCTACATCGGCCTCCTGGGCATGTATGCACTACTGCGGTCGATGGAGGTCAAGCCGTATGCGTCGTTCATTGGTGCGATCACCTTCGGATTCGGTGGCCTCTATCTGTCCTATGTCAATCTGCTGCCCATCCTCTTCTGTGCGGCGTGGCTTCCGCTGACATGTCTCTTCGTGCGGCGTTTTCTGCTTCACCATCACGTGCGCGACTTCGCGCTCGGCGCGTTGTTCCTCGGGCTGCAGTTTCTCGTTGGTGAACCGACGACCGTACTCCAGACTGGCTTTCTCCTCGGGATGTACGCGCTCTATCGCGCCTGGTATTCGCGGCCGCGGCTCTCGAAGTCGATCACGCGCGTGTTGTGGATCGGAGTCCTGTCCCTTTGCGGACTCGCCATCGGCGCCGCGCAGATCCTTCCCGCGATCGATCACGTGCGGGACTCCGCGCGCTCACGCCCTTTCGACTTCAGCCTCGTCTCCGCGTGGAGCATGCCGTGGGCAAAACTCCTCGAGATCCTCTATCCGAACATCCTTGGTCACATCTCGATCGACCGCGTGATGTGGTACTGGGGCGGCGGCTTGTATCCCGGCATGGGATCGCCATTCATTTTCAGCATCTACTCCGGTCTGTTCATGATCGCGCTGCTGGCAGGCGCGCTCTTCATCCGGCCGCGTGGCAGCCGTCTCGTGCTGCTGATCATCCTCTTCTCGATCGTCGTCGCACTTGGCGGCAACCTTCCGCTGCTGCGCGTGCTGTACGACGCGGACATCGTCACGTCGATCCGCTATCCGGAGAAATTCATCCTGATGGCGGTGTTCGCGGCGACCCTCTTCGGAGCGCAGCTGCTCGATCGGCTGCTCGATGGCGATGATGCGCTTGCGGACGGTGCGCTCGGATTTCTCATCGCGGTCACCATGGTCGCGGCGGTCCTCTGGATCTCAGGCTTCACGCCTTACTACGGCAAGGCGATGACGAAGATCTGGTCACTCTCACCTCCATCACAGGCGAAGAGGATCATCGCAATCTCGCACAACGACTGGCTCTTTGCCGCGCTTCGCGGGTCCGCGTTCATGGGCTTCCTGCTGACGGTGCGGGCACGGCGCCGCCAGCTCTGGCTCGGGCTGTTCGCCGCGGCGATCTGCATCGATCTCGGCACGGTCGTGTACGAACTGAACCCGCGAATGCCGCGAGCGTTCTTCGACAGCCCGCGCGCGGCGGCGCAGTTTCCCGCCGATCGGACCACCTTCAGAGTTTTTCACGAAGCTGACTGGTACGGACAGGAAGAGATCGCGCGAAAATACTTTTCGACTGGCGAATCCGTCTATTGGATGGTGCGTAACGGTCTCTTCCCCATGACTCCTGCCGGGTCGAAGCTGCTCTCGGCGATGGAACGGGACTACGACAAGACCAACCTCCTCTCCTCAATCGACTTCGTCGATTCGGTGTGGGATGTGAAGCGGTCAGGAAAAGCCGACTGGTATGCGCCGTTCATGGCGATGTCGAACGCGTGGTATCGCGGCGTCTATCGCGATTTCGATGCGGAGAAGAAGCGTGTCAATGGCAAGCTGCACAGCGCAGAGCCGATCAACTTCATCGAAGGGCCTCATTCTCCTCGTTACTATTTCGCGGAACAGGTCGTAACGATCAAGAACCGGCGTGAGTTCGTCGAAGACCTCTCGCAACACAGCTATCCGGCAACGGTCGCGTTCATCAGCCAGCCGTCATTCAGCCCCGCGCAGGGAATTGTGAAAAGCGTCCGAGAGACAGCCAATGAGGCGACGCTCGAAGTCGAGAGCCTCGGCCAGTCATTCCTCGTCATGAGCGTCACCCCGCACAAGTATTGGCATGTTGCGATCGACGGACGCGAGACGCGAGCGATCGTGACGAACATCGGTTATCAGGGAGTCATCCTCACGCCGGGACATCATCGAGTCACGATGGAGTATCGGAATGAGCTCGTGCGCGTTGGCATGCTCGTATCGATCCTGTCGATGCTCGTGCTCTCAGCGTTTGCCGTTCTGCGGCCGAGGGAGTCTGTCCAGACGACGGCGTACGAGGAGTCCGTTCATTTGATCGCGGGCGAAGAAGGGATTCACATCGAAAGCGCGGCGATGGAGCCAGACGATGTCGATCACGAACCATAGCCGAGTGCGCATCCGGCGAAATCGGATCTTGATCGGTGCGCTTTTCCTGCTGGTCTGTGCAGGCTCCGCAGGCCTGATCCTCTTCAATCGATGGCAGGATCTCGTCGATTTCGACACAACCTACATTCCGCGCAAAACGAAGATCACGCCGGAAGTCGAGCGGCTGCAAGCTTACGTGCGTATCGACACCTCGCACGAGAACGAAATGGATGGTGCGCGCTGGATTGCTGCACAACTGAACCGGGAGCACATCCCGTACGAGATCATCGAGCCCGCGCCGGGACGCGCGAGCATCTATGCGCGGATCCGAGGAAAGCGTCAGGGAGAGGGACTGCTGCTGACGGGGCATATCGATGTCGTCCCTGCATCGAGTCAGGGCTGGACGCGACCTCCATTCGCTGCCGACATCTATCAAAATCAGATGTGGGGCAGGGGAACGCTGGACATGAAGAGCATCACCATCTGTCAGCTCGAGGCCTTCCTGCGACTGGCGCGAACCCGCCGCGAGCCGGAGAGGGACGTCGCATTTCTCGCCGTTGCTGATGAAGAGAGAGGAAGTGCGTTCGGCATGCGCTGGATCATCGACCATCGCCGCGATCTACTCCAGGGAATCCGTTACGCACTGAACGAAGGAGGCGTCACGGAGAGTCTGGCGGAGAAGATCACATACTTCGGAATCGAGATCGGAACGAAACAGGTGATCACGTACGATCTCGTCGCCCCGACTCGCGAACAGCTGCAACGGGCACGTATTGCACTGGAGCCGTACTTTGGCTCGGGCGATGCTGACATGGTGCTTCCGGAAGTCGTGCGCTATCTGCACGCGATCGCCCCTTTCCGTCTCGAGCCGCGCGATGATCTGGAGGATGTCAACCGCACGATCCGCGATGGAAATCTGTGGCGGCTGCCGCGACCATACCGTGAGCTCGTGCAGAACATCGCCTGGGCGATGGCCATTCGACAGGAAGGCGATCATTGGGCGATGCGCACGGTGCTGATCAACCTACCGACGATCAAGTCCGGCGAGCGCATCGATTGGCTGCGAAAAACCGTGGCGCCGTTCGGAGTCACGCTCGGCACACAATACGGCAATGATCCGGTCGCCAGATTGAGCTCGGAACAGACGCCATTCTTTGCGCTGATCGGAAAAACGGTTCGCAACCGGTACAACGTCTCGATCGGAAGCCAGATCCTGGCGAAGTCCGCCAACGACTCACGCTTCCTCCGACCGCTGGGGATCACGTGTTATGGCATGTGGCCCTTCCCCGTCGACTTCTATCAGACCGAAGGGATTCATGGTGTGGACGAGAGGGTGCGTGTCGACTGGTTTCAGCAAGGTGTGGAAGTCGTTCGGGAGATCGTGGAGGGTTACGCGTTTTCGAGTGGCCCCGAGATCTGACATATATTGTCGCCAGCTCGGGACCAGAGTTACTCTTTTTGTCACGACGACCAGCGCGTCCTCACGTAACCCATTGAAAAGAAAACAACTTTACTTCGATCACGGTGGGCAGCCCCATTGCTTACTGCAAGAGGATCATCGAACTCGAAATCAAAGGAAGGAGTCATATGAGGAAACAGAAGGGTTTTACGCTCATTGAGCTGCTGATCGTCGTCGCGATCATCGGCATTCTCGCGGCCATCGCCATTCCGAACCTGCTGACAGCAATGCAGCGTTCGAAGCAGAAGCGAACGATGGCTGACATTCGTTCGATCGCAACGGCGTGGGAAGCACGCGCCACCGACACGAACCGCTACAACGCAGCAGGGTTCACGTTCCCTGGTAACGTCGTGTCGCTTTCCTCGCTGCAGGGTGGACTGCAGCCGACGTACATCAAGCAGTTGCCGCAGAAGGATGGTTGGGGCAACCAATGGTCATTTGCGGCCGACCAGTCGTGGGGTGGCACCACCGCGGCCCAGGTTTATGTCGTTGCCTCCGGTGGTCGTGACGGGAACACGGTCTCCAGCTCGGGTCAGGGTCCCACGACGGCGTTCGACGCCGACATCGTCTACTCGAATGGTTCGTTCATCCAGTATCCGGAAGGCATCCAGCAGTAGACGTTTCGTTCACGCAATTCCCCAAAAAGGGCGCCATCACGGCGCCCTTTTCTTTTCTTCCATGACAATCTGTGGCGCTCCAAAACAGGCTTCACTGCCAATTTTTCGTCAAGATAACATCAACAGTGTTACAACAGCTTATTTATCAATTACTTACTAGCTCGGCAATATGGCACCTCCTTTGCGGCGGGACACCGATTCAAGGAGAATCCCCGCACCATGAAAACTCAAAAGGAGAGTGGTTTCACATTGATTGAGCTGCTGATCGTCGTGGCGATCATCGGCATTCTCGCGGCCATCGCCATTCCGAACCTGCTGACAGCAATGCAGCGTTCGAAGCAGAAGCGAACGATGGCTGACATTCGTTCGATCGCAACGGCGTGGGAAGCACGCGCCACCGACACGAACCGCTACAACGCAGCAGGGTTCACGTTCCCTGGTAACGTCGTGTCGCTTTCCTCGCTGCAGGGTGGACTGCAGCCGACGTACATCAAGCAGTTGCCGCAGAAGGATGGTTGGGGCAACCAATGGTCATTTGCGGCCGACCAGTCGTGGGGTGGCACCACCGCGGCCCAGGTTTATGTCGTTGCCTCCGGTGGTCGTGACGGGAACACGGTCTCCAGCTCGGGTCAGGGTCCCACGACGGCGTTCGACGCCGACATCGTCTACTCGAATGGTTCGTTCATCCAGTATCCGGAAGGCATCCAGCAGTAGACGTCTGGCATTCCCCTGGAACCAAAGGGCGCCTCTCTCGGGCGCCCTTTTCGTTCTATGCGTGCATCGACTTGATGACCGAGGTCATGCTCGCATAGAGACGCTCGTGATAGCCGTGCGCATCGCGATAGATCTGGG
This sequence comes from uncultured Thermoanaerobaculia bacterium, assembly GCA_964552405.1. GTDB lineage: Bacteria > Acidobacteriota > Thermoanaerobaculia > Gp7-AA8 > Gp7-AA8 > JAJPHC01. The sequence continues at coordinate 12,115 of CAZKID010000087.1, forward strand.
GAAACTGCGGCAGATCTTTCATCGCAACCACGAGATTGACTCCATAGAGAAATGCCGCGTTTCCGTCGAGCGTCCGCAGATTGTCCGCGAAGAGAATGAAGAACGACTTTCGCCGGTCGGAAGACGTCATCGAAATGATCGGCTGCATGGATTCCAGTGGTGGCGGCGTCATCTGCGGCGGATTGATCATCACCACCTGGGGGTACTCCTGCATGTAGAAGTCGCGTGCTTCCGGCGCCGTGGCAAAGTACGCCGGCAGGAAGCCGATCAGCTTGGCGACCTGACGCAGGTTCGGGTTGTCGTTCCCGACCAGCAGCGCCTTCGATCCGAAGCCGTGATGATCGTCGTCATGATGTTCGCCGCCCACGCTCGCATCCTGAGCAGCAGCGGGCGGTGCTGGCGCAGTCTCTGAGTCCTCTGCTCCCCCGTTCAACTTCCGCCGATCGACGCTCAACTTCGTCTTGCACACCGGACAAGGGAACGACACTTCCTTGTCGGGTAGCTTCGTCTCATCGAGCGACAGCGGCTTCTGACAATTCGTACAGACGATCTTGATCATCGGGCTCTTACTCCAGCATCGACATCATCGACGAGTCTTCTTCGTTTTTTTGCTCCGGCTCATCCGTGAGCCGCAGCGCGAGATTGGTGGGATTCGACGCGTAGCCAAGCGCGGTTTCCTTCGAGATCAGTCCCTTCTGCCAGTACTTCTCGATCTCGTCGTCGAATGTCTGCATGCCGTCGACTTGTCCATCGTGCATTGCATCCGTCAGCGAGCGCCCTTCCGTTTCGCCCTTGAGTACGTAATCGCGCGTACGCATCGTCGACTTCAGGATCTCCAGAGCTGCAACACGGCCACCGCCGACCTTGGGAAGCAGACGCTGGGAGATGACGTAGCGGAACGACTGCGAAAACCTCGTGCGTACCTGTGGTTCCTGATCCTTGGGAAACACGCCGACGATCCGATCGACCGTCTTCGCCGCATCGATGGTATGCAGCGTCGAAAGCACGAGGTGGCCGGTCTCGGCAGCCTCCATCGCGATCTCGATCGTCTCCACATCACGCATCTCGCCGATGAGAATCACTTTCGGTGCCTGCCGCAGCGCGGCACGCAGCGCGAGAGAGAATGTCTTCGTGTCGCTTCCGACCTCGCGCTGATTCACGGTCGACTTCACATGACGATGCATGTACTCGACCGGATCTTCAATCGTAATGATGTGATACGCGTAGTCGTGATTGATCTGATTGATGATTGCAGCGAGCGTCGTCGATTTTCCGGAACCTGTCGGCCCCGTCACGAGCACGATTCCATTTTTCAACTTACCGACGTTGTTCAGTTCTTCAGGCATCCCCAGCTTCTCGAGCGTCGGAATCCCTTCGGGGATCACGCGAAGAACGATGGCGTACGTTCCGCGCTGCGAGAAAACGTTTACGCGAAACCGCGTCTTCATCGGGATCGAGTACGAAAGATCGACGGAGCCGTTGACCAGGAGTGTTCGCGTCAGCTCGCGATCCCCCCTCAACATGTGCATGGCAATCATCTCGGTCTGATAAGGCGTCAGGCGCGGAAGTCCGGGGAAGTTGACGGGCGCCAGCTGCCCGTCGATTTCAACCTGTGGCTGCCTTCCGACCGAGAAGTTCAAATCCGATACACGGTCGGACATCTTGAGCATCGCCTCGAGGATGGCGTCCAAATTGAAATTCTTCATGTGGAAGGCCTCGGTGACATTGTAGTTAGAATCCACCCGTGTCGATCATCGGAATCGATCTGGGTGGGAAGAGAATCGGAATTGCCGTTTCGGATTCAGGCATCATGGCCACGCCTCATTCAGTCATGCGCAACGAAGGAGACATCGTCGAAAAACTGTCGCTTCTCGGTCAGCAGCTCGACGCAGATACATTCGTCGTCGGCGTTCCTCGGCGGCCCGGCGCGAGCGAACAGCGCTTTCGTGACTTTGCCGAGCAGTTGCGGCAGAAGAGCTGCAAAGAGGTCATTCTCTGGGATGAATCGCTGAGCACCGTGGAAGCCTCCGAACAACTTCGCACCACGGGACGCAGCCGGCGCGATTCCCAGCAAGTGATCGATATGCACGCAGCCGCCGTGATTCTTCAGTCGTGGCTCGATGACCGCGCGAGGAGGATGTCATAGCCTCACGGAGTCGAGCACGCCGCGGGTGCGGCAAGGCCCTGCATTCTCTCGGAACGATCGTTCTCTTCGGAATCCTCCTCGCCCTCGCGGGTGGCTGGTTCTTCTTTCGAGCCCTCACGTCACCCTACAAAGGGTTCGACGAACCGAAGAGGGACATCGAAGTGCGTCATGGCCTTCGCACGTCGACGATCCTCCGGCATCTGCAGGCTGCCGGCGTGATCCGCGATCCGTATGTTCCGCTGATCTACATGAAGCTCGTCCGCCGAAACGATTCGCTGAAAGCGGGCGTCTACGAGTTCGATAAGCCGCTCTCTGCCGCGCAGGTCCTCGAGAAGCTGATTCGAGGCGATGTGATCCTACGGACGGTCACCGTGCGCGAAGGTCTCGATCGCTTCGCCGTCGGTCATCTGTTCGTTGCCGAGCGTTTCGGAACACAGCAGCTGTGGGATCGGCTCACCGCGGATCCCGAGCTCGTTCGCGACATCGCACCGGAGGCGAAGTCACTCGAAGGCTACCTCTTCCCCGACACATACAAGTTCAATCCGGGAACACCACCTGCCGTGATCGTCAAGGCGATGGTCGACAATTTCAGAAACCATTTCACCGGGGAGATGGCATTCATCACGACAGGTCTCGACGTCCACAAGACGGTGACCCTCGCGTCGATCGTGGAGACGGAGGCGAGACTGCCGGCTGAGAGAACTCTCGTTGCGTCGGTCTATCTCAATCGCCTGCAGCGCCACATGCTTCTCGGGGCAGATCCGACGGTGATCTACGCGCTGAAACTCGCGAACCGGTGGGATGGCAACATTCACAAAGCCGATCTGCAAATCGATTCACCCTTCAACACGTATCGCTTTCCTGGTCTCCCTCCTGGACCGATCGCGAACCCCGGTCTCGCTTCCCTTCGCGCGGCAGCCGCCCCCGCCTCGACGAACTATCTCTATTTCGTCGCACGCCACGATGGATCGCACGCATTCTCATCGACACTCGCCGAG
>CAZKID010000088.1:0-7359 GCA_964552405.1 uncultured Thermoanaerobaculia bacterium
TCATCACATTGATCAACTGCGGCAGCTCATCGAGTGACCACGCGCGAATCAGGCCTCCCACGCGCGTGCGCCGCGGATCATCCTTATCAGCCCACACGGCGCCGGTCTCCTTCTCCGCACCGACGCGCATCGAACGGAACTTCACGATCTCGAACGGCTTGCCATCGAGGCCCATCCGTTCCTGGTGATAGAAGATCGGGCCGCGATCCTCGAGCCAGATCGCGACCGCAATCGCGATCATGACCGGCGCGAAGACGATCAGCGCCGCGATCCCGACAACCAGATCGAACGCGCGCTTCACGAAGCGGCTCCAGCCTTCGAGCGGCGTCTCCGACAGATTGATCGTCGGCAAACCATCGATGTCTTCCACGCGCGAGCGGAGCACCATGAACTGCAGAAGATCGGGCACGACGTGGATCGACACGATCACTCGGACCAGCCGATCCAGGAGCGCCATCATCGCCTGCGACGACGCATGCGGCAGCGCGACGAACACATGATCGATCGCATGCTCCTTCACGACCTGCTCCGCATCATCGATCGTCCCGAGGCAGTCGAGACCTTCGAGCACAGTGTCATCGCCGTTCCGCAGATAGCCCGCGATGTGGAAGCCGAGGCCGTTGCGATGGGTGTTGATGCGCTCGACGACGGCGCGGGCCAGCTCGCCGTTGCCGGCGATCAGCACGCGATCGAGATCCCTGCCGTGACGATGCCGGCGCTCCACCGCGAAGCGGACGAGCGTGCGGCCGATGATCACGAACACAATCGCGCAGACCATGAAGATCAGCAGCGTCGCGCGTGAATAGAGCACATCCGGATTTCCAGGCCGTACCCACAGCAGGACGCCGGACAGCACGACGGTCGCAACGACGGAACCGATCGCGACGGACAGCCACTCTTCCGCGCGTCCACGCGTCGGACGGATCCGATACAGACCCTGCACGCCGAAAGCGAGGGGAAAGACGAGCGTGACGATCGGCAAGAGGTGTGCGTACGTCGCGAAGTCCTGCATCCCCTTCGTGACGGGGATGACCGCGAGATGAAAACGGACGAACCAGGCGAAGAGCATCGCCAGGTTGGACGCCAGCGCATCGATGACCAGGTAGATCGACGCGAGCGCTCTATGTTTCGTTTCGATCATCGCTCACTGCCGCACGCGCTCGACTACACGAAGGAATTCCTGCTCGAACCGTGCGCGGCTGAAGCCCGCCGCATGCGCGCGGATCGCAGCGCGATCCCACGGACGCGACTCGACTTCATCGAGCGCCCGGCTGAGCGCATCTACCGTTGGTTCGCTGAAAAAAATTCCTGTCTGCCCTTCCACGACCGAGTCGAGTACCCCGCCGGCACGCAAGGCGACGACTGGCGTTCCGAGCGCCATCGCCTCGAGCGGAGTGATGCCGAAATCTTCGATACCAGGCAGGATCAGGCTCCGCGCGCGCGCGAGTCGCTCCACAATCTCCTCCCTCTTTACGTAGCCCAGCAGGTGGACGTTGGGGGGGATGGTTCGTTTCAGCGTTTCGTAGAGGGGACCGGTGCCGATGACGGTGAGGGGCTCGCGGGCTCGCGGGCTCGCGGATTCGCGGTGAGAGAACGCCTCGATTGCCAGTTCCACCTTCTTGTACGGCACGAGCGCGCTGACGATTACATGTCCTTCCCTCTCCTCCCTCAGCGGCGCGTTCAGGAAAACATCATCCACGAATGGATGCACGATCGTCGCGTCGCGATCGTAGTAACGCCTGATCCGATCCCGCACGAACGCCGAGTTTGCGACGAGCTCCGTCACGCCCCTGCTGGTCTTCACATCCCAGCGCTGCAGCCAGGGCCGGAAGGCTCCCGCCGCCAGCCGCTGCAATGGCTTCGAGCTCGGGAAGTAATCGTCGAAGCGGTCCCACATGTAGCGCATCGGCGTATGGCAGTAGCAGACATGAGGCCGCCCCTTCGCATCGATCCCCTTCGCCACGCAGTGACTCGACGACACGATCAAGTCAAAGCGCGAGAAATCCCAACCACGCGCTGCACCCGGATAGAGCGGCAGCAGCTCGCGATAGTCGCGCACGCGCTGCGCGAGCCGCTGCAGGTACGACGTATGAATGGTCCTCGACTCGATCGCTTCCGACATCGCGCCGGGGAAGTGAAAGAGCGTGAACAGCTCCGCCTGGGGAAAGAGACCGAGGATGGATTCGAGGACGGCTTCACCACCGCGCATGCCGGTGAGCCAGTCGTGCACGACGGCGACGCGGATCATTTGCCGTTCTTCTTCGGCTCCGGCGTGGAGGCCAGCGGATAATCTCCGTCTGCCGCGCACTTGTTGCACAGATGATCGTTCCCGAAATACTCCTCCGCCCCAACCTCGGCCAGGCAGCGAATGCACCGGTGCTTCCCGGTCCGCTCGTTCATGTTGCCCGGAGGATCGTCCATGCGTGGGAGATTATAGACAGGCGGCAGGCAGCAGACAGCAGACAGCAGTGGACAGACAGCAGGGAGCAGACAGCAGACAGCAGGAAAAACGTCCTCCCTGCTGCCCGCTGTCTGCTGTCTGCTCCCTGCTGCCCGCTGCCTGAATGGAATGCGCATTTGTTGGAGAAGTCAGGAGCAACCATGATCACGATTCGCAAGGCACAGGAGCGCGGCCATTTCAATCACGGATGGCTGGACACTTTTCACACCTTCTCGTTCGCGGATTACTACGATCCCGAGCACATGGGCTTCCGCTCCCTGCGCGTCATCAATGACGATCGCGTCGCGCCGGGCATGGGCTTCGGCACGCATCCGCATCGCGACATGGAGATCATCACGTACGTGCTCGAAGGCGAGCTCGCGCACAAAGACAGCATGGGCAACGGCTCGACGATTCGCCCCGGCGAGGTGCAGCGGATGAGCGCCGGCACAGGCGTGCGTCACAGCGAAGCGAACCCGTCGCCCGCGCAGTGGCTGCACCTCCTGCAGATCTGGATTCTCCCCGATCGCGAAGGCATCAAGCCTGGCTACGAACAGAAGATGTTCGAGAAGAGCGAGCGCCAGGGAACGCTGCGCCTCGTCGCTTCGCCGGATGGCGCAGAGGGTTCGGTGACGATTCATCAGGACGTGCGGCTCTACGCGACGCTCCTCGACGGTGAGGAAGTGCAGCACCAATTCGCCAGCGGCCGCCACGGCTGGCTGCACGTAGCGCGCGGACGAGTGACGGTGAATGAGATCGAGCTCGGCGAAGGCGACGGACTGGAGATCTCGGAGGAGAAGGAGATTAGGATTGCGGGCCAGGGTGAAGTGCTGCTGTTCGATTTGAATTGAGTGGAGTGCGGACGCTTCGTCCGCACTTCCCTCGTCACCATGAAAAAGCTCGAAAAAGCCCACAAAATCGGCGAAATCCTCGACCATCTCTACCCTCTCCCTCCCATCCCGCTCGCGCACGAAGATCCCTTCACGCTTCTCATCGCGGTCCTCCTCTCCGCGCAAACGACCGACGCGCAAGTCAACAAAGTCACGCCCGCACTCTTCAAGCTCGCGAAGACTCCGCGCGTCATGGCCAGCCTCTCCGTCGACCAGATCCTCGGCGCCATCAAGAGCTGCGGGCTCGCGCCGGGCAAGGCGAAAAACATCAAGCGGCTCTCCGAGATCCTGGTCGAAGAGCACAACGGAAAGGTGCCGGACAACATCGAAGCGCTCGAGAAGTTGCCAGGCGTCGGACACAAGACCGCGAGCGTGGTGATGTCACAGGCCTTCGGGCGGCCGGCGTTTCCTGTCGACACGCACATTCATCGCCTCGCGCATCGCTGGAAGCTCTCGAACGGAAAATCAGTCGAGCAGACGGAGCGCGATCTGAAGCGCGTCTTCGCCGAAGACACCTGGGGCAAGCGGCATCTGCAGATCATCTACTTCGGTCGTGAGCATTGCCCAGCGCGCGGACATGTGAAGAGCGAGTGTCCGATTTGCTCCTGGCTGTAGATTGGAAGCCGAAGGAGGGCTCGCGCGTTTCCAGTGGGGCGACCGGCGCCCTCGCCTGTCGTTCTCAAGCGTGAAAAAACTCCTCATCACCCTCCTCTTCGCCGCCGCAACCGCAAGCGCGGACGAAGTCCTTCTGCGTCCCGCCCCCTCCTGGGTCGAGCGCGCAACCTTCGACGCGAGCACGGCCGTACCGAACAACGACATCCGCTACGGCATCTTCACGCTGCTCGACGATCATCAAGTGCGCGTCACCGAAACCGTCGCCGACTACCAGCGCAAAGTCCGCCGCGTCCTCACCTCGGGCGGGGTGCAGAACGCCTCCGAGCTCTCGATCGACTTCGATCCTTCGTATCAGAACGTCGTCGTGCATCACGTCCAACTGCTGCGCAACGGCAAGACGATCGACGAGCTCCCGCACGCTTCGATCCGCGTGATCGATAAGGAAGACGAATCATCCGATCGCATCTACGACGGCACGCGCAGCGCGTTGATCATCCTCAGCGATGTGCGCCCCGGCGACATCATCGACTACGACTTCTCCCGCGAAGGCGCCAACCCCATCCTCGGCGGCAAGTTCGCGGATACGTTCGATCTCACCACCGCGACGCCAACGCATGTAATCCGCCATCGCCTGCTTTGGCCGGTATCGCGCACGTTGCGCTACCGAAATTTCGTGCCGAAGATCGAGACACGCGGCGGCGAGCGCGTGTATGTCTGGGAGCAGCGCGACGTGCCGCCGATCGACGTCGAGGATCACATCCCCGACTGGTTCGATCCCTACACGCACGTGCAGCTCAGCGAGTTCGCATCGTGGAGCGAGGTCGGGCAGTGGGCCACCGCAATGTTCCACATGGGCGATGCTTCGCGCGCCACGGTGCATCAGCTCGCGCAGAACATCCGCGCCTCGAATCCGCGCGATCCGGTCGCCGCCGCCATCCGCTTCGTTCAAGACGACATCCGTTACCTCGGCATCGAGATGGGGCGGAACTCGCACGAGCCGCATCAGCCGGCCGAGGTGCTGGAGCAGCGGTGGGGAGACTGCAAGGACAAGTCGTTTCTCCTTTCGGCGCTCCTCCGCGAGCTCGGAGTCGAGGCCTATCCGGCGCTCGTCAGCACTCGGCTGCGGCATGAGCTCGACACGCAGCTCCCCTCACCGTTCCTCTTCGATCATGTGATCACGCCGGTGATCGCGAAGGGAAAGGTGCGCTGGATCGACGCCACCCTGAGCGATCAGGGCGGAGCGCTGGAAACGATCGACACGCCGAGCGACGAGCGCGCTCTCGTCGTGCGCGATGGTGCGCACGCGCTGACGAACATCGACATCGACCCGCACGCGACGACGCTCGTCGAGCAGACGTACACGGCGCAGGACTACATCTCGCCCGTGACGCTCGACATCGTGACGACATATCGCGGCGGCGATGCCGATGCCTTCCGCTCGTCGCTCGTGAGCGATTCGATCAGCGACCTGGCGCGCGATCATCTGAATCGCTACGCGGCGGATCATCCGAAGATCGAGGTTGCCGGGTTGCCGGGAATCCGCGACGACCGCGATCGTAACGTGATCACGCTGCGCGAGCGCTATCGCATCCGCGGGCTGTGGAAGAACGGCGAGTGGTCGTACACCGCGCATGCGATCGCGGCGCATCTGCAATTGCCGGATCGGCGGATTCGCACGATGCCGCTCGCATTCGACTATCCGCTCGATCTCACCGAGCGGATGACGCTGCGGCTGCCGGATCATCTCGCGATCGATGAGGATCACGACGAGGTGGAGACGAGCGCGTTCCGCTTCGAATCGAAGGTGAAGAGCGAGGGGAACGCGATCGTCGCGACGTATCACATCGCCGGCTTGCGGGATGGTGTGCCGGCCGCGGCCGTAGCCGATCATCTCATCAAGCTGAACGATGTGAACGACAGCTTGACGCTGTCGATCGATCCCGAGCGCGATGCGCCGCTGCTGACGAAGGTCCATCGGACGCTGCTGCGGCATGTGCCGGCGGCGCTCCTGATTTCGCTACTCGTGTTGCTCGTGCCGGCAGGGATTTTTCTCCGCGGCCGACCGCGCAATCCTGGAAATACTCTCGAGGAATGAGGCGTTGCAATTTTTCGAACACCAAATCGCGTGTGTCTGTGCGATACCGTTCGTGACAGCAACACCGAATCAGGGGAACAAGTAAAAGGAGACAGCAGCAAATGCGTACGACCGGCACAGTCAAGTGGTTCAACGATGCGAAGGGTTTTGGCTTCATTACGACCGAGGGCGGTGAGGACGTGTTCGTCCACTTCTCGGCAATCCAGGCGAAGGGATTCCGTTCGCTGGCCGAGGGTTCCGCCGTTGAGTTCGACCTGGTGCAGGGCCCGAAGGGTCTGCAGGCGTCGAACGTCGTGCCCCGCTAAGTCACGAACGAAGCGCATCAGAGAGAGAGGACGGCCGGTGGGCCGTCCTTTTTTGTTTTGTGGGGAGAGTCAAAAGCGAAATGCAGAATTCAGAATTCAGAATGAAAATGGGGTCCTCGCAACGCCATGGTCTTCATTCTGAATTCTGAATTCTGAATTCTGCATTCTGCATTTTGCTTTTCGTCCCCAGCCGCCGCGGCGCGTCGGCACTCTACTCCAGGGAGAAGGTGCCCGAAGGGCGGATGAGGGGTCACACCCTCATCGCAAATGCATCTTCGACCGCCACCGTCTTCGCGCGCATCACCGTTACCGGAAACGTGATCACCGGGCAATCCGCAAATCGGATCAGCCGTTCCGTCGTCGAACCGATGACGGTCGCGTCGCGGAACATCTTGTGTTGCGCGCCGATCACGAGCAGGTCGGCGCCGAGGTCTTCGGCGCAGTCGAGGACGCGCTCGGCGGGACCGCCGCGCATGATGATCTCGCGATACTTCGCGCTCTCGCGCATCTCGGGCTCGATCCATTCGCGCACGCGCGACTCGGCGATCAGCGGCTGGCCGGGCTCGACGACGTGGACGACGAGCAGCTCCGCGGCGAAGAGATCCGCGAGCATCGATGCGAAGCGCAGCGACTGGCGCGCGACATCGGTGAAGTTGACCGGACAGAGCACGCGCGTGATGTGCGGCTTGTCTTCATTCAGGCGTCCGCCGACGGTCATCACCGGGCAGCTCGCGCCGTGGATCACGTCGGAGATGACGGAACCGGTGAGCGCGCTGCGCCAGCCGCGATGCAGATGCGATCCCATGACGATGAGGCGCGCATCGTCTTCGCGCGCCGCGCGGAGGATCGCGGGAACGGGCGGGCCGTAGCGTTTGTCGACATCGAATGGCCAGTCGCCACTCGAGCAGCGGGCGAAGTCGGCGCACCGCTGACTCGCATCGCCCTCAAAATCCAGACGCCTCCACCGCGCCCACGCCTTCGACGACGTCATCGCGGGTGTGGAGCGCGCACTGA
>CAZKID010000088.1:7369-15199 GCA_964552405.1 uncultured Thermoanaerobaculia bacterium
GGAAGTCGCGGATCTCCTGATGCAATCGCGCGTCAAACTCCGGCGTCGCCATCAGCGCCACCGCCTCGGCCGGCAGGATATCGGCCGGATAGATGATCGGATCGGCGTACATGACGGTGACGGGAGCGAGCAACCGGCAGGAGAAATGCGCCGCGTACTGCAGCGACGCGGCGCCGGAGCTGCTCATGTCGAGAGGAACAAGGATGTGGCGGATGTCGTAAGTCATGACGACCTCCTGAACACATCGATACGTCCGTTTGGAAGAGGGACGAAGGACGAACGTCACGTTCGAAGGTGATTCATCGATGAGTGGCGTTGAATGTAAGACAATTCGCCCTCACAACCGTCTATGGAGACAAAGGAGAGTTTCATGAAGAGCGGACTGGCCCTGTTCCTCGTCATCGCAACACTTACCCTCCCCTGCAGCAACGCTGAAGCCGCGCGCGTCCGCGTGACGAAGACAACGCGTCGCGGCGCGCGCGTCAGCGTGACCGTGCACACCGGCTTCCCGATTCACCGCACGTTTCCCACGGTCGTCGTGCGTCCCGGCGTCGTGCGCGTCGCACCGCGCGTCTATCTCGCACCCGTCGTATTTACTGGCGTCGTGCTCGCAACGGTGCCCGCGCCATCGGCGCGCGCATGGAGCGACAGTGCGACGCTGGAGCGCGAAGACGGCTGGACCGACTTCTCGCTCGATCTCGATCGCCGCGGCACTGGCCTGCTGCTGGAGATCGATCGCGGCACCGCGCAGATCAGCTTCGCCGAGATCGTGTTCGAGAACGGCGACACGCAGGTCGTCGACTTCAACGACAAGGTCCACGCCAGCGGCGTCTATTCGCTGCTCGACTTCAAGGACGGCCGCAAGGTCGATCACGTGCGGATCCTGGCGAAGTCGGATAGCGAGACCAGCAGGATTTCAGCGCACCTGCTCAAGTAGATTACGACTCGATGGGTGGGCGGTAACGCCCACCCAGGTGCAACTTCTACCGAACGAAAGCAGGCGCGCAATGTGCGGACGAAGCGCCCGCACTCCACATGAGCTTGATGATTCCCGTCAGGCGGAAGTTGCGCAGGAATGCGGATGGGGGGAACAGCTCTCCCTTGTCATTGATCGTCCCTTCGGAGAACTCGCGGATGTCGCCCACCGGGATCCGATTTGCGGCGAGCTCGCGGCGGATTGCTCTGGCCTTCTGTAATCGTTCGTCAACGGCATGCGCCACCTTCTGTGAGATGCGGCCGTAGCGCGCTTTCAATCGATTAAGGCGCTCTGCCGCGTCATAGGTTGCATCGACGATCTCTTTGCGCGTCATCCACTCGGTCTCGTAATTGAGGATCGACTCCCAATCGCGCTGCTCCAACAGGGTCCGATGCTCGGCGAGCGTCCGTGCACGGATGCGATAGCCGCGCGACTCGGCCAGCTCGAAACCATCGCTTCCGGGATCGATGAATGGGCCCATTGGCGTAATGAACGCCGAGACGCGGCGGTCTGTTCGCTGGAAGATCCACTCGATTGCATCGACCGTTTCCATGACGCTTCGCCATGTCTGCAGCGGTAAGCCGATCATGTAGAAGAGATCGAGCTGCTCGCAACGCGCGGCGAGCATCGCCTCGATCGATTCGAGCATTTCCTCATTCGTGTATTGCGCCTTGCCGAGGCGCGCGCGAATCGCCTCGTCGTGACTCTCGGGCGAGAGCTCGCCTCCCCAACTGTTGACTGCACCAGCGATTCTGGCGATGAAGTCGCGGGATGGGGGTGAGAAGAACTCGAAAATGATGCGGTTCGACACCCGTCTCCCCGACAGCGCGTCGAGAACATCGTTCGCGTACCGCTCTCCCCCGTCGCGGAGATCGCCGACGATGAAGATCGGAGCTCTCGAGAACGATGCGAGCTCGCTCACCATCTTCGCGATTCGCTGCGGACTGCGCAGCAGCGGATAGCGGCCCGGCATGAAGCGCTCGAACGCCGAGCCGGATGCGCCGCATGTCACACAGCGGTGCAGGCAGCCCCTCACCGTGAACACTGCTGTAATCGGGTGCCGCCAGAATGCGTGGAACGGGACTGTGGACCAGAAGTCGAGATGACCTACGACGTCGCGGATGAGCATACCGGCGTCGACGTCGAATTCGTCGAGCGTTGGCGGGAGGCAGGCGGGCGGATTGACTCGAATGGATGAGGATGGCTCGTCTTCCGGCTCGCCGGACAGGCGAGGCGCCTGTCCACCCACTGGAGCTCCTTTCCATGTCAAGCCGGGGACCCTGGCGAAGTCTTTCTCCCCAACCAGCTGTTGCATCAGTGACAGCAGCGATGGTTCCGTTACGCTACCTCTCAATACGAAGTCGACCGAGGGGTCTTCGATCAGCTCGCGATGAAAGTACGTCGCTGAGATTCCGCCGAAGACGATTGGGATGTCGGGATGTAAGCGCTTCAACAGCGCTGCGACAGCCGGACCGCCGTGTGCGTGCGGCAGCCAGTGCAGGTCGATACCGAACAGCTTCGGCCTAACGTTTCGCAGCACCTGCTCCGGATCGAAGCGGCGGCTGCGCATCATCAGCAACGCGAGATTGATGATGCGGACCCGGTAGCCATGGCGGCGCAGGTACGCCGCCATCGTGAGAAACCCGATCGGGTACATCTCGAAGACCGGCGAGCTCGGGATGACATCGCTGACCGGACCATAGAAGATGGTCCGGTCGCGAAAATCAAAGACGCTCGGCGGGTGAATCAGCACCAGATCCGATTGTCTCCTCATCGAGTCCGTGCTCCTCTTTGTAATGCTCCTCCGTCATCTCTCCGTCGAACCATGCGAAGTTCATCGGATAGACGTCGGGGTCGAAAATGACGTGATAGAAGTGCCATACGATGATGGCCAGCGTCGCCAGGATTCCTTCGAAGAAGTGAACCGTCGTCGCGATGTCGATCCACCAGCGCGGCATCAACGCCGTCGTTGCCACGTTGAACCAGATCAGGAGGCCTGTAATGGCCATGACCACAGTGCCCCACATACCGGCCCAATACTCCGCCTTCTCGGCGTAACTGAAGCGGCCGAACTCCGGCTTCTTATCGGAGAGGCCCAGGTAATAACGCATCGTGCCGAAGGCATCGCCGAGGTCTTTGAAGCGGAACCAGAAGTCGCGCAGCCCCTTACGGCCTTCCTTCGTCCCCACCATGTACGCCATGTGATAGAGCCCCAGGATGATCATGATCACGGCAGCGGTACGGTGGACACAGCGGCGGACCGCTTCCGTGAAGAACGCCTGACCCAGCCACGAGTCCGGCCAGATCAGGGCGAAGCCGCTGACGACGAGCACCGTGAAGCTGATCACGAGCGTGCCGTGCTGCAGCCGCTGGTTGAGATTCATCCGCGTCACCGTTCGCCCATGGCGCGCCTTGCGCTTCATCCGCGCCTTGTGCACCCAGATGACGACGTTGTGCAGGCCCATCCCGCCGATCGTCAGCACGATCAATACGATGTAGATCCAGCGAATCCACGTCAGAGCCTTCGATGGCGTATCGCTCACGTCGTTGGCCATCAAGTGAACCTTGCCCTGGCCGAAATTCGCCTGCGCGCCCTGGTGGCACTTGCCGCAAGTCTTCGGCAGGTTCGCGGGATTGATCGACGAGCGCGGATCGTTCGAGGGGAGGATCTCGTGGGCGCCGTGGCAGCTCGCACAATCGGCAGCGACGCTCGAACCGACCTTGCGCGCCATGCCGTGATAGCTCGCCGCGTACGTCTCGGCGCGGTCACCCGGCACCGCGAACTCGCGCGTCAGGCGTACCCCTTCGTGACAGCGCTGGCAGCTCGCGCGCGGGCCGCGGCTGGCATCGGATGTCTTCGAGATCGCGTGAATGCCGTGACAATCGGTACAGACCGGCGCGCTCCAATTGCCGTGCTGCAGCGCCTTGCCATGAATCCCTCTCCCATACGCTGCCGCGATCGCGGAGTGACACTTGCCGCACGTCCGCGGCACGTTGAACTTGAAGATGCCTGATTGCGGATTGTTGCCGCGCAGGACCAGGTGCGCGTCATGGCAGTCGGTGCAGACAGCGGCTTTCGTAGAGCCGTTGTGCACCGCGCGGCCATGCACGCTGTCCTGATACGACGCCGCAGGCTGCGTCGTCAGGCCCGCTTTCTCGATGACGAATTTCTGGCCGTGACACCTTGCACACGTCACAGGGATGTTCGCGTGATTCGTCTTCGACCCCTTGTCGCTGGACGGCAGAATCTCATGCGGCGCGCCATGGCAGTCGAGACAGTGCGGCGCCTTCCCCGTCGTGCTCGCGGCGTGGACGCTGTTCGTCCATGCCGAGACGACCTCACTGTGGCAAGTGCTGCAATCGACTTTCTTCGGCGGCTTGTCGTGCGGCGCTTCCGCGATGTCGGAGTGACAGTCGGCACACTGCAGCGATCCATGGATGGAATTCGAGAACTTCGCGGCGTCCACCTTGTCGTGGCAGCCGAGGCAGGTGGCATTGTCGAGTGTTTCAGCGAAGACGCCACCGCCGATCAGCAGGACGGCGGCGGCGAGAATGAGGCGGATTGCGGCACGCATCGGAGTGGTCCCCCGCCCCTAACGTAGCGTTGCAGCAGTGCGTTTAGTAGCGAGGCGATCACGCATGAAGGGTGATGAGGTGTACGTAGGGGCGTGTCGGGGGAGCGGGCGGGCAGCAGGCAGCAGACAGCAGACAGCAGACAGCAGACAGCAGGAGGATGCGCGCGCCAACGGTCATCCTGAGAGGGGCGAGGGTGGCTCGAGCTCGAAAGGGAGAACCAAAAGCGAAATGCAGAATTCAGAATGCGAATTCAGAATGAACAATGACGCGCGAAGCGTCTCCTCATCCCGAGCGTAGTCGCGGGACCCGGGTGGGCGGGAGGCGCGCGACATGAGTTCCGTACCACACGCCCGCCCGGGTCCCTCGACTTCGCTCGGGATGACGGGGGCTCGGTTATCGAGAGTTAGTCGGAGTTACCCACTCAATAGTCCTCAATTCCCTATTCTGCACATTCTGCACTCTGCCTTCTGCATTTCGCTTCTGGTTCCTCCTTCCGAGACCGAGGGGTCGTTCGCTCACGCTCAGGATGACGTGATTACCTGCTGTCTGCTGCCTGCTGTCCGCTGCCTGCTGCCGTCACAATCGGAAACCTCTTCACGATCGCCACATACAGCGCCAGCTCGATGGCTACCAGGCCGATGCTGATCAGCATCTCCTGCACGGATGGAAAGTAGTGCCACCCTGGCCCCGGATCGAAGGCCAGAAGGAAGGTATCGAACCGATAGACCGCGCCTCCGATGAGAAGCACGACAGCGCTGCGGAAGAGATTGTCCGTTCCCATCAGCGCCGGCAGCACGAACAACAGATTCTCGATCCAGAAGAAGGTGCCGTAGAGATCGAGCCGCATTGCGTATGTGAAATCGCCGCGCATCGCGAGATCGACGAGCCGCGCGCACACGAAGAGTACGCCACACCACGCGGCGATCCTCTGAATGCTCAACAGCATCGCGGTCTCCGGTTTCCGCTTGAACACCAGCGAGGAGAACACCGACTCGAACACGACGACCGCATAGCCCATCGCGAGCACTGTCCCGAGGAAGAACAGCGGCAGCCACGGCGTGAACCACAGCCTGTGCAGCCTCGGGCCCGCCAGAAGCATGAGGGCGCCGAGCGAGGACTGATGCATCGTCGGCAGGAGCATGCCGAGGGCGATGATCCAGATCAGACCCTTCTCGAGAACCGCCGGCGTTCGCCTGCCGAACTTCTCGAAGACCGCAGGTGAGAGCTCGAGCCACAGCACCACGACGTACGCCATGATGCAGAGCGCCACCTCGAGCAGCACGGAATTGAAGTTCCAGTGCCGGAAGTAGAGAGGCACCTTCCAGATGTTCCACCAGCGGCCGATGTCGATGAAGACCGACGCGCCGGCAATGGAGTAGCCGAGGGCGCTCGTCAGAATCGCGGGGCGAACCAGCGGGTGATAGTGCCCGCGGTTGAAGATGTAAACGACGAGCGCCACTGCATAACCGCCGCAGCCGAGCGCGGTGCCGACCACGACGTCGAACGTGATCCACAGTCCGAGGGGATAGCCGTCGGACATCGCGGTGGTCGCGCCGAGTCCGGCGAAGAGCCGCCAGAGGATCATCGCGATTCCGATCGCGCCGACCGCGAGCAGGACGTTGAAGCCGCGCGTGAAGAGCGGACCACCGAGGGGCTTGGCGTGCGTGTTCATCTTTGTCCTCTGTGGGTACGAGGGCTCGCGGGCTTGCGGGCTCGCGGTGGAGAACCGCAAGCCCGCCCCCTAGCGGCTGTCGATCACCGGTTGCCGGCTGTCTGCCTCACGCCGCGGCGGTCAACTTCTTCTTCACATCGACGTGGATCGCCTTCGGCTTCGTCTCTTCTTTCTTGGGGATCGTGATCTCCAGCAGGCCGTTGTTGTACACGGCGTTGATGTTCTTCGTGTCGGCATGAGGCGGCAGCGTGAAGGAGCGATTGAATGTGCCATACGAGCGCTCGATGCGGCGATAGCCTTTCTCCTCCGTCTCCTTCTCCAGCGTCCGCTCGCCCTTGAGTGTCAGAACTCCGTTCTCGAGCTCGACGTTGATGTCCTTCTCGGTCATACCAGTGAGCTCGGCCTTGATGATGATCGCGTCCTTCGTCTCGACGACATCGGCGGTCGGCGCCCATTTCGTCGTGAAGAGCTCTTCGTCCGGCTCGCCGGTGAAACGCGACATGATGCGATCCATTCGATTGCGGAGCGTCATCAGTTCGTCGAAAGGATCAAAGCGGTCAAAGCGAGTGAGAAAACTCATGAGTACCCTCCTTTGCGAATTGCGCGACGGCGTCCTCTAGCGCGATCGCGCGAGGAAATACAACGTAGTTCTCGAGATTGATCGACTGGTGCAGCGCGCGCTCGACGCGCTCGAGCTGCGCGAACAGCTCGGCGTTCGCGCCATCCGGCTCCGCCTCGAGCCGCTGCCGGTGCAATGTCTCGAGATGCCAGGCAATCGTCGCATGCTCTTTCACGAAACGAGCTGCCGCGGCGCGGATGCCACCCTCGATCGTGGTCGATGGCGCCTCTCCGCGAATCCACGCAACTTCCAGCGCCAGAATGGCCGGGAAGAGCATGAGCTCCTCATGTTCCATATGCACGATCACCTCGGAGCTCAGATCACGAAAGGTCATGCGTATGGAAAACAGGCGGCGGTCGCCACGGGTGTGACAGGCCTCGCCAAAGAGGATTGCTGCGCGGAACATCGCCTTCCGCACCGCCGCGTGGTCCTCATTCTCCAAATGGCCGAGCAGAGCGGAAAGCGGCTCATCAGGCCAGTTGGGACCAGCGCGGGCTGCGGAGAGCCCTTCGATGCGCGAGCGGAGCGTGCGGGAATCGAGACCCGCACCTGCAATGGCCTCATCAATGGAGAGATTCCCCTCGCAGAAATAGTCGAGGCCAAGATCCTCGAACAACTCGCGCATTCCACGATGCCGCGCCGCGGCAATTCCAATGGGTTCTTCGTGTGTCGCGACTCGAGTCATGGCTCATTGATAAAGCCGGGGCCGATGAGAGCACAGTGAGCGCGGCACAGCGCGGATGTGACGGATGAACGGGGGGGCAGGCAGGCGGCAGGCAGCAGACAGCAGACAGCAGGCAGCAGACAGCGGGGATGAAGAAAATCAAAAGCAAAATGCAAAATGAAAAATGCAGAATTCAGAATTCAGAATTCAGAATTGAGGTGGCGCTCCGCGCGTCATGTCGATAACCGATCCTCGTCATCCGAGCGTGAGTCGAGGGACCTCGCGTGTGTGGGAGGCGCGCGACATGATCTTCGTACCGCCCG
>CAZKID010000089.1:0-1760 GCA_964552405.1 uncultured Thermoanaerobaculia bacterium
AAATCGACATGCCCGTCGAAACGTCTGTACACTCGCGAGCAGCGCTGACAGGCGAGAGTACCGTCCACGGATGACCAGTTGCTCGAATGACAGCCAATGCAACGAAGGATCGATAAGAGCCGCTCTTCTGGCAGTTTCCGCCGTCGTACGATCCGTGTGGCGAGCGAGTTGAGCCATGGTGCCGCGGCCGCACCGTTTTCTTCCGCAATCGCATTTTCTTCCGCCGGATGAGCATCCTGAATGACCTCATCGCTGATCGTGTATTGAATTCGGCCGGTCCAGCGATAACAAACATGCAGGTTGCGAGGATTCGTCGCGAGAAGGGCAAAAACCTGCCGTGCGCGGCGGCTTCCATAGCGCTCCGGAAACCGCTCGACATTCCAGCGATCCTTACGGAGGATGCGCAGAAGCTCGCCGTCGAAGCTGACACGGTTTCTGTGATCGCGATACGGGATGACGTAATCGAAAATCTCATTGGGTGTTTCAATGTAGCCGCGACGAGCAACGCGATTCAGTTCGTCCAGGCAGGCAGCAGGATTCCGAACGTGCTCCAGCAGATGAAAGCAGAGAGCGACGTCGAATGCGCCGTCCCGGAACGGCATCTGCTCGGCGTCCGCCCATAGGAGAAGCTTTCCATTGGAGCGGGCAGGTCCGGAATTCGTCTGATGCCCGTTCGGATCACATTCCACCAGCACGTCGGCGTACGGATTTGGCGCCGAGCCGGAACCGACGTCGAGTACCAGATCGGCGGCGGTGATCCCGAGATCGACCTTTCGCAGCTTCCACGCGAATGCAGAGAGGCCGCAAAGTTCGGCGGCGCGACGGGCAGCATGGATGAACGTCATGGGTTGTTCACGAAACGGAGCCAGGCCATGGTTGATTCAGCACGAAGGTCACTGCTTTCCTCCGGTCGGTATTCGAGTGCCTCGACGGCATCAATCACCGGGATCCGGGCACTGCTTGCGTAGCTGCAGAGATAGGTGAACACCGAAGCTATGTCATCGCTCGAAGTTACCTGCGGCGCTCGGCGCTTTGCGGTGTTCGTCAATGCATCGAAGAGCATCGGGGGTGACCATGACTGCAAGGTCTCGAAGAAACGGGTGAAACGGGGGTCATGTCGAGCACTCTTGAGAAACTCCCTGTCGGCCATTCGTGCGGCAAGTTGCTGTGAAAGCTGTAGCGCTTGCGTGACTGGGCTGCGTGTATACAACCGGAATATCGAAGCAAACTGCTCATAGGTCCAGTCCGGAAGTTCCTCTGGCTGTCGTCCTGCCAGCCGGAAGAGCGGTTCATAAAACTGGTGCCATGTCTGGTTAGGATAGTCGGTGATGTAGAACGTCCGCCCGGCGCCGGCGGATGCTGTGATTGCCGCGAAAATCGCAGCGACTGCGTTGTCGACGAAGAGTGTGTTGGACGGATTTCGCCAGCCTTCCACGCGAATCAGCCGGCGCTCCTGAACGAGCTTGTATTGCCCGGCCGTCCAGCCAGCAGCATAAGGACCATAGAGATGGCCCAGTCGCAGGATGACCGCCTCGGTCCCATTGCGTGAGCACTCATGCAAGACGTCGTGTTCCGACGCCAGCTTGGCCGCGGCATAGGCCGACTGTAACGGGTCGTCACCAGGCTCATTGCCGTTCCGGCCGAGAAATGTTCCATGGACAGCGATGGTGGATATGTGGACCAATCGCTTGATCCCGAGTTGGCCGCAGGCTCGCGCTACAGATCGTACTAGTTCGCTGGTTCGCCGGACCGCGAATCCT
>CAZKID010000089.1:1770-15171 GCA_964552405.1 uncultured Thermoanaerobaculia bacterium
AAGGAAATCGGCATGCGATGCGTCGCCCGTCGCGATGTCGCTCGTGTGGCGCAGCAGAGCGAAGCTGCCTTGTGTCGAGTGTCCAATCGCCTTGGGAACTGCGCCGTTTTCGGCTGCCATTTCATAGAGTCGCGAGCCGAGGAAACCTCCGGCGCCGATGATTCCGATGCGGGTTCCGCCAAGTGCGTGACGGCTAGGGGCGTGAGATCGCTTCCAGGGGTGATGCATCGGCTTGCGCACCGCGTAGCAGCGTTCAATGGTTTCGACGGTAAGAAGAGCACTTGCCGCAGAGTGTTCAGCGCGCTGCGAACCATCTTTCGCGGCGTCGATGAACGCGCGCTGCGAGTCTCTGAAGGTCTGCAGGAAGACGTCGGCAGGGATTGCTACGGGGATGACGGTCGATAGTGACCCGCGCTTGTGGAATTGAACGAATAGATCGCCCGGTGGCGAGAGGAGCGTGGTTACGGTCGCATCTTCGAAATCGACTGCGATGCTCTGTGGGGCAGGGCTGATTCGTGAAAGGAACCCGCGGATCGTGACTTGCCCGAAATCCGCCGTGGCTTCGAAAACGAACTTGCACTCAGCCTCCAGTCCCGTCGTTCCGTCGTCGCAGTATTCGATGCTGCTTGTCGAATGCGCGTTGATCAGATACAGAGGCAGGTCGAGCATATGGCTTCCAGTGTCCGCAAGAACGCCTCCGCCGGCCAGCTCTCTCAGCCCCTGATAGTGGACTCCACCCTCGGCGGGGCCAACGCTCCTTACACCATCACTGACGGCGAAGCGCAGCGGGCGGCCGAGATCGCCCGATTGGCTGAGCTGCTTCAATGCGACGACATTCGGCAGGAACCGGCGATTTACGTTGACACAGCAAGCGAGTTTCTGGAGCTCCGCGGTCTGTGACAACGTGAGCGCGTCTGCCGCAGTCAAAGCCAACGGCTTTTCGACGAGCACGTGAACTCTTCGCTGGAGCGCCTCCCGCGCCTGGCTGGCGTGAAGGGTGTTCGGCGTCGTAATCAGGACGGCTTCGACGTCCTGGACGTGCTCGAGTGACGCCGCAGTCCGAGCATTCGGGAACAACAGGCGCGTTTCTTCCAGCCGGCGCCTGTCCGTATCGATCAGCCAGTCCACAGTTACGTCCGGTTGTCGTGCGAGCGCAGGAGCATGCAGCGTGCGGAAGATCGCTCCTGTGCCAATTACGGCAAGTCTCACGTCGCGTCTCCCGGCATCGGAGGAGAGACTCCCGCGAGCGAACACAGTGTACGAGCACAAACTTCATCCGACATGTTTTCGAGCACCCACTGCCGCGCTGCGAAGCCGTCGCGCATGACTTCCCAGCGTCGCAATGCGTCCTGGAAGCTCTCGAATGATGTAAAGAACGCGCCGGTCGCCTCGGTCAGATAAGGCGCCGTGGATACGTTGCAGATCACGGCACCGCGTTCTCTTTCCAGCGTGAGTTCTGTTTGCGACCAGATGAGTGTCGGTACGTCGCACGACCAGGCTTCGGCCCACGCGATTCCCTGACTCTCCATTGCACTGAACCCGATCATGAGCGAGCAGTCACGCAAGAGGGCGCGGTATTGATCGGGCATGTAGGAGCCGTACCGAATCACCTCGACTTCATAATCCAGTGATTGCAAGTAGTCACAGTAAGCGGCGATCGCGGGGATTGCTCCGGCAGAGGACTTCTCGTAGACGAGCACACGCCGTGAAGAACGCTCGGTCGAAGGTGACCAATATCGGGTATTGACCCCTGCCGGACACGACTGACACCGGCCCGCGAGCGCCGGGCAATCGGTTTCGTACAAACGGCATGTGACGGGTGCAGGTGTAATGCAGACATCGACTTCAGGCGCCGAAATGAGCTCAGCCTGTTCGGACGGGAACTCGAGAATATTTGGTCCGGCAACGAGCCGGTCGATGCGGCCTTCGGCCTTGAGGCGGATTGCCTGGCGCAGGGTCGCAATGCCACTGAGCACGACCACGCGCCGGCTCAAATTAACGGTTCCGACGGGCGCATAGTTTGCGCGGACGCCGATCGCCTGCAGACCCTCGACGAAACTGCGTGTCACGGCGAAGTGTCCGCGATAGCGAGATCGCATGTACGAAGGTGGCGGAGCAAGCGCGGTGCGCAGATGTCTCCCGATCCATCGAGCGGTCGTAGCCGCGAAATCGCGGGGCGTAATGATCGGGTCACATAGGAGGGTGAGTTCGTTGGAAGTCATGACCCAAGGACACCCAGTGTGCTGAATGCTTCGCGGAGCCGTGCATCCCAGGTGTGATCACGCATGGCTCTTCGCCGGCCAGAGGCCGCAATGCGTTCGCGCGCTCGAGAATCAGCGAGGTAGTGCTTGATCTTGCGAACGCAATCGTCGAAGTCTGTATATGTTTCGATGTCTGTGCCGACGTCAAAGAGCCTGGACAGATCCGGATTGCTTGAAGTGATATAGAGCGCGCCTGACATCGGACCGTCGATGTCACGTAGCTTCAGCGTTGTGATTTCGCGCGAATATGAGACATACCCGTAACCGACTGCGATGCGGGCCTGGGCGAGGGTTGCAGCAGCCTGAGACGCACTGATGTGGCCTTGCTCAAACCCATGGCCGAAGGCCGCGACACTGATGTTTGCGCGCTGAATCGCGCGAATAAGCTCGTGCCGCCAACCATAATTGTTTCCGATGAACACGACATCAAATCGCTTCAGGCTCGATGGCCTGAACAGTTCGGCGTCGCTCCCGAAGGGCCAGAAAATTGCCGGACATCCTTCCGCGAAGTAGCGCGGAATGTATTCAGGTGTCGTCTGCAGGACGAGATCCGTTCCCTCGGTCAGACCAATTGCGCCATGTCGAAATGAGCTATTGAGCCGCCAATGCTCGGGCAGCCGGTCATCCATTGCGATGTTCACGACGGGGATGCCCATGGAACGAACTGATGACAGACACTCGACCGGGATGGACTGGGCAATCATCGTCCCGATCACGAGATCGATTGGTTCTTCATGATGCGCCGCGGCGACCTGCGCCAGAAGGCAGCGGGAATTCGAATCTCGCGCCGCCTGGTCGTACGTGATTGCGCTGCGAAGCCCATATTCACCGCGATCGTTTTCGAACGTCATGACATGGCCAAGACGACGCAGGGCCTGTAGAAATCCGGAGTTTTCCTGTTCGTAGTAAGTGCCGACACAGAAGATGCGCAAGGCTCCGGCAGACCTGCGTCGAATCGAGATCCCTGCGCGTTCGAGTCGTCCCTTGAGCATTGCCGTGACCGCGGTCTGACTCGTGTCCGGAGCTTGCCCTCTGAGTTTTTCCTGGTATTCCCGGTCTATGCGGACCTTTTCCGTCAGCAGCAGGTGCGCCTTGAGCCTTCCGTTGAGTTCGTACGCCAGTCGCGATTTGCGAAGCAACTGTTTGCATGCTGAAACGACACTCACACGGATGCGAGCTCCTGTTGATCGTGAAATGGGTGAAATAGTGTCAATGCCATGTGGATGGCATACATGATTGCCAGCAACTCGTAGCACCATCGCATGCTGGACGCCGAATAAAGTACGAAGACGAAGACGAAAGCCAGAGGGTCAGCCAGGGCGGAAATCGTTTTGCCTCGTGCCGAGAGAAGCGACCTCACCGCACGGTCAGCGAAAACGATCATCACTGCGATGATTGCAGCCAGCAGCAGCAGAATGGCGTAACTGCGTCGCGACAGAATGATCATCCATGGAATCAGGCCGATTCCTACGCCGAACCCGGTTCCCTCGAACGAAACGCCGTAGAGCTCGGCATCGAGATGAATGACGGGTCGATCGAGAAACCAACTACAGACAGCAACGAGACGGTTCGCGATATCGTATTGACTGGCGAGGACGACGTCCTGAGGACCCCATAAACGAAGGGCAATGGCGCCGACGACCTCTCCCGGGCCCATCGCTGGTCCGTTCCGATCATGCAACGCCTGATTCACATACGCACCGAACGGGAGATGTTCGGAGTAGACGAGATCACGGCTGCGCGACGTAATCAAGAAACTGGCGAGAACAATTGCGGCCGCGATAATGAACCGCAAACGCCTGCGGTTCAGTAACGAGTCGACAACGACCCCTGCGGTCGAGACCAGCAGCGTACTGCGGCTGGTGGATGCCAGCGCAGCAACGAAACCGTATCCCAGGATCACGGCGTCCGTGACTGGCGATCTCGAGCATCGTGAATACGCAACGAACAGGGCCAAGGGATAGATGAGCAGGCGGCTGTAATACAGCAGTCCGGTCAATCGAAATGGCAGTTGCGGCGGAACAATGCCTGTGATCCCGACTCTCAGGTGGTACATGAGCAGCGACTGTGGGATGGCTATTGCCAGAATGAAAACGACGATGGCGTAATCGTAGAGAGCGCGCCGCGCTGGCCCGTCTGACTGTTGTGTGGCTCGTGGTGCGATTGCGCGCCGATTGAGCGCAATGCCGATCGACGCGAAGCCCAGCAGCATGAAGAGGAAGCCGGCTACGCGAGCGTCCATTCGGAGGAACTCGCCGAAACCAAATCCGAATGCACGGACAGCACCGAAATCGCCGGAGTACGAATAATTTCGGCGGTTGATGAAAAAGAATGAAGGTGCGATTCCGTAAGACACGAAGGAAAAACCGGTGAAGAGAGTCAGCACGACGCTGCCAAGACGCCACGCGACATAGAGGGGAATGGCGAATAGTGGAGGAAGACAGATAGCGAGCTGTGTTGCCTCACGGTCACGGAAAGAGCAGTAGGCGATGAGCGCAAGCCAGACGATGGCGATCGTCGACTGGAAGGCAAGGTTGCCCGATGCTCCGTCTTCAGTGTTGGTCTTCGGCATGGTTCTCGTTCACGGTAACTACGGCTGCTGCACTATCGACGGTTCCGCAGTCGGCAAGTACACGAACCCAGTATGTGGACGTCGTAGACGGTCGCACGACGAGTTCCGGTTGATTCCCTTGTGGGACCGGCGCGAGGAGGTACCCGCGATTCCCCCCGTACCATTGAAATCGTGGTTCACGGGCATTCACCCGAACCTTCAAGATCGCTGAGCGGCCTGACGCGATCGTCGTGGAGCCAGGAGACTCCGCGATCTGCGGTGCGTGACAAGGTGCGAACTTGTACATCGCCGACGCTACGCCGAGGAGGCTGAAGGCGACGAAGTACACACGATAGGTGCGCGACAGAAGCGGACGCTCGACGGCGAGCGCGAGCCACGAGCTGCTGACGAAGAGCGGGATGGCCATGATCCTGTAGCGCTCGTGAATGAAGATCGTTCCATCCACCACGGCGATGATCGTGATCCAGAATGGCAGTTGTGTTATCAGCCACGCACGTTCCCTGCACCACCATGAGGAGGCGATGCTGGCAGGCAGTATCGCCAGATACAGAAGAGACGAAGCCGAAACGGCCATCGCTGAAAGATCGGACCATCCCAGTCGTAGCAGCCGGCTGAGCGGTACTCCGATGTTCGGAAGCGGAGCAGCCAGGTAGGCAAGTACACGAAAAGGAGTCAGGAGAACCGCACCCACCGGCGAATCGGCCAGCAACAGGCGTCCAATCGAGCGGTGATTCCAGCCATTGGAAATGAGGGTGCTCTCCTGTACGTCGAACGCGGAGGACGAGATGGCATTCGCGTATTGCCACTCGTACCCGCCGGAGTAGAGGGCGGCGCGTGGGCCGATCCACAGTACAGCGATTGATAGCAGGCCCACCAGAATCGCAGGAAATACAACGCGACGCGAAAGGCGCAAGGCAAGAATTGCCACGATTGATAGAGCCGCTGGAATCAGCGCGGGAGTACGAACTGCGGCCAACCCGATCAGTGCGACGCCAGTAACCAATAGCAGGGTTCCCCGCTGTAAGGCCGTCGCGTCGGAACTCGTGATCACAATGACCGAAAGAATGGAGATCGACAGAAGCCATGCCGCCAGCGAATCGCGTGACGTCATCGTGTCTTGCAGCACCAGCTCGGGAATGAGAAGAACCGCCGCCAGGCACCAGGCCCACCGCGCGGGACTCTTGTGAATCGTGTGCGACGCATGAATGGCCAGAACCGTTGCGACGAATGCCAGGAGCGTGTTGATGGCCGAGGCAGCGAGCACGTTATGGCCGAATGCGCTGAAAGCAGCAGCGTAAATGTATAGAACACCGGCGTAGTTGAGGCTGGGCAGTGCGCTCTGCCGGAATCCCGACACCGCCAGCTCTTGTGCCTGAGTGTAATAGCGGTCCTGATCTTCCTCTGACGCCGGGTTGGCGCGTAAGTGCGTCTCCCAGGAGAGTCCCAGAAGGATCGTCAGTACGATGCGCGCAATGCAGAAATGCACGATCCGCAACAGGTGCGGGTCACCAAACCGCCGCGCCGCATTCACGATCAGCATGATGCCTGACGTCAGGATCGACAATAGGAATACGAGAGTCGACGCACGCCCGGCACTGGCTGGTGTGTGGGTCCACCACAACGAAATCACCATTGCGAGAGCGACGATCTCGACTGCGTACAGCTTGCGTGAAAGTGTCTCGAGACGACTCACGATGACTTGAATCTGTTTCTGTAGTGCGTGAGTAGCGGCAGAAGCGAGAAATATGCGATGAGCGTTTCGAGCGCGCGGTATTTCAGAAACAGGCGCTCTTTAGTACGATATGCGGACGTGTCGATGATCGTACAAATGCGGCGGGTAACTTCGATGTTGTGCCGAAGCAGCCGGATGTATCGACACAGTCCGGTCTTCGGAAAATCGGAAGGAACGGCCGCGCTGGCCCGGTCCTTCAGGCGGTAGTGAAAGAGAACTTCCGGTGAACTGTCGACACGACAGCCCGTAGAGAGTAATCGAAGCATCAGGAGGTTATCCTGGTCTCCCGTAAGCTCGCCGAGCGAATCGAACGGTAATGCGCGGCAAAGAAGCTCCGCGCGGGTAAGGCCCATCATCATCGGCAAACAGGGCCGGTGGCGAACGTAAGCGGCGAAGACGGCCGACGGCCTCGTCGATCGATCGAGAAATCTTCGGAAACGCGACGGTGTGCGTCTTCCCGTCTCGTCAATCCACCCATAGTTCGAATAGACGATCCCTACGGAAGGATCCTGCTCGAGTAGCGGAAGAAGTTTCTTGATGTAGTGCGCGTCGTAGACATCGTCGTCACCGGCAATCATCACGTACTTGCCTCGCCCGGCGCGAACTGCGCACTCCGCGTTGACGAATGCTCCTCGGTTTTCCATCTGCCGCAGGTACCGCACACGATCGTCCCTCGACAGGAATTCGTTGCAAAGGGCGGGTGTCTCGTCGGTCGAGGCGTTGTCCGAAATTACGATTTCGATGTCTTCGTGTGTTTGAGCAAGCAATGACGCAATGGCTTCCCGGAGAAAACGCGAACCGTTGTGGACCGGCATGGCGATCGTCACCAACATTATGACGGTCTCCTCAAGAGTTCTACGCTTCGCTGCAGCACCTCATCCCGTCCGGCCGGAGTGACGGCAATCGTCGCCAGTAGTGCAGTAATGAGTGCCGCAATGAGTACCAATACCGAATTGAGCGTTCCCGACACATTACCGGCGGCGAGGCGCCAAAGCGCGGTGGTCAGGATTGAGACGGCGAGTGGCGGCGCCACGTCAGCGAGGAACCATCGTGTCGTCTCACCCTGCAGAATCCGCCGATGCATCACGGGTACGACGATTACGATGAATGCACAATGAAGCAGCAGGATTACGGTTGCCGCGCCTGTGGCGCCGTAGCGCCGGGCCGCAGCAAAGACGAGTGGAGCCACAAGTGCCGTCATGGCGGCATTCGCCACCAGTGTCAGGGTCGTCCACCCGTGTGCAAGTTGTAACGCGTAGGGAATATGCATCATGCCGTGCAGTGCAGTCCCCGCGACGAGAAGCGACATCGCGAGAGCGCCATATGTGGCGGTCGAGTCATCACGCGTCCAAAGAAGAAGCGTCGTCCGCGAGAAAAAACCCAGAACGGCCGCCGGCGGAAACAGCAGAAGTGCCAGGAGCTGTGTTGCCCTGTGGTAAAAGGCAGGGAGGTCTCTATCCTGTACTGCAGCCATCCGGACGAGCTCCGGGTAAACCGCTGCATAGACGGGATAAATGACGTATTAGAGCCCGGCCGCCGCGGTGCAGGCAATCGCGTAAAAGCCGAACGTCTTCAGGTCGAGCACGCGTGTCAGCGTGATCTTGTCCAGTTGCGTCAGAGCGACACCAAAGACCGCCGTAAGTGAGATGCCGGTCGCAAACCGGCGGGTGGAAACCAGGAGCGGCAGTCGAAATCGAGCCGGCCTGGCTGTAGAGGGCAGCAGTTTCCACATTGTGATGGCAGTGACGACCGTTTGGAGAGCGTACCCGGCGGCCTGAACGACCAGATATGTCTGAATCGATGGAGAGATCGCGATCGCAACCAGTGCGGCTCCACTTCGAATCACATTTGCACCGAGGGAGACGACATTGCCGAGTACCTGGCGCTGAAGCCCGGTGATCCCACCCTCATAAAGACTCAAGGGCCATTGAAGCGCGAATGCGATGCCCATCAGCGAAATCGCGTGGCGAGCGCCGGTCGTTGATATGGAGTGAACATGAATCCAACGTTCCACGATGAAGCCGGAGAGGCCGATGATTGCGGTGCCAGATAACGCACCGATCGAACCGTAAAAGATCTCGATTGTCCTTGCAAAATCACGGCAGGTTTCACGTTCAGTTCCTTCCACGCGCCGCGCCATTTCGCGCATCATCGTGGCGGACAATCCGAGATCGAGCAGCCCGAAGATCGCCTGGAGCGTTGCGTAAATGCCGATCAAGCCATAGGCCTCTACTCCGAGGCGATGAATGACGATGGGCACCGTGACGATCATGACGACCGCTGAAAGGGTGCGGCCGATCAGGTTTGCCAGAAGATTTTCCTTGTAGCGGAGACGAGTCATCAACCTGGTTCGGCGGAACACCGCCGGAGGAAGGCGTTCGGCCAGTAGGTAACGCGTTGGGTGATTGCACCCTCATTGAAGCGGAATGTTGGTTCTTCGATGACGAAATCGGGATGGGTCTCGACAAAATCGAGTGCGGCGCGCTCAGGGTTGTTCGAAGCCCAGTCCGGAGCACTGCGCGGCGCGCCGGTCAGATCCTTCATGATTCCATCTGCAACGACGATGTACGAGCCCACGGTAACGAGTGGCGCGTAGGCCTCGAGCTCCTTCATGACATGAGAGCGGGTGTGATTGGAATCCAGCATCACGAATACGATCTCGGACGGCCGGATCAGAGAGCGAACGTGCCCGATGACCTCCTCGTCGGCTGAATTGCCTTCGATGAGAGTGATTAATGGGAACAGTTCATGCGACTCGAGCGCGGCGCGATTGTGCGAACGGATCTCAATGTCGATGCCGATCACGCGTCCCCGGCCGATCGACTTACAAAGTGTCGCGTAGAGTGCCAGAGACCCACCGTGTGCGACGCCCGTCTCGATGATCACGTCTGGTCTGACCGTATAGATGATTTCCTGAATGCGAAGAACATCCTCTGGCAATTGAATGATGGGCCTTCCCATCCATGTGAAGCTGTAGACGTACTTCAGGTCCCATCCGCAACGAAGCCAGAGTCGAGACAGGATCTCGAACGCAGCCGGCGAACCGATGGAATGATGTTCTTCCCGACCTTCGACGATGGTAGTCACGATTCCGTTCTCCTGGTCAATCGTGATCACAAAGACTCCTCTCGCCGGAAAGCGCTGATGAGGGATGGAAGCGCTTCAAGAAGTGATGAGGGCGCGAACGGGAATTCGCGCTGAAGCCGTTCGACGGAGATGAGAGGAAAACGAATCGATCGGGCGCAGGAAGGGAACGTCACTATACATCCCGTTGCCGCCTGCAACGCCAATGCAATTGCATAATTCGGCACGTTAGTTCCAGACGCTACGTTGTAGACGGATTCCTGTCCGTCCAGCGCGATTGCGGTCAATGCTCGAACAACGTCGTGGATTGCGATGTAGTCCTTTTCGGAATCGGGTGATGTCTGAAAGTCTACGCGCCCGCGGCACAGCGACTCACGAATGATGCTCGACAAAAAATTCTTGGAACGTGTGTCCGCACCGAATACATTCGAAAGCCGGACGATCCGAACACGACGGGCCTCTGTGTAGGCGTGGCAAATAGCTTCTGCGGTGAGCTTGGATAAACCGTAGAGGTCGTCAGCCTGCGATGGGTCGGCTTTCAACGCGGCCGTTTCCGTGGCGGGAAGCGCTTCGGGAGAGTTCCGGTATACCCGCGTAGAAGAAATGTACAGAAACGACTCGAAATTACCTCGATCCAGCACCTCGAGAGGTAGGCAGACATGTGCCCGTACAGTATCCAAGGGTCTTAGCCGGAAGTCTGCCGTCACGCCGATTGCCCAGATCACATGACCTTGGTTCCAATCAGGAATCTCACCCCTTGGTGGCGTAATGCACTCGTGTCCGAGAATGGTGAGGTGCCTCGTAAGGTTGGATCCGATAAAGCCGCCCGCACCATGGATTGTGAATCTCAAGTTCGCAAACCAAGTTGTCGGCAGGGGTTACCGCCGTTAATCGAGTAGGGTTCGAGTGTTCCACGAACCAGGGACATTGCGCCGACGACGCAGCCGTCAGAGAGCTTTGCACCATCCAGGATCGTAGTTCCTGCGCCAATCCAAACGTCGTTTCCTACGACGATTCCCCCACGGCTTGAGGAAAAGCCTTGATCCATGATTTGAATATCCCGTGCGTGGAAGGCGTGGTTTACGGGTGCAAAGGTGCAGTTCGCGGCGATCAGCACGCTTTCGCCGATGTGGATGCCGTTACCTGAGTAGAGCACGCATCCTGAGTTGATTCGTGTATTGCGGCCGATGTAAATGTCTCCCATGCCTCCAACTGGCTTGATCTTTACGAAAGAGTCAATCACGACGCCATCTTCGATGATGATTTGCGATCCTCGTATCGAGTCTTCGATGTCAGCCAGCTGTGAAACCACGGCGGTCGGTGCGATGACAATCAAGCAATCGAACCCATGAGGGGCCGCGTGCGATCAGTCTCAGAGAGAATTGGCAGTGTGATTGGCCATTCGATGCCGAAGAGCGGGTCGTTCCAGGCCACACCACGGGCAGATTCAGGGTGGTATGCCTGTGACATGGTGTAGTGGATCTCGCAGTCATTCTCGAGGGTCATGAATCCATGCGCGACGCCGCGAGGCACGTAGATCGCGCGGCGATTGAGACCTGTCAGCACAACCGACTCCCACGCTCCAAAAGCCTCGCCCTCGCGAAGATCCAGCACGACGTCATAGATGGAGCCGCGGACACATCGAACGATCTTCGTTTCCTCGTGTGGCGCCGCTTGGTAGTGAAGTCCCCTGAGTGTTCCGCGCAGCGGGTTGTAAGAGAGGCTGCATTGCTCAATCCTGCCATCTAGGCCGTGACGAACCATCTCCTTCTGATCGAAGATCCGCGTTAGGAAGCCGCGAGAGTCTTCATGTGGTTCGTGGTCGATCGCGAAGGCTCCAGCTATTTTCAATGGAGTGAAAATCAGCGAAGGACCTCAAGTGTTGGGATTGCAACGAGGAAACGCCCGCCCCATTCGCGAATGCACGTTAGTTGCTCAATGACTTCGTCTTTGAGGTTCCAGGGGAGTATGAGCACGTAGCAGGGTCGTGCGTCGATCAGTTCCTGCGGCGCGCGGACGGGAATCCCGGCACGTGGGATGAACTTGCCTTGCTTGTAATGGTTGCGATCAACAGTGAAGGGAAGGATGTCAGTGCTGATTCCGCAGTAATTGAGGAAGGTCGTGGCTTTGGCAGGGGCCCCATACCCGATCACGCTTTGTCCCTGATCGCGGGCGTCTCTGAGGAAGTCTATGAGCTCAGAACGAATTCTGCTTGCCTTCGTACCGAAGCCCCTGTAGGTATTAATGTCGTTGAGTCTTGCGTCGCGTTCGCAATCGAGTAGCTCAGAGACCGTCGGGCTGATTGGGAAAGGCTTCGAATCGGTGCGCTCGGCATGGATTCTCAGCGATCCTCCATGAGTGTCCAGCGTTTCGACGTGGAAAATTGTCAGACCATGAGCGGAGAACAATTGTTGGACGACCGCGAGCGAAAGGTACGAACGGTGCTCGTGATAGATCGTGTCGAACAGCGTCTTCGTCAGCAGCTGTAGGACGTGCGGGATTTCAACAGTGATGATGCCACGAGCCTTTGTTGCTATTCTGAGCCCCTCCGTGAAATCGTGAAGGTCGGGCACATGAGCCAAGACGTTGTTTGCAATGAGAAGATCTGCGGCTAATCCTTCTTCGACGAGTCTGACTGCCAACGCGCTGCCAAAGAATTCCCTCCGGGTTGCGACGCCGTAGCCTTCTGCGGTCGCCGCGCAACGCGCGGCTGGCTCGATTCCAAGGACTCTCGTTAGCCCTCGTTCTCGGAAACACCGCAGAAGGTGGCCGTCGTTGCACGCGATTTCGACGATTTGACTCTCATACGTCAGGGCATAGTCATCGATGACGCGTTCCGCAAAGCGATTCACGTGTTCTAGCCAGGTTGTCGAGATAGATGAAAGATAGGGATATGTCTCGTCGAAGATCCTATCCAAGGAGGGTGGGTCGGCAGTTTGAACGAGAAAGCATTCTCGACACACGAAGGCGGCCAAGTGGTAGAGAGGTACTACATCTGCGTTCTGATTCGCCAGCAAGCTGTTCGAAAGCGGCGTCATGCCCAGATCGAGCAGCACGTCCTCCAATTGAGACTTGCACAAACGGCAGCTGGGATATTCCATTGACGCGCTGGCAGGCTTCGCCCCTTTCGGCGTACCACCGCCGCGCATGCCCCAAAAAGCTTCAGGAGGTGTTAGACGCTACACGACCGGTGATCCTCAGCTCCATATACGTAAATCTGAAGAGATGTTCGTATCGGACACAAAAAAAGAATCGGTCAATCGGCGGTGGTCTCCCCCGACGGCATTTGGGCTACGATCAAACACGTCAAGGAGATCGCAATATGGTGGGCAATCGGGCTATGGAGAAGGAACAACCTCTTTATCTCGCAAAGTTCGTTTCGGTTACCCGGGCCTACAAGCAGCCGATCATCGTTGCAGTAAGTACGGTCCTGGGGTTGTTTCTACTCGTTGCGGCGGTGTCATTCGTACTGACGCCGAGAGAAACTGTGACTTCGCAGAGGGTGCGTCTCGATTTTGACGGAGTAAATCGCGGGCTCTATCCGAACGGTTTGAAGTTCTCGCAGGCCGACTTGGTAAGTGCGCCGGTTCTGCGTGACGTTTTTGAGAGGAACGATCTGAGTCGGTTTCTTACCTATTCTCGTTTCGCGGAGTCTATGTTTGTGCTCGAGAATCGGGGCGGTTTCGAGCGCCTGGCCGCTGACTATGGATCTCGTCTTGCGGACCCCAAGCTCACTCCTGTCGATCGTGAGC
>CAZKID010000090.1:0-15124 GCA_964552405.1 uncultured Thermoanaerobaculia bacterium
CCGGCATCATCGTCCGCAACTCGATCATCCTCGTCGACTTCATCGAGCTGCGGCTGCAACAGGGGATGCCGCTCGAAGAGGCGGTGATCGACGCCGGGGTCGTTCGCTTCCGGCCGATGCTGCTCACGGCATCGGCAGTCATCGTTGGCGCGGCTGTGATTCTGTTCGACCCGATCTTCCAGGGGCTCGCGTTGTCGTTGATGGCGGGCGAAGTCGCGTCGCTGTTGCTGTCGCGAGCGACCGTGCCGGTCATCTACTACATGCTGGAGCGGCGTACGCGCAGGCCCAAGGTGCAGCCGCCGGTTAGCCAGGAGATCGAAAAAGAGGAGCTCGCGCTCGTATGAAGAAACTGCCGAAGCCGCCGCGCACATTCGATGAATTCAGTGAAACCTTTCCTTCGCTCCGCAAGGCCTGGGATCTTCTCGGTGACGCCTCGCGCGAAGGGCCGTTCGACGAACGGACCGCGCGTCTCGTGAAGCTCGGCATCGCGATCGGAGCCATGCGCGAAGGTGCGGTGCATTCCAGCGGGCGCAAGGCGATCGCGATGGGCATCTCGCGCGATGAGCTGAATCAAGTCGTCGCGCTCGCGGCGAGCATCATCGGCATGCCGTCGTCCGTCGCCGTCTGGACCTGGCTTCGCGACTTGAACGAGAAGTGAACGATGAGCGACGCGCTCTGGTGCGACCGCGAGATCAGCAAGGCTGCCTTGATGGCGGTCAGCGCGGTGCTCGAGTCGTTCGGCCGCGTGCTCATCTGTCTCGACGCAAACTTCCGCATCATTCATGGCTCATCGCTGCTGACCGGCATCGCCGGCGCGCAGCCCTTCGCCGGCCGCCCAGTCTCCGACCTCCTCGGCGATGAGCTGTTCGCGGAGGGTGGAGTGCTGCGCGACGCGCTGCTGTGCGGCGAGCGGCGCGAAGGCTGGCGCGCGTCGATGACGCTCGCGGATGGGTCGACTCGCGTGGTTTCATGCAGCGCGGCGCCATTTCAGCGCGACGGCGAAGGCATCTGCGACCCGAACGTCGCGTACCTGATCATCATCCGGCCGGCCGAGGATGATCCGGCGCTGGGGACCGCGTCGCCGATCGGATTCGCGGGGATGATCGCGCGCTCGCCGGCGATGACGCGGCTCTTTCACCTCGTCGAGAATCTGCAGTCGAGCGACGCGACGATCCTGCTGACCGGGGAGAGCGGAACGGGCAAGGAGGTCATGGCGCAGGCGATTCATGCGAATTCGTTGCGCAAGGATCAGCGGTTCGTCGCCGTGAACTGCGCGGCTCTGCCCGCGGATCTGCTCGAGAGTGAGCTCTTCGGACATGTGCGCGGCGCCTTCACCGGCGCCGTGCGTGATCGCATCGGGCGCGTCGAGCTCGCATCGGGCGGCACGCTGTTCCTCGACGAGATCGGCGATCTTCCGCTGCAACTGCAAGTGAAGCTATTACGCTTTCTGCAGGAGAAGACGTTCGAGCGTGTCGGCGACAGTCATACGCGCAAAGCGGATGTGCGCATTCTCGCGGCGACGAATGCGGAGCTGCGCCGCGCGATCAGCGAGGGACGATTCCGCGAGGATCTCTATTATCGGTTGCGTGTCGTGCCGATCGAGATTCCGCCGCTGCGCTCGCGGCGTGAAGACATCGAGCCGCTCGCACGGCACCTGCTCGTGCGCGTTGCCGGACGGCACGGCCGCGAGTTGCGCTTCTCGCCCGATGCGATTCGCGCACTGCTGCGTTATTCGTGGCCGGGCAATGTGCGCGAGCTCGAGAATGCGATCGAGTACGCCGTGGCGGTTGGGCGAGGACAGACGTTGCAGCAGGAAGATCTGCCTTCCGAGATTCTCGAGCCGTTGAGGCCCGCGCAGGTGAGCGAGTCGGATGTGTTGCGCACCGCGCTCGAAGAGCATCAGTGGAATCGCGAGGCCACCGCGCGGGCGTTGGGTATCGGCCGTACAACGCTCTGGCGCAAGATGCGCGAAGCCGGGTTGTAACGGCCTCCTTCCGCGCCTCCGCGCCTCCGCGCCTCCGCGCCTCCGCGAGAAACCGTTCTCACGCGGAGCGCGGAGATGCGGAGTGAGAACGTTCCAAACGTTCGAACGTTCCGTTCCGTTGAAACAGTGACGACGCGCACCTCGTCGTGTTAACCGCCTCGCCCATCACGCCTTGACGCGTTCCGCGTTCATGGCAGTCCGTTCGCTCTTCGTTCCATCGCAGGAGAAGTGCGATGGCGTTCACGCGAAGAGAGTTCATTCGAATCGGCGCAGTCGCCGGCGGTGTCGCCGCCGCATCCGGACTCACCACCGACTGGTGGAGCCTGCAGGCGCGCACGATTCCCGATCCGAAGACGGACGGCGATCACGTCGTCCCGACGTTCTGCGAACTTTGCTTCTGGAAATGCGGCGTGCTCGCGCATGTGAAGAACGGCCGCGTAACGAAGATCGTCGGCAATCCGGCGCATCCGTTGTCGAAGGGCCGCCTCTGCCCGCGCGGTGAAGCTGCAACGTCGCTGCTCTATGATCCCGATCGTCTGAAGACGCCGCTCATCCGCAGCGCGAAACGCGGACAGCAGGTCTTCGAAGCGGTGACGTGGGCTGTTGCACTCGACGAGACCGCGAAGCGGATGGACGCGATCCGCACGAAGTATGGCCCCGAGGCGTTCGCGCTGTTCACGCATGGCTGGGGTGGGTCGTGGTTCACGCGTCTGATGCAGGCATACGGCTCGCCGAATGTCGCCGCACCTGCCTACGCACAATGCCGCGGTCCGCGCGACGTCGGCTTCACGCTGACGTTCGGCCAGGGCCTTGGCTCACCCGAATCGATCGACATCGAGAACGCCCGCTGCATCACGCTCATCGGCTCGCACCTCGGCGAGAACATGCACAACAGCCAGGTGCAGGAGCTCGCGGCCGCGATCGGCCGCGGCGCGGAGCTCGTCGTCGTCGATCCGCGATTCTCGATCGCAGCCTCAAAGGCAAAGTACTGGCTGCCGATCCGCCCCGGCACCGACATCGCGCTGCTGCTCGCGTGGATGAACGTGATCATCACCGAGAAACGCTACGACGCCGAGTACGTCGCGAAGTACGCGGAAGGATTCGATCAGCTCGCGAAGCATGTCGAGTCGAAGACGCCGGAGTGGGCGTATCCGATCACCGGCATCGAGCCGCAGTTGATCCGCGACAGCGCGCGTCTGATCGCGGCGGCGCGTCCCGCCTCGTTGATCCATCCGGGACGCCATGTCACCTGGTACGGCGACGACACGCAGCGCCTTCGCTCGATCGCCATCCTCTCCGCGCTCCTCGGCGCGTGGGGACGGCGAGGCGGCTACATCCTCCCGTCGTCGATGGACCTGCCGAAGTATCCCGGCAAGAAGCCGCAGCCACCGGCGCGCCCCGTCGTCGATCGTCAGCAGCCGAGCCTCTATCCGCTCGCCGATGAAACGCTCGCATCGGGCGTGTGCGACGCGACGATCGCCGGCAAGGCGCCCTATCAACTCAAAGGCTGGATGGTCTATGGCACGAATCTGATGCAGGCGCTTCCCGCGCCGCAGCAGACGGCGAAGGCAATTCAGGAGCTCGACTTCCTCGTCGCGATCGATGTGCTGCCGGCGGAGATCACCGGCTGGAGCGACATCGTGCTGCCGGAGTCGACCTATCTCGAGCGCTACGACGATGTGTGGGCGCCAGCGTACAAGGAGCCGTTCATCGCGATGCGGCAGCCGGCGGTCGAGCCGATGTACGACTCGAAGCCGGGATGGTGGATCGCGCGCGAGCTCGCGACGCGGCTCGGATTGCACGACTACTTCGACTGGCAGCATCCGCTGGATGTCGTGCGCTGGCGCGTCGAAGCCGCGGGACAGAGTCTCGCGAAGCTGCGCGCGACGGGTGTCGTGCAGGGCGCGCGCGTTCCCGTGAGCGAAGAAGAAGGGCTCGCGTTGTCATTCGACACGCCGAGCAGGAAGATCGAGTTGTTCAGCAGCACGCTCGCAGGCGCGGGATTCGATCCGCTGCCTAACTATTCGCCGCACCCGCAGCCGCCAGATGGCATGTTCCGCCTGCTGATGGGGCGCGCGCCGACGCACACCTTCGGCCGCATGGCGAACAACCGGCTCGCAGGTGCGGTGTATCCGGAAAACGAGCTCTGGCTCAACACGCTCGTGGCGAAGAGCCTCGACGTGAAGAACGGCGATCGCGTGACGCTCGAGAATCAGGACGGCGTGCGCAGTCTGCCGATCCGCGCGAAGGTCACGGAACGCATCCGCGGCGACTGCGTCTACATGGTCCACGGCTGGGGCCACACCGCGAACGGGATGAAGTTCGCGAAACACCGCGGCGCGTCGGACAGCGAGCTCGTGTCGCAGTACGCGACCGATCCGGTCATGGGCGGCACAGGGATGAACGTCAACTTCGTGCGCGTCGTGAAGACGGAGGCGTAGCGATGAAGAAGCGATATGCGATGGCCATCGATACGAAGCGCTGCGTCGGCTGCAGCGCGTGCGTGATCGCGTGCAAGGAAGAGAACGGTCTGGCGCTCGCGGACTTTCGCTCGTGGGTGGAGATCGAGACGCGCGGAACGTATCCCGTGCTCGCTCTCGAGATCCATAGCGAGCGTTGCGAGCAGTGCAGCGATGCGGCGTGCGTCTCGAACTGCCCGACCGGCGCGAGCTACTACGCGAAGGGAGGAGTCGTGCTGGTGCAGCGCGAGCTCTGCACCGGTTGCAAGGCGTGCGTTGCGGCCTGTCCGTACGAGGCACGCTACATCCATCCCGATGGCTACGCGGACAAGTGCACATTCTGCCTCCATCGCGTCGAGAAGGGGCTGCTGCCCGCGTGCGCGGCTGCCTGTCCGACGCAGTCGATCACGTTCGGCGATCTCAACGATCCGTCGAGCGATCTCGTGAAGCTGTTGCGCTCGCGCCAGTGGAAGCAACTGCGCGCGGATGCGGGGACGAAACCAAACCTCTACTACCTGACGTGAGGAGACGATGGAACGCTCGGAAGCATTCTGGAATCCATATCTCGCCGGCATCGCGCTCGGGCTCGTGCTGCTCACCACCTTTCTCGTGATGGGGAAAGGACTCGGCGCCTCCGGTGCAGCGAATCGCTTCGGCGTCTTCATCGCCGGGATCGTTGCGCCGTCGCACGTCGCTGCGAATCCGAATCTCGCGGCAACGAAAGGTGAGCATGCGAGTGTCCTCGACGACTGGCTCGTCTTCGAAGTCCTCGGTGTTTTCCTCGGCGGCGCGCTCGGCGCGATCACCGCGGGACGCTTCGGCGCGAAGGTGATTCGCAACGCGCGAACGACCGTGACGGCACGGCTCGCATTCGCATTCGGCGGCGGAGTGCTGATGGGCCTCGCCGCACGTGCAGCTCGCGGCTGCACCTCGGGTCAGGCGCTGAGCGGCGGCGCGGTGCTCTCCGCCGGCGCGTGGATCTTCATGCTGTCGGTCTTCGCCGGAGGCTACGCATTCGCCTGGTTCATGAGGAGACAGTGGTCATGACCTTTCCATTCACTGCACTCACAGCTGCCGCGCGTCAGGAAGGGTTGATCGTCGCGGTATTGATCGGCATCGCGTTCGGCTTCGTGCTGGAGCGAGCCGGATTCGGACGCGCCGACAAACTCGCGGCGCAGTTCTATCTGCGCGACCTGCGTGTGTTCAAGGTGATGTTCACGGCGATCGTGACGGCGATGCTCGGGCTCGTGATCGCGTCCGGTGCCGGGCTCACGAGTCTGCGCGACATCTCGGAGTCGATCGCGAGCCTCACCTGGATCTGGCCGATGGCCGTCGGCGGATTCGTACTCGGTGTGGGGTTCATCGTCTCGGGTTACTGTCCGGGAACCTCGATCGTGTCGATGGGCTCGGGCAATGTCGACGGCCTCTTCACGGTGCTGGGCGTGATCTCGGGCACCTTCGTCTACTCCGAGCTTTTACAGCTTCCGAAGTTTCACGAGTTCCACAATGCGGCGCCGAAGGGCGCGTGGTTTCTGTACGACATCGTGAAGGTATCGCCCGCGCTGATCGCGCTCGCGGTGACGTTGATGGCGGTCCTCGCTTTCGTTGGTGCGGAGAAGGTGGAGTCCCTGATGGGTGGCGCGAGGACCGCGGTTGCCCCGCGCCGAGTGGTGTTCGCATCGCTGATGGTCGTCGCTCTCGTCTCCGCGACTCCGCGTCTCCGCGAGAAACCGGTCTCACGCGGAGACGCGGAGCACGCGGAGAAGATCACGGCCTCGCAGCTGGCGAAGATCGTGGTGAACGAGCCGTGGAGCGTGCGTGTCATCGACACGCGTGATGCCGCAGCCTTCGCGAAGGAGCGAATTCCAGGCGCGATCAATGTCGCGGCAACGCAGCTCGCAGATCTGACCAGCGACGGCCGTCCGATCGTGATCGTCGGCGAACGCGCACACCTGCCGATGAGCGTGCGCCAACTCGCCGGAGGAATGCCGGCGTGGAATGCCGATCCGCTGGTGAAGGCGCTGACGACCGGCGCACCGCCGCCGCCTCCTCCCGCCGCCGCCGCCGGCGGAGTGATCGCCAGGCCGAAGAAAAAAGGCGGCGGGTGCAGCGCTTAGTTGGGGAGAGAAGCCATGACCGAACTCGATGTCTTCCGGCACAATCCGATGCTCGATCCGGCGCTGCACATCTGGGGCTGGCAGATCGCCATCTACCTCTTCCTCGGCGGCCTCGCTGCCGGCGTGATGATGATCGCCGGTCTGCAGAAGGCGCCCGCGTCGCGTGCCGCGCGGCTGTTCATCTTCATCGCGCCGCTCGCGCTGTCGCTGGGCATGGGCGCGCTCTTCCTCGACCTGGGGTACAAGCTGCACGTCTTCCGCTTCTACACCGCGCTGCGCGTGACATCGCCGATGTCATGGGGCTCGTGGATCCTGTTGCTGATCTATCCGGCGACGATGCTCTATGGCCTGAATCCTAACGAACAGCTGCGCAAGATCAATCTCGCCCTGGGCGTCGTGCTTGGTGCGTACACAGGCGTGCTGCTCGCGACGCTGAACGCGCGCGCGGTCTGGAACTCGCTGTTCCTCGCGCCGCTGTTTCTCGCGTCCGGATTCTCCGCCGCCGCAGCACTCGCGATGCTGTTGCCGGTCACCGAAGAAGAGCGTGAGCAGTTCCGGCGCTGGGATGTCATTGCGATCGCCGTCGAGGCAGCCGTGCTCGGATTCTTCTTCCTCGATCTCGTCTCTGCAGGGGGAGGCCGAGGACGGGCAGCGGTGGCGATGTTTTTCGGAGGGGCGTACACCGCGGTGTTCTGGTCCCTCGTCGTGATCGCAGGGATGGCGGTGCCGCTGCTGATCGAATCCATCGAGTCGCGCCGCCGCATTCACGTCGTACTTGCGCCTGCGCTCGTGCTCCTCGGCGGTCTGTCGCTGCGATGGATCCTCGTGCTGGCCCGCCAGGGCGCGCTGTGAGGCTCACGCTGGACGAAGACTGGACACCAATGCTCGCTGAAGACGTGGCGAGCGTCTACGGAGTGAAGCTCGCGGAGCAGCACTGGCGCGGGATCGTCAACGCGCGCGAGCTGATCGCGAGGACGGGCCGCGTGCCGACGATCGAAGAAATCGGCCGGGCGTGCGAATGCTCCGTCGCGGACATGAAACGACTTTTTCCCGGCGGTGTGGAGCGGCTGCTCGCGCGTGTCGCCGGTGCCCCGGAGCTCGAAAGGAATGAACGATGAGAAACAGGAGATGGCTTGTGATTCTCGCGGCGGTTGCTCTCACGATCGCGCCGGCCGCATTTGCGACGAATGGATATTTTCTTCATGGTGTCGGGACGGAGAGCAAGGCGATGGCCGGTGCGACCACCGCGCTGCCGCAGGAAGCGCTCGATGCCGATACGAATCCCGCACTCGGCGTCTTCGTGGCGCGTGGTCACTCGTATTCGCTCGCGCTCTTCAGTCCTGACCGGCAATACAAGGTCAGCGGCGCGCCGTCCGGATATCCGCAGACGTTCGGATTGATGCCGGGCACGGTGGCGAGCAAGTCGAAGTTCTTCCCGATGCCGGCCGCCGGCTTCAACTTCCGCCCGAATGATGTGAGTGCATTCACGGTGAACTTCACGGCGCACGGCGGAATGAATACCGACTATCGGACGAATACGTTCTATGGGTCGAATCACACGGGCGTCGATCTGGCGCAGATGTTCCTGTCGGCGACGTACTCGTATCGCATTACGCAGAATCAATCGCTGGGCATCAGCGCGATCATCGCCGAGCAGCGCTTCAAGGCAAGCGGACTCGAGGCGTTCACCGCGTTTTCCGCGGATCCGGATTGTCTGACGGGCAACGGCTACCGCTGGTCGCACGGTGTCGGCTACAAGGTCGGCTATTATGCGCAGCCGCTGCCGCGGTTCTCGTTCGGTGCGTCGTATACACCGACGATCACGATGTCGAAGTTCGGCCGGTACTGCGGCCTCTTCGCACAGGATGGCCGCTTCAATGTGCCGGGATCAGCGAATGCAGGGATCGCGTTCAAGGCCGCGGAGCCCCTGACGCTGACCGCCGACGTGCAGCGCATTCATTACAGCGATGTCGCGGCGGTGGGGAATGGGCTGCTGCCGAATCTCGTGACGTCGCCGCTCGGTGGCGAGAATGGCGCCGGCTTCGGCTGGAAGGACATCAACGTCTACAAGGCTGGAGTGCAGTGGAAGGTTAGTGAGGCCTGGACGTGGCGCGCCGGCTTCTCGAAGTGCGATCAGCCGATTCCGCAGAGCGAAGTGCTGTTCAACATCCTGGCGCCGGGCGTCGTGCAGGAGCACATCACGCTCGGCTTCAGCACCGCGCTGGGCAACAGGCCGGGACGCTTCAACATGGCGATGATGTATGCGCCGTCGAAGAGCGTACGCGGCGCGAATCCGCTCGAGGCGCCGGGAGCGCAGTCGATCGAGCTGAAGATGCATGAATACGAAGTCGAGTTCGGCTACTCGTTCGGCTTCTGAGAACCGGTATGCTCGCGGGATGAATCCGCTCTTCGTCCCGCGAGCCATCGGCTTCGTCCGCACGCCCTTTCAACAGACGTCCGAAATCCCGAAGGGCCCGGGAGCGAAGCACGAGTCCGATGGCATCCTCGAGATTCTCCCGGAGTTCGAAGAAGGCCTGACGGACATCGAAGGCTTCTCGCATCTCTTCGTTCTCTGGGTCTTCGACCGCTCCGAAGGTTACGACCTCCTCGGCGCCCCGCCGGGCGAGGAGACGCTGCATGGCGTGTTCGCGACACGCTCACCGAGGCGCCCCAACCCGATCGCACTGACGGTCGTCGAGCTCCTGCGCCGCGAAGGCAACAGGCTGCACGTGCACGGCGTCGACATGCTCGATGGCACCCCGATCCTCGACATCAAGCCATACATGTCGAGCGTGCCCGTGGAGAAGCTGAGAAGAGGCTGGGCTACCGAGCGGTACTAAAGGTGGGTGCGGACGCCTCGGCACCAGGTGCAGCGGCAGGTTAGCCAGCTATCGCATCGAGCGCCTGCAAGGCGTCTTCCGTATCCTTGGCGAAATCGGAAGAGGGCAGACGATCCAGAAGATTCTGCAACTGCGCGACCGACGGTGCGATCACTATGTCGATGTCGTTGGTGGATCTCGGAATGCCATGCGCGGAGCTGGCGAACGAGCCGCTGACGAAATACGGAATGCCCGCTGCGTCGAGTGCAGCGCGCAGCTTCTCGAGGACGACATGGACGCTCACTGGCCTGACTTGTATCCGTACAGCAGTGCAAGAAACGCCGCGCGCACTTCGGGACCAGAAAGCTCCGGATGCCGTTGGCGAATTCCGGCTAGTGCGGTT
Source organism: uncultured Thermoanaerobaculia bacterium (assembly GCA_964552405.1). GTDB lineage: Bacteria > Acidobacteriota > Thermoanaerobaculia > Gp7-AA8 > Gp7-AA8 > JAJPHC01. The sequence continues at coordinate 9,783 of CAZKID010000090.1, forward strand.
GCACGGACGGCGTCACTCAGGTCAGCGGCAACCTGGGCTCTGCGAGCTGTGCCAGCCGAACGATAGAGCTGAAGGTGCAACGCCGCGAACTTTTCCGAGGTGTCGGTCATTGCCACGCGATCAAGATCTCACCGACGCGAACGGCGTGTGCTATCGCCTCTTCCAGAACACCGGAAGCGTTCGGGCTCCACTCGGGTGCAGCGCCAGGTTAGCCCGCGATCGAGGGGCGAACCCGTGGGAGTATGAAGTATGTGTAGATGATGCAGCCTACACAGAAGTTGCAGAGACCATCGAGGATGTTGAATGCCGCAAGCGTGATTGCGAGAGAGCGGCTCGCTGTCACGCTGAATGGCAGAACAGCGGCCGTTGCGACGGCCAGCAGAAATCCCACCCGCCACGCAAACACTTTCGGCGCCTTATCCATCGAAACCGGAGCAACACGCAGCGCGCGCGCGATTCCATTTGCCAGCAGGGCAATCGGTGCTGTCTTATTCGTAAACACCCTCACGACGTAGTCGAGAACCACAAACGCGATCACCGGCCACCAGCTCGTCATGAAGAACAGGACCAGCAGTGCAGCACTGAGGATTGCCCCGACCCGGCACGCTCGCTTGTTCAGCCGTTCGGCGGACACAGGGCAAACGATGTCTTTCAGCATGACGCAAATTACCATGCCCCTGGGGTGACGGGGAACGCGAACGGGGAGGGCACATCGCGTGTTGTTAGAGATATGAAGAACTCGTGGACCGGCGGCGAGGCGGCCAGCCAACCGACCGGCGATGCGATCGACAACCTCGCGGTGTTGGTCCATCGCTGTGAGTCGGGTGCGTTCGAGCGGCTCATCGATCGCTTCGAAAAACCTCTGTTCACCTACGCACACGGGATCCTGCAGAACGCGTTCGACGCACAGGAAGTCGTGCAGGACGCGATGATGCGCGCGCACAAGGCGCTCACGCGCCAGTACGACGAGGCGCGATGTGCGGCGCTCATGTTGCGGCCGTGGCTGTTCCGCACGGTGCGCAATCTCTGTTTGAACAAACGCCGCTCGAAGCGCAGCGCACTCGAGCAGCCGCTCGACTCGTTCGACGACGGCCGCCTCGGGCCGTTCGTGGCGGCCGAGGGGAGCGAGCTCGAGCGCAAGCAGGAAATCGAATTGCTGAAGGGCGCGATGGCGCTGCTGCCCGTCGATGCCCGCGAATTGATCGTCCTCAGATTCATGGAAGAGATGCCCTATGCGGAGATCGCGAAGACCGTTGGTACGAGCGAAGCCGCGTTGCGGGGCAAGGTGTTCCGCTCGCTCAAGTTGTTACGCGACGCGCTGGAACAGAAGGGGGTGGCGTATGCAATGTAGATCTGTACTGACTCGAATCGATGCGCTTCGCACGAAGGAGCTTTCGACGATCGAGAAGATCGCGGTGGAGGGCCATCTCGCGACGTGCAGAAGCTGCAACGCCTCGACGACCGATGTCGATCATCTGGCCGGCGCCGTGAAATCGCTCGCCATCGCACCTCCTGTTTCGTGCCTCGAGCGAATCGCTGATGCCTATGACTACGTGGAGAACGTCTGGGTCGCGTTTTCGAACGACCGCATCCGGATGATCACGACCGAGGGCTCGCTCGAAGAGTTCCGGTTGCGGTATGCGAAACGCTTTGGACGTGTGTTGCGCGAGTCGCCGATTCCCGAGGCGCTGAGAGGCCAGGTGCTCGCGGCGCTGCATGGCGAAGGAGTCGACACGCCGAAGGTCGATCTCGAGGAGACGAACGAGCTCGAGCACGACGTGCTGCAGATGCTCACGAAGATTCCGCGCGGACAGGTCCGCACGTATGCGTGGGTTGCGAAGCAGATCGGACGTCCCCGCGCGGTGCGTGCGGTGGCGAATGTGATCGCGAAGAACATCGTCCCTTTCGTCGTGCCGTGTCATCGCGTCGTACCGTCCACGGGCGGCATCGGCAACTACGCGTTCGGCAGCGAGATGAAGCGCACGCTGCTCGCGAGCGAAGGTGTCGATGTCGAGCAGCTCGAGCGGCTGGCCCGCGAGCACGTGCGCTACATCGGCTCGAAGACGACGCATGTCTTCTGCTTCCCGACGTGCCACGGTGCGAATCAGATTCGCGAAGAGAACCGCGTGCCGTTCCGCGATGCGGAGGATGCGCTGGAGCAGGGTTATCGCCCGTGCAGATATTGCCAGCCGGTGGTGGCCGCATGATCACCGAGACGATGCCGGCGATCGATGTGCACGCGGTGTCCATCCCGTCGCGCGCATTCACAGGCGACTTCTGGTTCACACACCGCGCGGCCGATCGGTTCTGGTTCGCGATCGGCGACGTCGCCGGGAAGGGACTTCCCGCTGCGCTCGTGATGGCGATGATCCAGGAGGAGCTCGAGCATCGCATTGCATCATGTGCGCGCGCGGGGTGCGATCCTTCGACGACGATGTCGCGATTGCATGGGTTTCTCCGTCCGCTGCTGCCGCGCAATCGATTCGCGACCGCAGTGATCGGCTGGATCCGCGACGACGGCTACGTGAAGCTCGTGAACGCGGGGCATTGCCCGCCTCTGATCGTGCGCGCGGATGGCCGCATCGGCGCGATCCCGTCGACGGGCCCGGTCGTCGGCGTGCTCGAAGGCTCGTCGTGGAACGTGCACCCGTTCGCACTCGGCGAAGGGGAGATGCTCGTGCTGTACACCGATGGCGTGACGGAAGCGGCGTCATGCGATGAAGTGGAGTTCGGCCGCGAGGGCATCGAGCGCGTGCTGCGTCATTTGCCCGAGAAGAGCGCGCGAGGTGTGAGTGACTCGATCGTGGCAGCCGTCCGCGAGCACTCCAACGAGCGAGGCGACGACCTGACCGTCATGGCGTTAAGTTGGTTTTCGGGGGTCGCACCTGGAAAATCAACTTAGCTCCGGACGCTGGATTCTCGCTGCCACCATCCTCGGTTCCGCGATGGCGTTCATCGACGGCACCGTCGTCAATGTCGCGCTTCCCGTGCTGCAGCAGGCGTTGCACGCGGATGTGCATCAGTCGCAATGGGTCGTCGATGCCTATCTGCTCGTGCTCTCGTCGCTGATGCTCGCCGGTGGCGCACTCGGCGATCGGATCGGCCGCGTGAAAGTATTCGCGGCGGGCATCGCACTCTTCGCGGCCGCCTCGGTCTGGTGCGGCGCTGCACCAAATGCGTTGCAACTCATCATCGCGCGCGCGTTGCAGGGGGGCGGCGCCGCGCTGCTCGTCCCGGGCAGTCTCGCGATCATCACCGCAGCGTTTTCAACGCAGCAGCGAGGCAAGGCGATCGGGACGTGGTCGGCGATGACGTCGCTGGCCATCATCGCCGGACCTCTCGCGGGCGGGTGGATGGTGCAGGCGATCTCGTGGCGCGCGGTTTTCTTCATCAACGTGCCGATTGCCGTGGTGACGCTCGCGATCGTCTGGTGGAAAGTGCCGCGAATCGAGGCATCGGTCACCGGCCCGATTGACTGGCTCGGCACCGCCACGATCACGCTCGCCCTCGGCGCCGCGACCTACGCGCTGATCGAGACGTCGATCATTCCGGGAATCGTCGCTGCCATCGCGTTCGTCGCGTTCGTGCTCGTCGAGCAACGTGTCGAGGAGCCCATCGTGCCGCTGTCGCTCTTTCGCTCACGCACGTTCACGGGCGCGAATGTGCTGACACTATTTCTCTACGGCGCGCTTTCCGCCGCGACGTTTCTGCTGCCGTTCAATCTCATTCAGGTGCAGCACTACTCGCCGGCGAAAGCTGGCGCCGCGTTCCTGCCGTTCGTCGTGACGATGTCGTTGTTGTCTCGCTGGAGTGGCGCGCTCGCCGATCGCATCGGGCCGAAGTGGCTGCTGATCGCCGGGCCCGTCGTCGCGGGGAGTGGATTCGCGCTCATGGCGATGCCCGGCATCGGCGGCTCGTACTGGACGACGTTCTTCCCCGGTATCTCGCTGCTCGGGATCGGGATGGCGATCACTGTCGCGCCGTTGACGACGACGGTGATGACATCGATCGCCGACGAGCGTCACGCGGGTGCGGCATCAGGAATCAACAATACGATCGCGCGCGCGGCGGGACTGCTCGCGATCGCGCTCTTCGGTTCTCTGGCCGTGCATCTGTTTGCGCACTCACTGCATGGAACGTTGAGCGCCGAGGAGAGCGCGAAGCTGGCGGCCGCGACGCCGCCGCCGGGCGTGAGCAGACATGTGATCGATGTTGCGTTCGTCCGCGCGTTTCGCGTGAACATGATCGCGGCATCGGTGATCGCGATCGCAAGCGCAGCGGGTGCGCTACTGATTCCCCGCCGGCTCAATCAAGAATCGCGAGAACCTTGAAGGATTCAGCCATCAGCGACGCGATCCTCGCGACTTCCTGCAGCGAGAGCAATGGCTTTCGTCCGCGAGTGGCAGCACTTACGAACTCGCTCGCACCATCAGGCGGTCCGTCCGACGAATCCGCTCGAGACCGGCACGCGTCTTCCAGCCAGGGCGGCCGCGACTTCCATGTCAGGCTCTGCGATGGGCCGCAGGAAATCGCCCTCCATGTACGCGACCGCGACGCCTTCGCGATATGCGATCCGCGTCGCGGGAATCGCGCGCACGCGATCGCCCGTCGTGAGAATGCCCACGAGGTTCAGCGGATCTGCGGCGCTGATGACGAGCACGCGGCCGTCGCCGTTCGTTCTCCGGATCTCGCGCATCGTCTCGACTGCCTCGGGTAGTGCGAACTGTTCGCCCGACACGCCCGTGACGAAGCGCCCTCCCCGGATCTCGCCGCGCGCTTCGAGCCGGCGATAGACGCGCGCGAGCTCGCGCCACGGCGAAGGGTTCGACTCGCGCGTGAGCAGACGGCGAAACACGACGCCGTAGCGACGCAGGTAGAGCCAGGCCTCGCGCTCGACATCGTTTTCCGCCGCCTGCTCGATGATCGACCAGCGTCCGTGCGGGCGCGTGATGAAGCCGTCGTTCGTGATGAGTCCCGCCGCCGCCAGCTCATCGATCGCCTCGCTGTCGCCCAGGTCGCGAGCGAACGAGGCGCCGCGCGTGCGGAGCGTTTCGAGCACGAGCTGCGCGCGTTCGGAGAGCGCCGGTGTCTCGCTCGCGCTGATGATGTGCCCGCGAGGGAAGAGCGCAACGCCTTTTGCCCACCCGGTTTCACCGCTGAAGCAAAGTTGATCGAGCAGCGATGGCTCGTAGCGCTCGATGCGAAGCGGCAGGATGTGTTTCTCCCAGGCGGCGGCCGGAATCTCGAAGCCGGCGAGTTGTGCGATCACCGCGCGGAGTCCCTCGATGCCAGTCAGCTTTGACGATGGCGCTGCATGCTGCCACGCGAAGAGGAAGCGCATG
>CAZKID010000091.1:0-15107 GCA_964552405.1 uncultured Thermoanaerobaculia bacterium
GGCTGCGTAGCCGAGCAGTTCGTTGTCGTTCCCATCACGTGCGCTGTTCTCGGGAATGCCCCAGATCTCCAGAAAACGCCGATTGAAGGAAAGCACGCGGCCGTGGCCGTCGACGACCAGGATTCCGTCGAGTGTCGCTTCCTGCTGCGCCTGGAGGATGCCGAGCGACATCCGCATCGGGTTGCGGCGTTCACTCTGCACCTTCGACACGACGCGCACGAAATAGGAACGCGCCTTCTGCAGACGCGAAGGCTCAGCCGGCCTCGACGATTCGCTTGGATACGTTGCCATCAACGTTCAGGAACGGGGACTCACAGTATGAGAAACGATTGTAAGGGAATTCCGGGGATCAGTCGCCGGGGTACCCGCGATCTCGATACTGCACCCACTGCTGGTAGTTGTTCCAGGTGATGAACCCGATGAGAATTGCGACGACGGGCTCATGCCACCGGAGCAGCGCGTAGACGATGACCGTGATGCCGGCGATCATCGCGATCCAGATCGTGATCACGAATGAGAGGTCTTCTCGCAGGAACGACCGCAGAAGATTGCGCAGCGCATGACCGCCATCGAGAGGTGGGATCGGTAGAAGATTGAATTCTCCCCAGATCATGCAGGCTTTCGCCATCGAAGGGAGAAACACGAGCAGCATCCGGTCGCGCTGAACATAGCCGACCCTCACGAAGATCCACGCGCAAAGAAACGCGAGCGCAAAACTCGACAACGGCCCGGCGATGCTGATGATCACGTCCTGCCAGGGCCGCGCTCGACGCTCATTGAACGTCAGGCCGCCGAGACCCCCGAGGATGATGCGGCTCGAGCCGTAGCCGAACGAGGCGATCGCCGCCGCATGCGCGAGCTCGTGCACCAGAACGCTGATGAAAAGAATCGGAGCCCAGACGAGCGCGTACGCCGCACCCTGATTCGGGTCATACGCGGAGAATGCGAAGAAGAAGATCAGAACCAGAAAGGTGAGATCGACGTCGATGGTCGTTCCGCCGATCGATCCGAGATGGAGCATGTGAGGAAGTGTAGGAGATCCGGGGAGCCTCTGCACAAGCCTGTCATCCTGAGCGGGCGACGTCGCGCGCCTCCCACACACGCGACGTCCCTCGACTTCGCTCGGGATGACGGGAGCTCACCAATCAGGCCGCAACCGCGGCGTCGAGACCAAGCCATGTGGTACCAATTTAGCGAATACACTCCACTAGTACCGGAATCCTGCTGCCTGCTGCCTGCTGTCTGCTGCCTGCTCCACCGCCGGCAAAGTGATTGCGAACGTCGAGCCTTCTCCCACTTTGCTTCTCACTTCGACTTCGCCCCCCTGCATCTCCGCGAACCGCTTCACGAGAGCGAGGCCGAGGCCGGTGCCGGAGGAGTTGGGGCCGCGGGTGTAGACCTGTTCGAAGTCTTCGAAGATCCGCGCCTGGTCCTCTTCGCTGATCCCGATGCCGCGGTCGCGCACTTCGATTCGCCAGCGTCCGTCGAGCTTTTCGCTGATCACCGAGACCGGCTTTCCTTCGCCGCTGTACTTGTTGGCGTTCGAGAGCAGATTGAGCAGGATTTGTTCGACGCGGCTCGGATCAGCGCGCACGATCATCGGCTCTTCCGGAATGGAGACGACCACCTGCTGCCGCTTGCGCACGAAGAGCGGAGATGTCGAGCGCACTGTGTTGTTGATGGAGCGCCGCAGGTCGACGTTCTCGAAGTGCATCTTCATCTTTCCCGATTCGATCTTCGAGACGTCGAGCAGATCGTTGATGAGATGCAGGAGGTGCCGTGCGCTCGTCGCTACGTTCTCCAGGAAGTTGATCCGCTTCACGTGATCGATCGTCTCTTCCTGCTCGGCCAGCAGATCGGAGAAGCCGATGATCGAATTGAGCGGTGTACGCAGCTCGTGCGACATCTTCGCGAGAAAGTCGCTCTTGTGCCGCGATGCCGCGAGCGCGCGCTCCGTTTGCAGGCGCAGCGCTCCTTCGCGCCGATGCAACTCGGCCTGTGTTTCCGCGAGCGCACCGGCGAGGGAGCGGAACTCCAGGTAGCCTGACTCGATCTTCTCCGGATCGACCGGCTCACCTTCGCCCATCGCATTGATCGACTCGCGGACCTGAGTGAATGGCCGCGAGATGTTGAACATGAGCGTCAACGATGCGGCCACGAGGATCAAAAAGACGAAGCCGTCGACGAGTCCAACGACGAACATGATCCGTGCGCGCTTCCGTCCGAATTCGGCCCACGACTTCCCATCCGCGGCCTCGACGTCGCCGCGCAACGCGAGAATGCGGGCGCTTACCTGCGCTGCGTTCGGCCCGTGTCCGGCGAACCACTTCTGCGTCAGCGCGCGGATCTCCGGCACCGCGCGTGACAGCTCCGGCGACGTGTGCGCCAGTGCAGGCTCGAGCGCATTGAATTCCGCATCGTTGAGATGCCTGGCGGCGTCGAGCATCGCCGTTCGCCGCGGATCGCTCTCGTCCATCGCGGCGATTCCGAGAAAGTTGTCGTGGATTCGGTTGACGAGGACCGTGGCCTTTGCCCACGTGCGTTGCTGCTCGAGCCGTTCACCTTCCAGGACGTTGAGCAGAGACATGCGGATGACGAACGACATCGCGAATCCGAGCAGCACGATGACCGCGAGAATCTGGATCGCGTTGGCGATCGTGCGCGGCCGTTCCGCAAGCTCGCGATGCGTCGTTCCGCCAATGCGGCTGAAGAGCGCGTGTCCAAATGCGAGCGCGGGCATCGCCACCAGCAACGCGGCCGTGAAATCCGCGATCCACCAGACGAACACTTCCCGCCAAACGAGGTACGTGCCGGCGGGATGACTGATGATCAAGAGGTTTCCTGCGAGCGCGCTGAATCCTGTGTTCAGCACGCAGCCGAAGACGAAGAACACGGCGAGTGACCGCATGTCGCGCAGGTCGTGGGAAATGTCGCGGCGGATTCGAAAGACTACCCACGGCATGATTCCTTCCACTGCGCTGATCAGGCCACTCATGAGCAGAGTCTTGAAGCTCATCCCTCCCCACGGCGTGACGATCGTGCCGAGGACGACGCCGATCGCGGCCCACCAGCCGAACGTCATGCAGGCAAGGATCGCGATGGCCGTCGCCGGAAAGAGAATCGAGACGTTGTTCTCGATTTCGAATTGCGACGCGAGCGCGTTACACAGTGAGAAAAGCGCGAACGTCAGCGCCACCTGGCCGATGCGTATGAGCAACGCTCGCATGAGGATGCGGTGAATTATGGATGAAAACTGGGGCACGTGGGGTGGGTGGCGGGGTACTGGGGTGCTGGGGTGCGGGGGACGCTGGTTCCCGATTATTCACGGGACGAAAGCGAAATGCAGAATGCAGAATTCAGAATGCAGAATGAAAACCCCGCAATTTGGGCCATCTCGGTCTTCATTCTGCATTCAGCATTCTGCATTCTGCATTTCGCTTTTCGTGCTCCTGGCAACGCGCAGACGACCCCAGCACCCCAGCGCCCCAGCACCCGTATCCTTATCGCCATGCACTTCCAGACGAAAGCCGTCCATGCCGCCGCGACGCCTGACGAAGCCACCTCATCGGTTGCGCCTGCGATTCACTTGTCGACGACCTTCGAGCGTGCTGCCGACTCGACGCCACTGCACGGCTACACCTACATCCGCGAGGGGAATCCGACGCAGTCGGCTCTCGAGACTGCACTCGCCGCGATCGAGTCGGGAGAGCGCGCGCTCGCATTCGCATCGGGCATCGGAGCGGCGGCCGCGGTGCTGCAAACGCTCACGCCCGGGTCGCACGTCCTCCTTCCGGACGACAGCTATTACGCAATGCGCACCATCGCGCGCGACTTCTTCCCGCAATGGCAGGTGACGTACGACCTCGTCGCAATGGACGACCTCGACGCGGTGCGCCGCGCGCTTCGCAACGAGACGAAGCTGATCTGGGCCGAGTCGCCGTCGAATCCGTTGATGAAGATCTGCGATCTCTCCGCTCTGGCCTCGCTCGCGCACGAACATGAAGCTCTCTTCGCGGTCGACGGCACGTTCGCCACGCCTGCGTTGCAACGTCCGATCGAGCTCGGTGCCGATCTCGTCATGCACTCCACCACCAAATACCTGGGCGGTCACAGCGACGTAGCAGGCGGCGCGGTGATCTTCGCGAAGAACAGCGAGCTCGCCGCGCGCGTCGAGCACGTCCGCGCCATCCTCGGCGCCACCGCCTCACCGTTCAATTCGTGGCTGGTGCTGCGCGGCATTCGCACGCTCGCCGTTCGCATGCGTGTGCACAGCGAGAACGCGATGCGCATCGCGGAGTTTCTCGACGCGCATCCGCGCATCGAGGGAACGCACTATCCAGGTCTCTCATCGCATCCCGGACATGCGATCGCGAAGAAGCAGATGTCGATGTTCGGCGGCATGCTCTCGTTCCGCGTGCGCGAAGGACGCGCCGCGGCGATCGGCGTGGTGTCGAAGACGAAGCTCTTCGTGAGCGCTACATCGCTCGGCGGAACCGAGAGCCTCATCGAACATCGCGCGTCGAGCGAAGGGAAGGGGACAACGACGCCTGAGAATCTGCTGCGGCTGTCAGTGGGGCTGGAGCATCCCGACGATTTGATCGAGGATCTGCAGCAGGCGTTGGATGGAGAGCGGGCCTCCCGCCCGCAGTCGTCGGGCGTCTCGCCCGGCGACTAAGAGCTGATCGGGCGAGACGCCCGACCAGTGCGGGCGAGACGCCCGCTCTCCAGCAGGTTCATACTTCCTCCCGATGGATCCCACCATCCGTTCCGCTGCTGGCGATGAGCCGACTCTCATCAAGACGGAACCCGCGTCACCGCGCCGCGCCGCCCCACCGGAGAATGTCGGCCGCTACAAACTCGGCGTGCTTTTGGGTTCCGGAGGGATGGCCGACGTCTATCGCGCGGTCGATCCGACGCTGAACCGCGCAGTCGCGCTCAAATTTCTGCGCGCGATCGATGACGATCAGATGGAGCGCTTCCTGCGCGAGGCGCGCGCGCAGGCGCAGGTCACGCACCCGAACATCTGCAAGGTTTACGAAGCCGGTGATGCCGATGGCCATCCCTACATTGCGATGCAATGCATCGAGGGAATGACGCTGGCGCAGGCGATGCCGCGCATGTCGCTCGACGCTAAGATTGCCGCGATCGCCGATGTCGCCGAGGCACTGCACGTTGCGCATCGCAGCGGTCTGGTGCATCGCGACCTCAAGCCGTCGAACATCATGCTGGAAGAAAGACCCGACGGCCGCGTCCATCCCTACGTGATGGACTTCGGGCTCGCGCGCGATCAGAAGTCGGCGGATCTGACGACGGTCGGCATCGTCATGGGCACGCCATCCTACATGGCGCCGGAGCAGGCGCGAGGAGATCGTCAACGTGTTGACCGTCGCACGGACATCTGGGCTCTCGGCGTGACGCTGTACGAGCTCCTGACCGGAAGCATGCCGTTCGAAGGAGAGAGCGGCGTGGCTCTGCTGCTGAACATCGTGCAGCAGGAGACTCCGCCTCCGCGCACGGTCAATCCAGCGATTCCCGCCGATCTCGAGACCGTCATCCTGAAATGTCTGGAAAAAGATCCGCAGCGGCGCTACGACTCGGCGCGTGCGCTGGCCGAGGATCTCCGTCGTTACCTCGACGGCGAACCGGTCGCGGCGCGGCGCTCGAGCTACTTCTACAAATGGGTTACGCGCGCGCGGCGGCATCCGACGATCGCTGCGATCCTCGGTGTCGCAGCGCTGGCCGTCCTCGGATCGATGACGATTGCCCTCGTGCTCGCCTGGCGCTCGGCCGCGATGGCGGGAGCCGCGCAGCGCTTCGGGCAGGAGGTCGAGCGCATCGAGGCCATGGCGCGTTACTCGCGCATGCTTCCGCTGCACGACATCGATCGCGAACGAAAGATGATCCGCGGACGGCTTGCTTCGATCGATGTGCAGAGCCGCGCGCTCGGCCGTTCCGCGATTGGTCCTGGCGAATATGCGATCGGCCGCGGCCACCTCGCGCTCGAAGAATACGAAGCGAGCCGCAGACACCTCGATGCCGCATGGCGCAGCGGTTATCGCGCACCGCAAGTGGCGTATGCACTCGGACGCGCGCTTGGTGAGCTTTACGAGCACGAGTTGAATGACGCCGATCGCATCGCCAACAAGGAGGCACGCGAGCGGCGTCGCAGGAAACTCGAGCGCGATTATCGCGATCCGGCGTTGGAATGGTTGCGGCGCAGCTCGGGCCATGGCGGAGGCGACTCACCGTCGTATGCAGAGGCGCTCATCGCGTTTTATGAGAAGCGATATGACGTCGCACTGAACCGCGCGCGCGCCGCGTTCGCCGAAGTGCCGTGGCTCTATGAAGCGAAGAAGCTCGAGGGCGATGTGCTGCTCGCGAAGGGGGTGAGCGACTCCAACGCGGGACACTACGACGAGGCGGTGCGCCGGTTCGCCAGCGCCGGCGATGCGTACTCGCTCGCGGCGTCCATGGCCCCGAGCGACAGCAGCGTCCTCCTCGGCGATGCCGAGCGCTGGGCGCGCACGATGAAAGTGGAGATCGATCGCGGCGGCGATCCACGCGAGCCGTATCAGCGCGGCATCGCGGCGGCCGAACGCGCCTCGCTCGCCGATCCGGCGGGCGAGGAGAGTTACCGTACGCGCGCGATGTTCGAACTGCGCTTCGGCGAGTGGCAGGTGCAGCATGGCGAGCAGCCCGATGCAGCCTTCGGCCGCGGCATCGACTTCGCCAGCCATGCCATTGCGCTGCAGCACGACAATCCGAAGGCCTGTTCGATTCTCGGCCTCGCATATTTCGACAAGGCGCGATGGGCGGTGACGCATGGACTGGATCCGTTCGGTTTCTATGAGCAGTCGATCCGCAATCACCGGCGCGCGGTCGAGCTCTCGCCACGCGATCCCGTGCTGCTGCTCAATCTTGCGAACGCGCTGCGACGCAATGCGGAGGCGCTGCACAATCGTGGAACCGATGCGGGAACGATGCTCGACGAATCGATCGTCTTCTATGACCGGTCGATCGCGGCCGATCCGGAATCGGCATCCGGTCACAACGATCGCAGCCTCGCGTTCATGACGCGCGCCGAATGGGAGACGGCGAGCGGCAAGGATCCGATGAAGTCGTTGGCTGAAGCGGTGGCCAGTGGCGAGCGCGCGGCGAAGCTCAATCCGCGGCTCCCGGCGACGTTCATCAATCTCAGCGTGGCCTACTACGATCGCGGCGATTACATGTCGCGGCATGGCGGCGACCCGTCGGACGAATCGAAGTCGGCCGCGGCGAATGCGCTTCACGCCGCTGCATTGAATCCGAAGCTCGCCTCGGCGCATGTGAACGCGGCGAGCGCATACGACCTCGATGCCGAGTATGCAGTCGCTCATGGACGCGATCCGCATGCGACGGTGCTGCAGATGGTCGATGAAGGGAATCGCGCGCTGGCGATCGATCCCGGACACGTTTCTGCATTCGAGGTCGTGGCGCAAGCCTGGTACTACGACGCGAAATATGCGAAGGATCATCATCGCGAAGCCGTGCTTGCGGTTCGCAGTGCACGCGAGGCGGTTGGGAAGGCGCTGTCGCTCGACGCGAATAACGCGGAAGTGTTAGTGCTGGCCTCGAGGATCGAGGCGGTCGCCGGTGCGCTGCCGGCAGCGAAGGCGATGGTCGATCGCGCGCTCGCCGTCAACGCCGCGAACGCGGATGCATGGAGCGCGCTCATGGAGATCGAACTGCTGCGCGGCGACAAGGAAGCGGCGCGGGTTGCACTGAGCAAGGCGGTGGCGCTCGATCCGACGCGGCAGCGATAGGTGATCCTGCAGGCGAGGGCGCCTGTCGCCCCACTCGAGATTAGAATGACTCCATGGCCGCAAACTTCGAAATCACCTGTCCCTGCTGTGACACGCTGATCGTCGTCGATCGCATCACAGGCGAGATCCTCCTTCATAAACAGAAGGAAAGAGCGACGAAGGAATCGTTCGACGCGATGGTCTCGAAGCTCGAGACGCAGAAGAGCGAAGCCGCGAAACGCTTCGACCAGCAGCTCGAGAGTCAGAAGGATCGCGCGCGCATCCTTGAAGAGAAATTCAAGGAAGCGATGCAGCGTGCAGAGAAGGACGACAAGCCGCTCATCAATCCGATGGATATGGATTGAATCGGAATTGAAAATTGAAAATTGAAAATTGAAAATGGGCCGCGTGAGACATTTTCAATTTTCAATTGGCGTCGGCGCGACAGGTGCAGACATGACGATGCAGTTCGATCCCGACGCAGCCGCAACCGGTTCCGGCATCTACGGCCTGCCGTTCACGGCGGAAGAGTCCCACGTCGTCATCATCCCCGTTCCTTTCGAGGCGACGACTTCGTACGGCGGCGGCACGTCCAACGGACCTGCTGCAGTGCTCGAGGCCTCGCGGCAGGTCGATCTCTACGATCGCGAAACAGGCAAGCCGTACGAGCGCGGTATCGCGATGCTGCCGATCTCGCGCAAGCTCGTGCGCTGGAACAACGAGGCGCGCGAGATGGCGCTGCCTGTCATCGAGAAGGGCGGCGTCGTCAACCGGCGTACCGGACGCTTCGCGGATCGCGTGAGTGCGATCGGCGATCGTGTGAATTCGTGGGTGTACGACAAGACGCGCTCTCTCCTCGAGGAAGGGAAGATGCCCGTCATCCTCGGCGGCGATCACTCCGTCCCGTTCGGCGCGATTCGCGCGTATGCGGAGCGGCATCCGGGAGTGGGAATCCTTCATCTCGATGCGCACGCCGATCTGCGCGATGCATACGAGGGCTTCACCTGGTCGCATGCCTCGATCTTTCACAACGTCATCACGAAGGTGGAAGGCGTCGCGAAGCTCGTGCAGATCGGTGTGCGCGACGTAGGGCAGAGTGAGCTCGCGTTCATCGAGGCCTCGAGGGGCCGCATCGTCACGTACTTCGATTCGGATGTCGCGGTGCGGAAAGAGAACGGTACGCCGTGGTCGGCGATCGCCGACGAGATCGTCGCGCAATTGCCGCAGGAGATCTATCTGTCGTGGGACATCGACGGTCTCGATCCGACGCTCTGCCCCGGCACCGGCACACCGGTTCCCGGCGGACTCTCATGGAACGAGGCGCTTGGTCTGCTGCGTGCGATCGTGCGCGCGAAGAAGCGGATCATCGGCCTCGATCTCTGCGAAGTGTCGCCGGGCGGAACGGAGTGGGACGCGAACGTCGGCGCGCGATTGCTGTACAAGATGATCGGGTTCGCGGTGCTGACGCAACGCTAACGCAGTTTGGCAATGAGCTCGGCAGGGCTGGTGACGTCGTAGAACTTCTGCGCACCGATGAACGGTCCAAGCACCATCATCAGGCCGCTGCACATCATGGCGACGAAGCAGATGACCAGCCATCGCAGTGGATACCAGATACGGCGCATGAGACGGTTCACCAGGCGAATTTCGTGGATCATCATCGCGACCAACGCGATCGGCGCTCCGAAGAAAACGATGCACAAGTACGTGTCGTAAATCGGATCGTCGTTCATCCTGTCGATCAACTTCTGGCGCGCGACGAGCGCTTTCGCCTGCGGTCCCCGCTGCGGGAATGCTTTCTCGAACGCGGTGACCGAGCCGACGCCGTATTTCCACCGCATCGCTCCCTCCATTCCGAAGCAGAGCGCGTAGCTCGCGGCATAGAGCAGCAGCAGCTTGCGAATCGCATGTCCAAGGTGGTGGCGTGCGGAATCCTGGATGACGGGACGCGCGGGAAAATAGCCTTCAGGGGTGAGGTCGGTCACGCCGAGGCCAGTCCCAACTCGCGCAACACTGCAACCTTCGCATCGATCATCACGTGATGTTCGATGCCGAGCAGATCCGACAGCTTGCGGACGAGGTAGTTCTCGTAGTCGGTCAGCCGTCCGTCCGAATACGCCATGCGCCACATCGTCTTCACGATCTCGATTCGATCGTCCAGCGAGAGCGACTTGCGGATGAAGTTCGTGATCGCGAAGTAGTCGATCGTGCGTCCGCGGATTTCGGCCGCGGCCTCGATCAACTCCTGCGCGTCCGGTTCATCGAGTGCGAAGGTGCGCCGCAGGTAGTCGACGATGTTGCCGTCTTCCGCGGGTGTGAACGTGCCGTCCGCGTACGCGATGTCGAGGAGTACGGCAGCGGTCGCCAGGCGCAGCGGATCGTGCTCCTCCTTTTTTTCGTCAGCGGAGTGCTTGAATCGTTCGATCAGGCGTGAAAAGCTCACGAACCGGAGTGTAAACCATGCCTCAGACCTCGATGAACAAACTGCCCGACGATGCACGCATCTGGGTGTTCGGCATCTCGCCGGCCCTCGACGCGGAGAAGAGCAGCAGGCTCCTTGCGCGCATCGATGCCTTCCTCGCGCAGTGGGCCGCGCACAACGTTCCCATCAACTCCTCACGCGATTTGATCGAGGGGAGCTTCCTCCTGATCGCAGTCGATCGCGACGCGGAGACCTCGGGCTGCTCGATCGACCGCATGTTCGGAACGCTAAAGCAGCTCGAGTCCGAGCTGGGAGTGCAGATTCTCGATCCGAATCGCGTGTTTGTGCGCCATGGCGATGGCCATGTCGATGCGATGTCGCGCAGCGCCTTCCGCGAGCGCGGCGATCTGCACACCGTCGTCTTCGACACGATCGTCGAACGCCTCGGCGAAATTCGCAGCGGAAGATGGGAACGGGCCGCGGAGAAGTCGTGGCACCGGCAGTTGCTCTAGACAAGCAGCAGGCAGCAGGCAGCAGGTTTCTCTCCTGCTGCCTGCTGTCTGCTGCCTGCTGTCTGCGCAAGTGTTACCCTAGTTTGGTCCATGCTCACCATCCTCATCGTTGACGACAACGCGTCGTTCCGCGCGCAGGCGGCGAGGCTCTGTCAGCGTGAGGGCTTTGCGACGCTCGAGGCTGGCGGCGTCTCCGATCTCGCGCACGTGCTCTCGTCGTCATCGCCGGATCTCGTGCTGCTCGACATCGAGCTTCCGCAGATTCCAGGTCATCGTCTCGGCGCATTGATCCGGTCGCGGCAGCATGTGCCGATCGTTCTCGTCTCGGCGCTGGCCGAGGATCGGGTCAGAAGATTGTTCGAAGCGTCGGATGCGGATGGCTGGATCTGCAAGCCACTGACGCGCGACAAGCTCATCGCCGCGGTCACGCGCTTCGTCACATCGAAGCAGTCCGCGGAAGTGGCGCCGGAGCCGAGAGTGAGCGTGAAGAAGTCGGAGAAGCCGAACGTCCTGCTGATCGAAGACGAGCCGGTCATCGCCGCGCGCATCGAAGGAGTTCTCGGCGATTGTGCGGTGACGACGATCGCGGAGGGCGGCATCGCGATCGAGCATCTGCTGACGGGACACTACGACTGCGTGCTGCTCGATCTGATGCTGCCGCATCTCAGCGGCTTCGATGTTCTCCGCCATCTCATTCTTCGGAAGCCGGAGCTGCTCAAGTCGACGGTGATCATGACCGCGGCGACGGACGAGTCGCTGCAGTTCATCGATCCGAAAGCCGTGGCCGGAATTCTGCGCAAGCCGTTCGAAGTCGGCACTCTGCCCGGAGTGGTCGGCGGAGTCGTGCGCGGCGCATGAACGAGCTGCGCGACAGCTGGCGCATGCGCGCCGCCGTGCTCCTGGGATTCGTCGCGTTGCTCTGGTTCGTCCATGGTCTCAATACGATGGCGGGACGCCGCGTGTTCGCAGTCGGTCACGGCGTCGTTCCTCGCACGCTGTACGGACTCTATGGAATTCCGACGGCGCCGTTGATCCATGAAGACCTCGACCATCTGATCTCGAACTCGATTCCGCTGCTCATCCTCGGAGCGCTCGTGATGCTGCGCGGCGTCTTCGAGTTCTGCTTCGTGGTGTTCACGTCGGCGATGATCGGCGGACTCGGGACGTGGCTTTTCGGTGCGAGTGGCGAGCACTTCGGCGCGAGCGACATCGTCTTCGGACTCTTCGGCTATCTCGTGTTCCGCACGGCGTTCGACCGCCGGTGGTCGAGCGCGCTGATCACGCTCGCAGTCGCGGTAGGTTACGGCACGTCGATGGCGATGTCGCTCATCCCGACGGAGCATGTGTCGTGGAGCGGACACTTTTTCGGATTCGTCGGTGGATTCCTCGCAGCGCGCATTCGCTATCCCCACAACCCGAATCGCAAGCAGGTCGAAGCGACGGTCGCGATGCTGCACGTGGTGAAGCCGCCTCGCTAACCTCCTTCGGCCCGAATCGTCCAACGGTACATGAAGAGCACACTCCTGCTTCTCTGCGCCCTTGCCGTTGCGGTGCCGCTGATCGAGACCGTCACGCCTCCCGCGGATCCGCTCGAAGTGCGGATCGAGATTCGTCCGCGAATGGTGAACGGCATCATCCCGGTTCGCGCCACGCCATACACCGCGTCGGCGTTCGTCACCCTTGCCGGCACGCGGAGCGCGATAGGCTCAGTCGACGTCGATCTCCGTCCCGGCGAAACGAAGAAACAGACCGAGCTCGCGACGCCGTATCGCATCGAGTTCGAATCGAAGATCTCGACGGATGGCATGCGCGCGGCGGCCGTGGCGAGCGTCTTCGAACATGACAAGCTCGTTACGAGGCAGACTGCTTCGATGGTGCTGGGGCGGTAGAAAACACATGCTTCGCGATCGCGTTCGCGGCGTCATCGGCGCTCACGCGATCCGTCTCGATCACCAGCTCCGCGGCCGGCATCACCGGGCGGTCGAACACACCGCCCGCGTCGAGCTCGCGATAGAGCTCAACGCTCTGCAGTTTCCCGAACGGCTTGCGCGACTCTTCACCGATCCGCTGCTCGAGCGTCTCACGCGCGCAGCGCAATTCGATCAGCCGCAGATTCCCTCGCGACGCGAGCGCAGGGATGAATCCATCCGTCACCGTTGCCTCGGGTGCGAACGTCAGGAGCACGTCGACTCCCTCGCGGATCGCCGCGTCGGCCACCGCCAGCCACAACCTCTCGCGCAGCTCGATGAACGGCGCGCTGCCGAACGGGAAGATCGCCGTCACCAGATCGACGACGGCGTGATTGTGAATCAGCCGGCAGCCGGTCCGTTCCGCGACCAGCTTGCCGATCGTGTACTTGCCGGTTCCGGGCCGTCCGAAGAGCAGGACGATCATCGGGCTAACGCTCTAATGATTCGTTGCACATGCACGTGGCAGTCCTCGACGATGATGCGCACGCGGCCCACCGGCGATCCTGCGATCGCCGTTCCTGCGAGATAGAGTCCCGGCACGTTCGTCTCCATCGTCTCCTCGTTGAACGTGGGCTTTCGTTCGCCGCCGCTCAGCTCGATGCCGGCACGCTCGAACAGCGTCGTGTCCTGCTCGTAGCCGGTCAATGAGAGAACGAAATCCGCGGGCTCCTCGCGAACACCATCCGGCAGCTGCAGCACGATCGATCCCTCGCGGATCTCCAGCGGCGTCGCGTTCAGGATCGCGCGCACACGGTTGTCCCGCAGCATCGAGCGGATCTCCGGCAGGAGCCAGAACTTCACGCGCGCTGCATCGAAGTCCTCACCTCGATAACAGAGCGTGACGTGTGCCCCCGCGCGCTGACAGCGGATCGCTGCCTCGATCGCCGAGTTCTTTCCGCCGATGATCACCAGCCGCTGGCCGAAGTAGACGTGCGGCTCGCGAAAGTAGTGGCTGACGTGCGGCAGTTCTTCGCCGGGGATGCCGAGGAGACGGGGGCGGTGCATGGCGCCGATGGCGATGACGACGTTCTTCGCGCGGAGTTGCGCCTTCGACGTCGTGATTTCGAAGACAGGCGACGCGACAGGCGAGGGCGCCTGTCGTACATACTCCACCTTTTCGTAGGTTCGAATCGACAACCCGAACTGCTGCACGACAGCCCGCAGGTACGCGAGAAATTCTTCGCGCGTGACCTTCTGCTGATCGGCGGTCTGAATCGGGACGCCGGCGATCGCCAGCCGCTCCGCGCTCGAATGAAACTGCATTTGCAGCGGATACCAGGCCATCGTCGTCCCGGCTACGCCCGCATCGAAGTGGACGTAATCGATCCCGGCCTGCTTGAGCGCGACCGCGAGCTCGATGCCGATCGGGCCGGCGCCGACGATGGCGACTTCATATTCGTTCTTCGTCATAGGTTCTGAGGTTCCAGTGGGGCGACAGGCGCCCTCGCCTGTCGGCATTTTGGACCGGCCATGGCCCCTGGCCCCCACTGGGGGTTAGTGGTCGGTTTTCAAATCGCTCATTCTCGTGTCTATCGTAACGGGTGGACGAGAGTGTCCGTATACTCCTTGACACAGCCCTGACTCATGCCCGACATCGATTCAGCGGTACGCGGAACACGGCGGCGGATCGCGGCGATTCTCGCGACACGCAGACTGCTCGTGGATGAAGGACGCTGGTTCCTTCTCTGGGGTGTCGGTGCACTCGTCTCCCGCGTGCTCGGCGGCTCATCGCGCTGGGCCTTCCTCCTCGGTCTTGCCGGCGCGCTGCTCGTCGCGCTCTCCGCCATCGATCGCGGCCTCCGCTCCGCTCCCTCGCATCGTTCGCTGCTCGCGTTGTTCGACGCACGCATGCATGCCGGCGGACTCGCCGCCGCCTCCGCCGACATCTCGCTCGGTGCATGGACTCTGCCCGAAGCGTCCGCCCCCTCGATTCGCTGGGATCCTCGCAAGCCTCTCCTTCTCCTGCTCGGTGCTGCGGCATTCGTCGCCGGCGCGCTGCTCATCCCGATTCGCTCCGCGGCGGCGCGTCATCCGCTCGAGTTGGGTGCGGACGCCAGGCGCATCGAAGGCAAGATCGAAGTGCTGAAGGAAGAGAAGATCATCACACCGGATCGCGCCGAGTCGCTGCAGCAGACGGTTGAGCAATTGAAGGCGACGGCGGAAGGGGACGATCCCGGTAAAGCGTGGGAGATGCTCGACGCTGTCGATGACTCGCTCTCGAAGTCGGCGGCGAATGCGACGGACGACGCGATCCGCGGCGCGGAATCACTCTCGCAGATCGAGGCGATGACCTCGATGCCCGAGCTGGCGAATGCGATGCAGCAGATGATGGAGGCCAACGCACCGCTGCTGCCCGGCGTCGATGCGAAGTCGGCCAGCATGGCGAAGATCGCGGCCGCTGCGCAGCAGGGGAAGTCCTCGC
>CAZKID010000092.1:0-15070 GCA_964552405.1 uncultured Thermoanaerobaculia bacterium
TCGAAGGCACGAGTGGTGACCGTTACGGTCCCCTTCTGTCGCGGTCCGTATTCATCGCGGTCGCTCTTCACTTCCACGGTGAGCATGCGATCCAAGGCAGGAACCTTGATGCCCTTCGTCGAGGTGTGCAGCTGGCGATTGAACGTCGACGTCGTGGTCACCGCGAAGTCCGGCGCGTACCGCTGATCGATCGGAAGTTCGATCGGCAGCACAGACCCGTCGAGATGAAGGATCCGCGTTTCGATGATCTCCGATGAGTAAATCGTCAGCATGACCCAGCGGTCGCTCGAATCCGTGGCGATGATCAGCCGCTCGCGATCACCTGTTCGAACGGCATCGCGATCGAGGATCAGCTGGATGCCCTCGCTGTGGTATCCGAGATCGGTCGTCCGGTCACGCGTGACCCAGAGCGACGTCTCCGCCTTCACAATGTCGCGCGAGCGTAGCGGCTGCCCGGCGGTCCGATCCTCGCTCGACCACGACACCGAGTAATACCCCTCGCGCCGCGGCGTGAACGTGAACGTCGCGACACCGCTGGCGTTCGTTTCAACGGTCCCGCCTGCAACGTCGAAGTCCTGGTAGCCCTTGCAATTGGTGCGACACCACTCACGCCGCATCACCTTCACCGTGCCGGCGGTCTTCACCGGCTGGTCCCTGTTGTCGACGACGATGAAATCCACCGACATCTTCTGATCTGGGGATCCAATCGAGTGTTGCGGTTTCGCCCGCACCGCGTAGCGTTGTTGGGTCACGACGATCGTGCCCGCACGACAGACTTCGCGGCGCGAGGCGTCGCTCACGCACACATTGATCGAATACGCGCTGTCGCCGAGGTCGCGGTGCGTTTCGAACTCGATCGTCGCGTGGCCGCTTGCATCCGTCGTGAGCGTCTCCGTCAAGACATTCTCACCGCCG
Source organism: uncultured Thermoanaerobaculia bacterium (assembly GCA_964552405.1). GTDB lineage: Bacteria > Acidobacteriota > Thermoanaerobaculia > Gp7-AA8 > Gp7-AA8 > JAJPHC01. The sequence goes on from CAZKID010000092.1 coordinate 916, forward strand.
CCACCCCAATAGCCCGGCATCGGTGGGAGGAACCAGGCCGAGTCGTACCAGGAACGAACGTAGTTGCCGCGATTCACCGACGCCTTGACGGTCGCATTCGAGACGGCGCCTCCGAAGTAGTAGCGTGCATCGATCTCCGCCCGCACCGTGTCGCCGAGCCGGTACTGCCCCGGTGTGTTCAGCGAGACGGTGTACTCCGGCAGCTTGTACTCCTCCACTTGAAACAGCGGCGCGAAGCCGAGGTTCGGCTGAGCCTTCGTGAAGAGGCGGATCGAATACGAGCCAAGCTTCATCGCCGGCGTCAGTGCGAGCTCGCCCCAATCACTGCCGAATTCATTGAGCTTTGCCGTTCCTTCGGCGACCTTGTTGCCCCCCGGCTCGATGATCTCGTACTGCAACTCCTCTCCTGCCGGCGTGCTCCATGACTCATCCCTGTTGCGCGTTCTCGCGATGAACTTCCAGTGCACGGTTTCGTCAGGCCGGTATGCCGGGCGATCGGTGAATGCATAGATGCGCCAGTCCGCCAATTGCTCCGCGCGCCAGCGCGGGTACACATAGGTCGAGAGCGTTGCCTGCTGATTGCCAGCTGTCGCTGCGAGAAAGAGCTCGGCGGTGGACTCTCCGGAAGGAAGCGCGATACGCGCGAATCCTCTTTCGTCGGCAACCGCCGAAACTTCCCGCGTGCCGTACCAGCCATGCAGGTGAGCTCCGCGGAGCGGCGCACCGCGCAGCACGTCGGAGACATAGACATCCGCGGTACTGCCCAGCCCGTGCAGCGCGATCGTGGCGTTGCTGACGATCATGACGGTGGCGACGACCGTTCCCTCAGCATTCACGATCACCTGATACGCGCCCGCATCAAGCTTCGGGGTCACGCGCATATGGTTGAGTCCAGGCGCGTATCGCGAGCTTTCGTGAAGCGTCTCCGTCCAGCGCCGGATGACGGGGCGGTCCTTCGGCGTGACCATCTTCCCGATGTCGCCTATGGAACGGTCATAGCGCAGATCGCTCTGCAGGTCGATTCGCGAAATGGTGATCTCGGCGCTGCCGACGTTTCTCCATGACAGAAACAGCTCCTCCTCGGAGCCGGCGAGATAGCGCTGCGCACTCGTGATCTCGACACGGGGTTTTTTGATCTCGCTGATCCTGTACTGCGCAACTCCAACGAAGCGCGACTCGCCCGGGGCGAAATCCGCGATCAGCCGCCGATAGAGCTCGATTGCTTTCACGTAGTCGGGTTTTCGGATCGGGCTCTGCTCCGTAAGAACGACGTCGCCCTGATTCTCGAGTTCCTGTGCATACCGAAGGAGTGCGTCGTCGTACCAGCTCGTCGCCTTCCCCTCGCGCAGAATCGAATCGAATAGCTCGAAGGCACGCTCAACATCTTCCGGACGAGCGCCGATGAGCAGCTGCTGGGCAAGAATGAATCGAAGGTGCGCGATGTCCTCTTTCGTCGTCGCTACCTTCAAAGCACGAATCGGGATTTCTCGCGGGATGGAGTTGATGCTCCCCTGCTCGTACCAGTTCGAGCCATAGCGCGGTGGTGACGCGATTTTGAAGACGATGTCGAGAAAACGGCGCGTGGCGAGAGGGAGGTCGGTACTGGATCCCCACCATTCGAGCGCCTTCTCGTAGTCTCCGTTTCCGCCCGCATCGGCCAGCGATCCTCCCGGTTGGGCCCAACCGGTATCACGATGGCCTCTTTGCATGGGAACGAGCTGCCTGAGGGTTTCCCTCCCCTTCTGTTCTTCGATGCGGCTGCGCCACGAAGTGTGGGCCAGTCGAAACTCGACCCAGGGCCGCTCCTCATCCGTGAGTTGTTCGCGCGACATCTCCGTGAACAGCAGATGCGCACGCGCATACGACTTCTCGGCATATGCGGCTTCAGCGTCTTGCAGCGCCTGCTTGTGCGAGACGGCGTTGCCGTCGGACGTGGCGAGAAGAAGCAGCGACACGATCCATGCGAGCATGACTTCATTAGAGTCCCGCGCGAACACAACCGGAAGGTGTCGCATGCCGGTGTTTTCACTGCCGTCACCGTTGCTGCGCGAACTGTAACCGGTTGCAACGGGTTGTTAGCCTGTCGGGATAGACTGTCGCCATGTACGAGCTTGCGACGATCCTCAGCATCATTGCCGCGGCGGCGCTTCTCGTCATCCGTTTCCGCATTGCGAGCCTCACCAAGAAACTCGTCGCCTCGCTCCCCTTCACCATCGCCTTCGACAGGGAAGGGAACTTCATCCTCCGCGAGCACGGCCAGGTTGCCTCGCGCCTGAAGGTCGCCCGGCACGACATCGAAGGAATGAAGATCGCCGGCTTCAGCGGCGTTGCGACCGAACCTGAATTTCGAGGAAAGGGATATGCGTCGGTCCTGCTGGAAGCGGCACTGGGACAGGCGAAGAGCGAAATGCGCTCCGACTTTGCCGTCGTGTTCGCGCCTCCCGAGCTCGAAGCGTTCTATGCGAAGCGAGGCTGGACGCGTGCGCGAATCGGCACAGCCACTCAGCTGATACCGATGTGTAAAAAACTGGGAACGCGTCGCTGGCCGGACACGGATTTGCAGATGGGTCCGTGGTAACGTCACGTCATGCTGGCCGCTGCACTCCTCCTCGCAATCAGCGCTTCCTCCGGACCGTGTGAGCTCATCCCGCAGAAAGAAGTGTCCGAGTTACCGATCGAGGCGACGCGGCGCGCCCTGATCCGCTTCGTGCCGGGCGAAGACTCGACCGTCACGATCTACCGCGCAGGCCGCGGTGATGCCACGGTTGAATTCGCAATCACCGACGACGAATCTCATCACAGACATATGCGCGTCGGGACACGGCAGGCGGAGATCGATGGCGATCTCGGGGTCGCGATTGGAAAGCTCAGCGCCAGCGACTGCCGCGCGGGCGGATCGTGACGACGCTGAAGAAACTCACCCGCCGCGAGCTCGATCGCGCAGCCGCGGAGAAGGAGCTGCACGCTGTTCTGGGCCAGGCCGCGGTGATCGGCCCAGCTCCGAACCAGACGCCCTGAGAAATCCAGTTCATCCCGAGATACTGCCGACTGCCGAACTCAGGGAAAACAGGGCGTTCTTCGCTTCGCGTCCAAGAAGCGGTCATCCCGAGCGTAGTCGAGGGACCTCGGTGTGTGGGAGGCGCGGGTCCCTCGACTTCGCTTCCAAGAAACTTCCACTGTTTATGCGGGGTTGAGCCGACTAATCCCTTCTCCCCCGCACGGGGGAGAAGGTGCCGAAGGCGGATGAGGGGCCTCTTGTTCGCGCGTTGCACGAACCCCTCATCCGCGCTTCGCGCACCTTCTCCCCTCGCGGAGGGGAGAAGGAACTGATGGCCCGAGCACCGCGAGTTTCTCCTACTCAGCTGCGTCGCGCAGCGACGTCGCCCGCTCGGGATGACGGAGGCTTGTCCAATCATCGGCAGATCACCGCAACCGCGGGTCTCGCTGTGCTCAGGTTGAACTTCGCACCGCAACCCTTGCCCGATCGCGCCGTATAACCGGCGCATGCTCGCAGTCGAATCGGTCTCCAGGCGTTTCAAGTCCGGCAACTACGGCGTTCGCGATCTCTCGCTCTCGATCCGCAGCGGCGTCCTCGGTCTCCTCGGCCCCAACGGCGCGGGGAAGACCACGCTCATGCAGATGATCGCGACGATCACCAAGCCTACGTCCGGCCGCATCCTCTATCGAGACACAGACCTCGCGAAAGATCCCGATTCGCTGCGCCGCACGCTCGGCTATCTCCCGCAGGACTTCGGCGTCTATGAGAATCTCTCCGCCCGCGAGTTCCTCGGCTACTTCGCCGCGCTCAAAGGCGTGAAGTCTTCGCGTGTCGGCGAGATGCTCGAAGCAGTGAACCTGCATCACGTCGCCGATCGCGCGGTCGGAGGGTTCTCCGGCGGCATGAAGCAGCGCCTCGGCATCGCACAGGCGCTGATCAATGACCCCGACGTCGTGATCGTCGATGAGCCGACCGCGGGACTCGATCCTGAAGAGCGGGTACGCTTTCGCAACCTCTTGTCGGACATCGGCGCGGGCAAGCTCGTGATCCTCTCGACGCACATCGTCAGCGACATCGAGTCGATCGCGACCCAGATCGCGATCATGAAGCATGGCGCACTCGTCACGCTCGCGACGCCGGAAGAGCTCCTGCAGCGCACGGACGGTGCGGTGTGGGAGATGGTGATGAGCTCCGAATCGTTCGAGAAGAAGCGCGGGTCGCTGATCGTCTCGAACGCCGTGCGGAAATCGGAAGGCGTGCACGTGCGTGTCGTAGCCGAGCAGGCTCCGACGCTCGACGCGCGGATCGCCGAGCCGCGGCTCGAAGATGCATTTCTCTACATGATGAACATGGGAGCTGCGGCGTGAACGAGCGGCTCCGGCGCATCGGTGCAATCGTCGACGCCGATGTGCGCATCCGCTTCCGCCGCCTTTCGACCGTCGTGATGTTTCTGATCATGACGATCGCCGCATACGCGTGGGTGCCGAGCCCGGCATCGGGCCGCGCACTGCTGCAGATCAACGGCCAGCGCTGTCTCTACAACTCGGCCGCGATCGGAATGGCAACGGCGTCGCTATCGACATTCATCATCGGCCTGTTCGGCTATTACGTCATCTCGAACGCCATCGCGCGCGACGCACGAACGCGTTGTGGCTACGTCATCGCCTCCACCACGATGGGCAGCACCGACTACCTCATCGGAAAGTTCGCCGGCAACGCGCTCTTTCTTTTGTCGTTCACGGCAGCATTCATGGTCAGCGCGATGGGGATGCTGCTCGTGCGCGGAGAAGCGCCGCTGCAACCGTTCATCTTCGCGAAGCAATACGCGCTGATCGTCCCGCCGACCGTCGTGCTGGTCTCGGCGGTGGCGATTCTCTTCGAATCGATCCCGCTCCTCAGCGGCCGCTTCGGTGACCTCACCTACTTCTTCTTCTGGATGTTCGTGACCGTCTTCACGATCGTCATCCTCGACAAGAAATGGGCGTCGGTCGGGTTCATCGGCGCGTTCGATGTCACGGGTCTCGGATACGTGCTCGATCAGACGAGGAAGACCCTGCACACGACATCGATGTCAATCGGCGCCTCGGCGTTCGATCCGAAGAAGCCTGTGTTCGTATTTCAGGGATTGCAATGGGACTGGGCGTGGCTGCTGCCACGCACGCTGTCGATGCTGCTGCCCGTGCCGGTCATCGCGCTTGCGCGCATCGCGTTTCATCGGTTCGATCCGACTCGCGTGAAGCAGAGTGCGAGCCGGCATGGGATGAATCTCTGGTCGCGCATCAATCGACTGTTCGCGTTCCTCACGCGGCCGCTGACGCGGCTCGGCACGATGCTCATTGCGCGCGGCGGCAAACCGTCGATCCTGCGCTCCGCGCTTGCAGACGCGCTGCTCACGATCAGCGCGACGCCGCTCATCGCGGTCGCGATCGTCGTCTTCAGCATCGCATCGTTATCGACGACGTCGGTCTTGCCCGCGGTGTTCGTTGCGATGGCGATTTCGATCGCGGACATTGCGTCGCGCGAAGCGCGCGCGGGGACAACGGCGCTCGTATGGTCTGCGCCGCTGATCAAGCCGTGGTATTCCGTATGGAAGATGCTGTCGTCGATGACGATCGCAGCACTGTTCCTGGTTGCTCCGCTGATGCGCGGAGCAGGATTCGCCGCTGTCTCCGGTGCCCTCTTCCTCTGTGGAGCCTCCACCTTCCTCGGCCTCACCACGAAGAACCCGAAGACCTTCACCGTCCTCTTTCTGTCGTTCTGGTACCTGTCCTTGAACGACAAGGGCGCGAACCCATGGCTCGACTTCGCCGGCTTCAACCACGCCGCCACCGCCACGACCATCGCAACGTACGCCACCCTCGCCCTCGCTTTAAGTTGGTTTTCGGGGGTCGCACCTGGAAAATCAACTTAACTCGGCGCTCCTTTGCGCACCAGATCCTCCGCCGCGACGATCTGCCCTCGGGATCGACTCCGATGAATCATCCGCGAGAATCCGCTCGACGATACTCTTGTCGCCGCTCGCGTTCGACTCAGCCCATAGCGACTCGCTCTCCGCGGATGTATGTTTCGTCCGCAGCACGATCACCTCTTCGCCCGAGATGAGCACGCCCGCGAACGTCACCGGCTCATCACCGATGACGCGCCAGCTGTGCTTCGTTCCCTGCTGGATGACACTGTCGCCAGCGTGTAGCAAGGTCGAGCCTTTCTCGACGATCAGCTCCAGCGATCCAGACACCACGAAGACTGCGTCGAGCGTTTTCGAGGCGTGCATGGGATATTGAAACCCCGGCGGCCACGGCGCGAGCGGCCTTCATCGCTGGCTCGCGCTCCTGCCGGCACGTGGTGCCCAGAAAGAGCGCAGCAGCGGAAAGAGAGGACGTTGCGAGGAAGCGGCGGCGAGTCTCCATCCGTGACGCTACGAATACACCGGCCCTCTGGATTTGCAGGTGGAGTGCCGGACGCCTCGTCCTCCGCTTGCGTTCGACCCGACCACCATCTAACGTTTCACTGCGTCCGCCACATCCTCCAACCACGCCGTGCAGTCAGGCGCCTCGCCCGTGGCCCGCTTCACCCATTCCTCGTAAGACATGCCCGATGCGCCGCGAAATACTTCCTCGCGTGCGACCTTCCTCGCTGCGTCACCGAGCAGACCACCGGGCAGAGGACGCAGCCGCCGATAGATCGCTGCCTGCGCACAACGCGCGAGCAAATAGTCCGTGCGTGCCAACGGCTCGAAGGCGAGATTGCGCTTGAGCGCCCAGGCATCGACGTCGCGCTCCGCATCGACGCGAGCCGTGTCGCGCTGAATCGCGCTGTACTGACCCGGCAAGTCCCCGTCCGGATTCGCATACGCCGCGCGCTCGAATTCGATGTCGGCCAGGATGCTGCGCATACGCATCCGTTCGGACTGCACTTCCCAACGTTTCATTGCACCAACGTCCTCCGCCGGCACTCCCTGCTGGCGCAGCCACTCCTCTGCGAAGAACAACCGCTCCGTCACTTTCGCGCACCCTTCCGACACGGCGGCCGAATACGGATGCCGCAGCGTGCGGCACGAGCCCGGCTCCGTGAGCAGCGCCATCGCCGCATGTCCGTACTCATGAAACGCGGACCAGTGCGGAACGATCCCTGGGCCCTCACGAACCACAATGCCCTGCTCGCCGGGCGGATCGATCGGATAGAACGCGAATGAGCCGAACTCGGTCCGCTTCGCCTCACGCACTTGCAACGCGGGAGGATTCGCGGGAAGCCCGAGGTAGTCGAACACGAAGGAGGCTCGCTGGAGCGAATGCGCGGCATCGAAGCGCGTTTCCATTCGCGCCGCCAGCGCGGGATCCATCGCTTCGAACTCCCACGGCTTCATGAGCGGACCCTCCACGGTTCGAAGCGCGTCACGCACCTGGCGCTCGAGACGCATCGCCGTCGCGGGGTCGTATCCGCGATGCTTCGACATCCGCTCGAGATAGCCCGATCGAGCCCAACGATTCCTTGCAGCAAGGAGCCGTCTCACCAACGGAGCGAGCTCCGAGGCAGCGGAGGCCTGCGACTCGCGCCTGCGCAACGGGACAATCAATTGCAGTTGCGCCGCGACATCAGGATCCGATTCCGATTGCATCCGCGCCGCCAGCGCGTGAATCGCCGCGAGACATCGCTTCTGCTCCGGAGACGTCAATCCCGCATCCATCGCGCGCACTTCGTCATCACGAAGGAGCATCAACGGAAGCATGCCGAATGAACGCGGCTTCACATCGCGATCCGTCGTCGCCGACAACCACGCCGCACGCATCGCTTCCTGCTGCACCTTGTCGGCAAAGGCATCGTGCTGCGCAAAGTTCGGCAGAGACTCGTGCTGTTGACATGAGTAGAGAAGGAGCAGCGCGACGACGAGGGCGCCTCGCCTTCCGGCTCGGTGGACAGGCGGGGGCGCCTGTCCCTCCACTTTGTGCGATTGCACGATTGCCACCTCCCACAGTCTTGCAGAAATGCAAGACCTCGCGCCGTAACTCATTGATTCTTCGACGAACGACCGGCGGTCCCGGCATTGCGATAGGTCCTGCTCGTGGACGACGACCTCATGGCTCGCAAACTCGTTCGGGCGGTTCAGGAGGATCTTCGGCTCTGGCTGAATGTCCCCCGCCTCGAGCCTGAGCTCATCGCCAATCTCTATCTCCGCATCCGCGACATTCTCCGCCGCGACGGCGCGCTCGACGAGCTCGCGCTCGCCGTGTATCTCACGGCTACTGCCTGGCAACCCTCCGCACCCGAATCCGCATCCGTCATCCCGACACTACGTCGCGATCTCGAAACCGTCATCAATGAAAAAGGAGACACTGCATGAAAACGTTAGTCGCACTCATCGCCCTCATCGCCCTCATCGCACTCCCCATCTTCGCCGCCGAAGATGGCGCCGCGCTCTTCAAATCGAAATGCGCGGGCTGTCACGGCGCGACCGGCGCGGGCGACACCTCCGTCGGCAAGAGCCTGAAGGTCGTCCCGCTCGGCAGCGCCGAAGTGCAGAAGCTCAGCGACGCCGACATCACGAAGGTCATCACCGGCGGAAAAGGAAAGATGCCCGCCGTCGGCAAGACCTTCACGCCTGATCAACTCAAAGCCGTCATCACCGTCATCCGTTCCTTCAAGAAGTGAGGTCGAGTCCGATGGAAACCGATCGCACCATGAATCGCCGCACCCTGCTCAACTGGTTTCTCGGCACGTCGATCGGCGCGCTGATCGCGTCGGTGATTTATCCCGTGCTGCGCTACATGACGCCGCCGAAGATCGCCGAGGCGAGCACGAATCAGGTGGAGGCCGGGGAAGTGAATGATCAGGCCCTGCTCGACAAGGGCTACAAGATCATCCGCTTCGGCGCCGAGCCTGTGATTCTCGTCAAAGCGGCGGAAAACGATTTCCGCGCGTTCTCCGCGACGTGCACGCATCTCGACTGCATCGTCGGTTTCCAGAAGGACCAGACGCGCATCTACTGCAATTGTCACGGCGGCTGTTATGACCTCACCGGCCGCAACGTCTCCGGTCCGCCGCCGCGGCCGCTCACTCCCTACAAAGTCAACGTCGTCTCGAAGGGCTCGGGTCCGGGCCTGATCGTCGTATCGAAGGCGTAAATCATGAGCGCAATCATTGGTTGGCTTGATGACCGGCTGGGGCTCTCCGCTCTGCGCGAGGTCGCATCGCACAAGACCGTCCCCTCGCACCGCTACACCATCCTCTATTACCTCGGCGGCATGACGCTGTTCTTCTTTCTGGTGCAGGTGTGCACCGGCGTCCTGTTGATGCTCTATTACAGACCGTCGGCAGAAGAGGCGTTCGAGTCGGTCGAGTTCATCATGACCACCGTGCCGTTCGGCTGGTTGATCCGCAGCGTGCACTCGTGGTCCGCCAACCTGATGGTGTTCTTCGCGTTCCTGCACCTCGTCAGCGTCTTCTTCATGAAGGCGTACAAGCCGCCGCGCGAGATCACCTGGATCAGCGGCGTCCTCGTGCTCTTCCTCGTGATGGGCTTCGGATTCTCCGGCTACCTGCTGCCGTGGAATCAACTCGCATTCTTCGCGACGAAAGTTGGAACGGACATCGCCGGCGTCGTGCCGGGCGTCGGCCCCTGGATGGTTCGCTTCCTCCGCGGCGGCGATCGCGTGAGCGGCGCAACACTCTCCCGCTTCTACGGCTGGCACGTCGCGATTCTTCCCGCGATCACGACCGTGATCCTCGGAATGCACCTCGCGATGGTGCAGCTCAAAGGCATGAGCGTGCCGAAAGCCGCCGAAGACGATGCGATGTCGCGCAAGCCGATGAAGTTCTTCCCGCACTTCGCACTGCGCGATCTCACCGGCTGGATCATCGCGCTCGGTTTCGTCGCCGCACTCGCCGCATTGTTCCCATGGGAGCTCGGCGACAAGGCCGATCTTTTCGCCCCCGCGTACGAGAACATCCGCCCCGAGTGGTACTTCGTCTTCATGTTCCAGACGCTGAAGCTCGTGCCGGGCGGCTCCATCGCCGGCATCGAGTACGAGGCGATTCCCATCATGCTCTTCAGCCTCGGCGGCGCTCTCTTGATGGCCGTGCCGTTCCTCGATCGCAGATTGAAGCGCGACGGCAAGAGCCCGCTCTTCACATGGATCGGCGTGCTCGCGATCCTCTTCATCGTCGGCATGACGTGCTGGGGCTACGGCAACATCGTGCCGCTGCTCGTCATGGCGCTCGCCGCGTCGCTGCTGGTCTTGCTCGGATGGTTCACGAAGCCTCCGCGCGCGATGATGATGATCGCGGTGCTCTTCCTCGCAGCCCACGCGCGGGGCGCGACACCACAGACATCGTGTACGACTTGCCACAACAGCGACCTGTTCGATGCGGCCGGCAAGGCGAAGGTGAATTCATTTCTCACCAAAGACGTACATTCACAAATCGGACTCTCCTGTCACGACTGTCATGGCGGCAATCCGGATCCCGCATTGAGCACCGATCCGTCCGCTGCAATGGATCCGAACTACAAGAAGAATCCGTTTCGCGCGAAGCCTGCGCGCAATGAGATCCCCGACTTCTGCGGCCGCTGCCATTCGAATGCGGCGTTCATGAAGCAGTACAACCCGGCGGCGCGCGTCGACCAGGTGAGCGAGTACTGGAGCAGCAAGCACGGCCAGCTCCTCAAGCAGGGTGACCCGAACGTTGCGGTCTGCATCGACTGCCATTCGGTCCACGACATCCGCCGCAAGATCTCGCCTGATTCGCCGGTCTACAAGACGCATGTCGCCGAGACCTGCAGCCGCTGTCACTCCGATGCGAACAAGATGGCGAAGTACGGCATCCCGACGGATCAATACGCTCGCTGGCGCGTGAGCGTGCATGCGAATGCAGTTCTCAACAAGGGCGACGTCGCCGCGCCGACGTGCAACGACTGCCATGGGAATCACGGCGCAACGCCGCCCGGTGTCGAGGCGATCAGCTTCGTCTGCGGACGCTGTCACGCACGCGAAGCGGAGCTCTTCCGCAAGAGCCCGAAGTACGAAGCATGGGCGAAGCACAACGAGATGATGAACGGCATGGAGTGCTCGACGTGTCATGCCGATGGCAAGCGCGCGAGTGTGAAAGTGACGCATTTTTCAGAGTGCATCACGTGCCATGAGAATCACGGCGTCGTGCGGCCGACGATCGCACTCCTCGGCAATCTGCCGGAGACACCATGCGCCTTCTGTCATGAAGGTGTCGGCCCGCTCGCGGCACGCATTGCGGAGATGCCGGCGAAGGCCGAGCACTTCAAAGAGGTGCGCGACAGCTTCCTCAAGGTCGCCGATGCGCAGCATCTCAAGGGCAACGATCGCTTCGACTGGCTGGTTGACCAGGCGCTGCACCTCCCCTTCCATCGCGTCGGCGATGCGAAGCAGAACGACAAGCTGCGCCCTGAGTTTCTCCGGCTGTTCGACAAGTTCCGGATCGGCAAGACGCACTACGTCTACAAGGATGTGAAGGGGAACGATGTCTCCGTGGCGGTGCGCAGTTGCGGCGACTGTCATGAAGAGAAGGACTCCGCGGGTCTCGCGAATGCGCGTGCGTATCTCGATGCAACGCGCAGCGTGACGAGCATGGTGGGACGCGCGGATCGCATCCTCCTCTCCGCGCATCGCGGCGGCGTGGAAGTGCGCAAGGTCCGCGCGGAGCTGGATGGAGCGATCGACTCACAGATCGAGCTCGAAACGCTCGTGCACACGTTCAGCGCGCCCGAGGTGGAGGCGAAGCAGAAGGAAGGGTTGCAACACGCGGAGGCGGCGCTCGTTGCGGGGCAGTCGTCACTCGATGAGCTCATGTATCGGCGCAAAGGATTGTTGATCGCGCTGGGGATCATTCTCGTGGTGCTCGTCGCGCTGATCACGAAGATCAGGACGTTGTGAATGAGCAGTGCTGATCTCGAGCTGCGCGTGGAGCGCCTCGAGACGGCGCTGGCGGAGCTGACCGCACGGGTAGCGCAAGTAGTTCCTTCTCCCCCGCGAGGCGGGGGAGAAGGTGCCCGAAGGGCGGATGAGGGGGTTGAGTTTCCCGCGAGTGAAGAACCCCTCATCCGGCGCTCCGCGCCACCTTCTCCCCTCGACGAGGGGAGAAGGCCCTACCCTGCAGATGCCGCAACATCCAACTCCTCAGATTCCCCCGACTGGCTCTCCCTCGCCGGCTTCTCCGTGCTCATCTTCGGCGGCGCCTATCTCCTTCGCGCGTTCACCGAATCAGGCGTGCTTCCGCCGCTCGGCGGCGTGATCGCCGGCGCGGTCTACGCGCTCATCTGGATCTGGATCGCCGATCGCAAGCATGCGGTCTACCTCGCAGCGACGGCGGCGGCCATCGCGTTCCCGCTCGTGTGGGAAACGACCGCCCGCTTCCACTACGTCTCACCGGCGACGGGAGGATTTCTCGCCGCAATCATCGGCCTGATCCTCATCTTCGTCGCGTGGCACAACGGCAAAGAGGCGATCGCATGGATCGCGAGCATCGGTTCCATCGCGGTCACGATCGCGATCGTGCAGCCTGACGCGATGCTGCCGCTGATGATTGCCGGCAGCGTCGTCGGCGCGGCCACGCTGCACGTCGCGATTCTCATGCGCTGGAAATTCGTCGCGCTGCCCGCCGCGGTGATGACGAACGCGCTCGCCGCGATGACGATCGGCATCCCGATCCTGCACGGCGGCTTCGATCGCCCCGGCGAGACGATCGCGGCGCTGATCGGCTTCGCCTCCGTCTGGCTCACGACGATCTGCTATCGGCGCATTCACTACAACGAGCATCTCTCGTTCTTCGACATCATCGAGAGCGCTCTCCTGCTGTTCATCGGCATCGGCGGTGCGGCGTTCGTCGCGATGCTGTCGCATCGATACAACTTCGTCGTCGCAACGATCTACACGATCGCAGGCGTGGCCGCATACCTCGAGGCCTCGCGCAAGGACGGCATGCGCACCTGGCTGACTTCCGTCGCCTTGTACGTGATCTCCCTCGCAATGCTCCTCGGCCTCGAGTTGCGCGCAGTCGCGATCACCGCGGCAGTCCTCGGTGTCGCATCTGCAGAATTGGGGCGACGCCTGCAGTGGCCCGCGCTCGCGGCGCAGAGCGTGATCTGGATCGTTGGCGCCGCGCTGCTCGGCGGATTCTTCGGTCCGGCCGCGATGGCGATCACCGCGTGTGCACTCATCGCCTGTCTGCGCGTTCACGTACCGATCGCGAACGCGATGCTGCTCGGAGTGTTCGTCTTTTCTCTGTTCCTGATCGCGGGGCACGAGCGCGGCGCTCTCGTTCGGACCATTCTGCTGGCGGGTTTCGCAACCGCGCTCGCATTCGCAAAGAAGCTGACGCACGCGCGCCTGATCCTGGTCGCTGGCGGGCTGAAACTGCTGGCGGAAGACGTCCGCACCGAGCGCGCCGCCATCCTCGTCATCTCGTTTGCTGCCTATGGATTAGCCATGCTGGCGGTGGCGCGATGTGCGCGCCGTCACACCTCTTCGACTCCTCAGTCACAAGGGACTCCCCCGGTTGACACATTAAGTAGCAGCGCCTGAATCCAGACTGTGATCGCTGAAATGGGATTTGAACTCGAAGGAGACAAGCAATGACACGACTTCACCGCGGCCTGATCCTCATCGTGCTAATGGCCGTCATCTCGCTGCCGATGTTTGCGGCGACGCGCGGACGCGCAGTCGGTTCGCCTGCGAATCCGGCTACACCCACGGCATCGGCATTCCCTCCGACTGCAAAGGAGGCATACCTCACCGATGACACGCTCGCCTACATTCGTCCGGGCCTGAAGGTGAAGGTCAACTCCGTGGCCATCGGGTCCGACAACAAAGTCACCGTCGACCTGTCGATCACCGATGACTTCGATCAGCCGATCGATCGCCTCGGCAAGACCACACCGGGCGCTGTCTCCATCAGCTACATCCTCGGCTGGTACAGTCCCACCACGCGTCAGTACACCTCGTACACGACCCGCATTCAGACAACGCCGGCGACCAGCCCGCATCCGGGAGTGAGCGCGACGCAGGCGGGAACGGATTCCGGCGGAACATCCACCGATCTCGAAACACGACAAGTAAAGTAAGTCTTCAAGACCGTCCCTCCCACCGGCCTCGACGCGCCAAAGCCGGTAGAGCTCTCGGGGGCCGAGAAGTGGAT
>CAZKID010000093.1:0-15006 GCA_964552405.1 uncultured Thermoanaerobaculia bacterium
TTTCCCGCATCAGGCCGGGATGCGCGATCGGAATGTGGTAGCCCTCGAGATAGTTATCGACGTACACCTTCCAGTTGCAGTCCATCTCCCAATCCTTCCGCGCCGCGAGGCGATAGCCGCGGAAGTCGTGGCGCGTGATGTCGCCGAGGAAATCGGCGAGCGTTGGGACGCCGGGAGAAATGGAGACGAAGATCAAGTCGCTCCACTCCTCGATCTTGAACTGCGGAAGGCACGGACGATCGAACTGCTGCACGCCTTCGAACTCCGGCGTTCGGAACAGCGTGCCGTCGAGGTTGTACGTCCACCCGTGATAGCCACACTGCAGCACCGGACGCTTCCCCTCGCCTTTCGCAACGGGACCGGCACGATGGCGGCAGACGTTGGACATCGCTCGAAGCACTCCGTCGCTGCCGCGAACGATGAGCACGGGCTCGGCGCCGATCGTGGTCGTAAAGAACTGTCCCGCCTCGCGTACCTGTTCGGCGCGGCCCGCGAGCTGCCACGTCGCGCCGAACACATCGCGCTGTTCCTGCCGGAGCACGGAAGCGTCGAAGTAGTAGCGCGACGGAATCGTCGATGCGAATTCGAGACGGGAGTCGAAGGTCCAGCTCATTTGTATTTCGCCAGTCGTGTCACCCAGTAGACCGGGTAGCTCAGTGCCAGAAGGACGAGCGTGTAGATGCTATTCCGTGTGTCGGCCGCCATCTGGCTGACCAGGAACGCGATCGAGGCAACCAGCGCGACGCTGGTCGTGATCGGATGTCCCCACGCCCGATACGGGCGCTCCGCCGCGGGATCGCGGCGCCGCAGCACGAACAACGAGATGAACGAGAGCGTGTAATTCGCAACGAAGAAGAATGTGAGCTTGGCCAGCACTTGCTCGAACGAGCCTGTCAGCACGAACACCGCTGCGATGATGCTGCTGAAGAGCAGCGCCACATCGGGCGTTCCTCCATGGTTCACTTCACGCGCGCCGCGCCAGAAGAGACCATCGCTGGCCATCGCGAAGAGAACGCGCGGTGCCATCAGCACGTTGGAATTCACGGCGCTGAGCAGCGAGATGATGAACACACATCGCAGTACCCGGTCGGCATAGGCGCCGAACACATGCTGCGCGACGACGCTCGCCGCCAGCTTGTTCCCCGCGATCGAGCCGAGAGGAACGACGCGCAGAAACGCGACATTCATCAAGAGGTAGATCGCGATCACGAGCATGACGCCGCCGAACATCGAGCGCGGAATGTCGCGTCCCGGATTGCGCACTTCTTCCGAGAAATAGATGATGCTCGTCCAGCCGTCATAGGTGTAGATGACCGCGGCGAGTGCCAGCATGAACGCGCGAAAAAATGAGCCCTCGCTCTCCGTCACGAACGAATTCATGAACGGATTGCGCCCGCCGAGGTGGAAGCAGGCGGCAACGAGAGCAATGAGCACGACGGCCTTCATCACGCTCGTGATGTTTTGCATCGCGCCGCCCCAGCGGATGCCGAGCCACTGAATCAACGTGAGCAGACCAATCGTCAGCAGCGCGACGACTTCATAGGCGCGCAACTGGTCGAGATAGACGAGCGCGTATTCGCCGACGGTGATCGCAACCAGCGCAGTCGTTCCGCACGTCGAGAGCCAGTCGCTCCAACCGACGACGAAGCCGGCATAGTCGCCCAGCGCATGCCGCACGAAAACGTACTGGCCGCCCGAGCGCGGAACGAGAGTCGCAAGCTCCGCAAGCGCGTTCGCACCGAGGAGTGCGTAGAGACCGCCGATGATCCAGACCGCGAGGTACGGTCCGACGCTCGGAAGATGCTGCGCGATCTCTCCCGGGGTGCGGAGAATGCCCGCGCCGATGATGTTGCCAATGGTGACCGCGAGCCCAAATCCGACTCCAAGGATCGCCAGAAGGCGCCGCGGGGAGGTCGCGGTGGGCGTCGCTGTGTCCGGCATGCGGCGCGCTAAGTGTAGCGCGTCCCTTGCTGGGGAGTCTCTGCACTGAGCGGACAGGCGAGGGCGCCTGTCCCCCATCGGACCGTCCAGTGGGGCACAGGCGCCTCGCCTGTGCCCAGGCCGTAGCTAGTGGAGTGTTACTGCCGCTCTTTGATCGACAACGGCCCGTTGTTCGTCGACACATGAATCACGGCTGGCCCCGATCCGAGCTCGATGCGGCGGTTCTCCGCATCATCATCCGTGAACGTTCTCTTCGCACCGCGGCATGCCTCCGCCCTGCACGACACCGGACCATGTCCATTCGCCTCGGCAACCACTCCCGAGCGATAGTCGTGCGGGATCTTGAGCGAAAGCGGGCCGTTCTGCGTCGATGCCTGCAACGATCCATCCCATGAAGTGCCATCGAGCTTGAGCGAGATCGGCCCGTTCTCCGCGGTCAGATTCACCGTGCCGCTGCCGCCCGCAAAGCTGATCGGACCATTGACGGTCGACGCGTTGATCGTGCCGCTCGAGCGCTTTACCGAGAGCGGCCCATTCTGCGCACGCAGTTTCATCGTGCCGCTCACGTCATAGAGGCCGACCGGGCCGCTCGTCGCATCGACATCGAGCACCGCATTCTTCGGAGCGCGAATCAGAAAGTAGACGAACGCTTGCTCACCTGCTCCCCTGGCCGTCAGCTCATTGCCGCTCAGATTCACATGGATGTCATTGAGCGCCGTCGCATTCGCAGCGGCCTTGCACGCCTTGATCGACCAGCCGCGCTGATCCCATCCGGCCACATGTACGCCGCTGTGCTCCGACGCGCGCACACGCAGACCATCAAGCTTCGACGCCGAAATCTCTTCCTCCGCACGTACCGCCTTCACATCCTCGAAACTCACCTTGACCTGACTGCAGTCCGTGACGACTTCGTCATCGGTGTCGATCGAGATGTTCATTCCATGCTGGTGACTGTAGCCGGCCAGGGGCAACAGCGCGGGCAGGAGCCAAAGAAGCAGTCTCTTCATGTTCGTCCTCCATTTACTTGAGGGATAGACGAGGCCCGCGCGGAAACGTTAGATCGAAACGTGGGCACGATGTTCCGCGAATCCGCGAATCCGCGAATCCGCGTATCCGTCTACAATTTCCCGATGCTCTCCTCCATCCTTCTCCTTCTCCTCGCCGTTCCGGCGCAGGGCACGTGGTACGAGCACTACGAGCGCGGCATCCGGATGATCGAGCAGGGTCAGGCCGCAGCCGCCAGGCCGGAGCTCGAAGCCGCGCTCACGCTTCGCGACAAGGAAGGACTGCAGGTACCGGGCGCACCGCAGGAGTATCTCGACTATCTCCCGCATTTGTATCTCGCGATCGCGAATCAGATGTCGGGCGACATCGACGCCGCGCGCAAGCAGCTCGCGATGGCGGAGGAATCCGGTATCGCAGCGAAGAGCGAGGTAGGACGTCCGCTGCTCGTCGCCTACGAGTTGCTGCTCCGCGCCGACAACAGCGGCAAGCTGCCGCGGCCGCAGTACGCGGTATTCGACCAGAAGCCGGTGCTCAGCGAGTCGGACTTCACGATGTTGCGCAACGACGTGCTGACGAAGTGCAACCTGCCAGCCGATACGAACCAGAAGAATCTTCCGTGGTACGCGAACTACGAGCTCGGCCTCGAGCTGGAGAAGAAGGGCGATTATCCCCGCGCACTCGCGCAGTTCATCGATGCCGTCGCGCACCGTCCCAATCCGCGGCGTCACGCGCGGACGTACGGCATGTGGCTCATCGACTACTACCCATACTTCCACATCGCGCGCTCGCACGTGCGCCTCGAAAATTGGCAATGCGCCAAAAACGCACTCGACATCTCGCAACGCCTCGGCGAGATTCCGGAGGGCGCGCCGGAGATGAGCGAATGGACTTCACTCCAGGCGATGTCGGAGAGAAAACTGGCGGCGCATTGACAAGCACGTAAGGCGAACCTACATTGCTTTTTTCGCCCGCGAGGATGGTCCTCGCGGGCGTTTTTCTTTTTGGAGGAAATCATGGCCAGCAACATCCAACTGACCGGGACCTTCGTGATCGAGGAACCGATCGGCACAGCCTTCCCTCTCTTCTCACCCGCGGGCGAGCTCGCGTGGGCACCGGGATGGGCCTTCGAGAACGTCCACCCGATCGATTCATGGAGCGAAGGGCAGGTCTTCCGCGCAGGAGGGACGCTGCACGACGCAGTCTGGATCGTCGCGCGGCTCGATCGCGAGGCGCACGAAGTCACGTACTACCGCGTGGAAGGAGACGATCTCGTGGCGCGCATCGATGTTGTCTGCAAGGCGGCGAGCATCACCTCGACCCGAGTGGGCGTCACGTACACGTTCGTCGCACTCTCCGCTGCCGGCGATCAGGCGATCGCCGGCATGAGTCAGGAGTCGTACGCGCAGAAGATGCACGACTGGAAGTCGTTCATCGAGCGCGCTGCTGCTACTGCGTAATCACCAATTCCACTCTTCGGTTCTGCTGGCGTCCTGCCGCGGTCTTGTTCGTCGCGATCGGCTCGGCTTCACCCTTGCCGGCTGCGCTCACATGATCCGCAGGGACGCCGGCATTCACGAGAAAATCGCGAACCGCACTCGCACGCTTCTCGGAGAGCTCCTGATTCTTCTGCTCCGTTCCCACGCTGTCCGTGTGTCCCTCGACGCTGATGCGTGATGCGGGATTCGTCTTCAGTTGGTCCGCGATCTTCGTCAGCGTGGATTTCGCGCCGGCCTTCAACGACGTCTTGCCGGTATCGAACAGGAGCCCGCCGGAGAGCGCGACGACGAAGCCGCGTTTGTCGCTACGCGTTTGCGCGAGCTTCGCGAGCTCGGCTTCCATCCGCATCCGCTGCGCTTCGGCATCACGCTGAGCCAGCTGCTGCTTCGTTCGATCGAGCTCCGCCTGTGTTGCCTCGGCCTGCTTGCGCGACTGCTCGGCCTGTGCGCGCGCCTGCTCCGCGACCTTCTGCGCGGCCTCCGCCTGCGCCTTCAGCTCCTGCGCCTGTGCCTCGGCCTGCTGCCGCCTGGCGGTCGCATCGGCGATTGCCGCTGCATGCGACTGCTGCATCTGCGTGAAGCGCGCGGCATCGGCCTCGCGGTCTTTCCGCACCTGCTCCAGCTCCGCCTGACGCTGCTGCAACTCGGCCTGCCGCTGCGCGAGCAACTGCGCATCGGCACCGTGCTGCTGGGATGCGGCGAGATCATTCCGCAGTCCCTGCAGTTGCGCGTCCATCATCTGCTCGCTCAGACGCTCGCGTTCCTGAATCGAGCGCAGCGAGAGCTGCTGATCTTCAACCTGACGCCGCAGCATCTCGACATCACTCGGCGTGCCGGAGGTGATCGCCGACTCATAACGTCCGTAGATGTCCGAGAGCTGGCGTTCTGCTGCTTCGCGCGCAGCGCGATCAGCATCGATGCGTGCCTGCTGCGCCTTGCGCTGCTCTTCGATCTGCGTCTGCAACGCCTGCAACTGCGCCTGCTGCGATTCGCGATTGGCCTGTTCCGCTGCGAGCTGCCGCTGCAGGTCTGCGGCGCGGCGCTCCGCTTCCTCGCGTTGCTGGCGCTCGAGCGCGGCCTGACGCTCCGTCTGCGCCTGCGCGAGCTGCGTGCGAGTCAACTGCAGAGGTGTGATCTGCTTGGTTGCCTCTGCTGCGCGCGCGAGGTAATACGCGCGGCGCGCCATCATTTCCGACGTATAAGCGAGGTAGTCCGCGGCCCCGTTGTTGCCGCCCGCCTTCGTCACCTTGCGCGCTCCATCGAGATTCTTCTGCGCGGTGTCGAGATCGCTGGCCGCAACCTGCGCACCTCCCGCGGCACGCGCCTGATCGAGTGCGGCTTGCGCAAACGCGACGCGCTCCTTCGACGAGGTCCCTCGCTGCAGCGCGAGCGTCGGAGACTCCTCGGCCAGCGCGACATCGACGGTGCTGCCCAGACGGCGGATGTCGGTTTGAAGGTTGCGGATCGCGTCGTTGGTTCCGATCCAGTTCGCCTTGGCGAGCGCTGCTCGAGCGGCCCACAAACCCTCGATCGCCTCTTTCCGCGCGCGCTCGCGCAAATCGTTTTTCGATGAGCTCCAATTGTCCTGCGCGAAACGGACATGCGCAGCGGCCTCATCGTAAAGCGAGGTCGCGTAATTTCGCGCTCCCGCCTGATCTGCCGCGTGCAAAACGGCCTGCGCCTGTTGAATGACGTCGGCATCCTGCTCTGCCATACCGGGCAGAGCCACGAGGATGATGACGGCAATCACGAGTGTAATTCGTTGCAGCATGAAAAACCTCCTTGCTGGAGGCGAACGCTGCAAGTTGAGTGCTGAGTTGTAGTGCTGAGTTAGCCGCCGAGGTACGCTTTTTTGATTCTGTCCGAGGCCAGCAGCGCCTTCGTGTCATCCGCCAGCACGATCCGCCCGGTCTCCATCACGTACCCGCGATGGGCGGTGACGAGGGCCATGTGCGCGTTCTGCTCGATCAGCAGGATCGTCGTCCCCTCGGCGTTGATCTCGCGGATGACGCGGAAGATCGTTTGCACCATCTGCGGTGCAAGTCCAAGCGAAGGCTCGTCGAGCAGCAGCACCTGCGGCTTCGACATCAGTGCACGGGAGATCGCGAGCATTTGCTGCTCGCCGCCGGACAGCGTTCCCGCGTTCTGCTTCATCCGCTCTTTGAGAACGGGGAAGAGCGAGAAGATTCGCTCATACTCCGACTGCTGCACCTTGTCCTTGCGGAGGTAGGCGCCGAGCTCGAGGTTGTCCGAGACGGTGAGATTGGCGAAGATCCCGCGGCCTTCCGGCACGTGCGACATGCCGCGCGCCGTGATGATGTGCGGCTTCACGCCGGTGATGTCGTCGCCGTTGAACGAGACGGAGCCATTGCGCGGCTTGAGCAGTCCGGAGATCGAACGCAGCGTCGTCGTCTTCCCCGCTCCGTTCGCGCCGATGAGCGTGACGATCTGTCCCTTCTCGACTTCGAGATCGATCCCGTGCAGCGCCGTGATCGCGCCATACGCCACTTCGAGTCCACGCACGGAGAGAATCGGGCTCATAGATCCGCCAGCTCCGCGGGCTCACCGAGATAGGCCTCGATGACGGCCGGATTGTTCTGAACTTCGTCAGGCGTTCCCTGCGCGATCGTCTTGCCGAAGTTCAGCACGAAGATCCTCTCGCAGATGCCCATCACGAGCTCCATGTGATGCTCGATGAGAAGAATCGCGATGCCGAAGCGATCGCGGATGTCATGAATCGTCTTCATCAACTCGCGCGTCTCGCTGTCATTGAGCCCGGCGGCCGGCTCGTCGAGCAGCAGCAGCTTCGGCTTCGCGGCGAGTGCGCGTGCGATCTCGAGTCTGCGCTGATCTCCGTACGGCAGGTTCTTCGCGAAGTCGCGCGCGCGCCGTTCGAGGTTGAAGATCTGCAGCAGCTTCATCGCTTCGGCTTCCGCCGCATCTTCGTGACCATGAAAGCGATTCGTGTGCAGGAACGCGGACGTCGCCGAGTACTTGTAGTGGATGTGCCCGCCGATCTTCGCGTTCTCGAGCACGGTGAGCTCTTTGAAGAGACGGATGTTCTGGAACGTGCGCGCGAGACCGAGCGCGGTGATCTGGAACGGCTTGAACTGCGTCGTCGGCACGCCGCTCACGGCGATCGTCCCTTCAGTCGGACGATACACACCCGTGAGCAGATTGAAGACCGTCGTCTTGCCCGCGCCGTTCGGTCCGATCAGACCGATCAGCTCGTGCGGTTGAATCGAGAGATTGAAATCGGAGACGGCCGTGAGTCCGCCGAAGCGGATCGTCACGTTCCGCGCATCGAGAATCGGTGCGTTGGGATTCGCCGTCACCATCAGTCCACCGCCGGCCCTGAACCGGATTCGCGTCCGGTCGTGTCCTTGCGCTTCGGAAGGAAGTCCCACAGCTCGCGGCGACCCAGCAGTCCCTGCGGCCGCGTGCGCATGAGGATGATCAGCACGAGCGCGTAAACGACCATGCGGTATTCGCTGAACGCGCGCAGACCTTCCTGCAGATACGTCAGCACGATGGCCGCGACGATCGAGCCGGAGATCGACCCGAGTCCGCCGAGGACGACCATCACCACGAGGTCGAACGAACGGAGGAACGTGAACGCCGTCGGATTGAGGTACGCCGGCGGATAGTGCGCGAAGAGTGCGCCTGCCACACCGGCCAGGAACGAGCCGATGACGAATGCCTTCACCTTGTAACGCGTGGTGTCGACACCCATCGCATTCGCCGCGATCTCATCTTCGCGAATCGCGAGGAACGCGCGGCCGACCGACGAGGCGACGAGGCGGATCGAGATGACGATCGTCATCACGCAGAAGAAGTAGACCCAGAAGAAATTGGCCCACGTCGGAATGCCGGAGAAGCCGCGCGCCGCGCCGACCTTGTCGACGTTCAGAATGATCACACGAATGATCTCGCCGAAGCCGAGCGTCACGATCGCGAGGTAATCACCACGCAGTCGCAGCGACGGTAGCCCGACCAGATACCCGGCGGTCGCCGCCGTGATCCCTCCGATGAGGATCGCGACGAGAAACAGCCCGTTCTGCGCGAGAAACGCCTGCGTGCTCCCCTCGGGATACTTCGCGACGATCGGCGCGAACGTGTAGAACGTCATCGCCGCCGACATGTACGCGCCAACGCCCATGAACCCGGCGTGCCCGAGCGAGAACTGTCCCGCATGTCCATTGATGATGTTCAGCGAGACCGCGAGCGTGATGTTGATGCCGATCATCGCCAGGATGCGGTTGTAGTAACGCATCACCGGCCAGACGGAAGCGGCGTAGTCGAGACCGTACGTGATACCGAGGAGGATCGCCACGAAGACGGCGAGATAAATGAGATCGCGCAGCAACCAAGGGAAATTCTTCAAAAGCTTCCCCCGCACGATCTCAAATTGAAAATTGAAAATTGAAAATTGAAAATTGGGTACGGCGGTATCCGTCTCTCATTTTCAATTTTCAATTTTCAATTTTCAATTTCGCTTCTCATACCTTCTCCGCCTGGTATTTGCCGAACAATCCCGACGGACGGAACAGCAGGATGAGGATCAGGATCACGAACGTGATCGCGTCGCGCCAGCTCGACAGCGGGCTGCCGCCGACGAACGCCTCGATGATGCCGATCACGATGCCGCCTACGACTGCGCCCGGCACGTTGCCGATCCCGCCGAGGACCGCGGAGACGAATGCTTTGAGTCCGGGCAGCACCCCCATCAGCGGATCGATCTTCGGATACGACAGCGAGAAAAGAGTTCCGCCGACTGCCGCGAGCGTCGAACCAAGGATGAAGGTGAACGAGATGACGCGATCGACGGGGATGCCCATCAATGCGGCGGTTTCGAAGTTGAACGAGACGGCGCGCATCGCACGGCCGAACTTCGTACCGAAGACGATCCACTGCAGCAACGCCATCACCACGATCGAAACGCCGAGGACGATGAGCTGATAGTTCGTCGTCGTGACACTGCCGAAATGAAGAACGTGTTTGTCGAGCAGTGTCGGGAAAAATTTGGGATCGGGGCCGAACACGAGCTGCCCGCCATACTCCAGGAAGAACGAGACGCCGATCGCGGTGATCAGCGAAGCGATGCGCGGCGCGTTCCGCAGCGGGCGATAGGCGACGCGCTCGATCGTGAACCCGAGGATCGCGCAGGTGAGCATCGACGCCAGCATGACCAGCACGAGTTGGATGATCGAAGGATTACTCGACTGCTTCATCAGCGCATTGCCGATGTAGTAGCCGACATACGAGCCGACCATGAAAACATCGCCATGGGCGAAGTTGATCAGCTTCAGGATGCCGTAGACCATCGTGTAGCCGAGGGCGATCAGCGCGTAAATCGAGCCGAGGGCAATCCCGTTGAGCAGGTTCTGAAGAATCGTCTCCATTGGAAAATGGATAAGGCGAGCGAAAACTACCTGTGGGGACAGGAGTTGTAAAGAATAAATTTGGTTACGGGGGCGCGTGGGCTCGCGGATGCGCGATGAGAACTCGAAGCAGGAACCGCGGGCCCGCGTGACCGCGAGCCCGCGTAACCCAGATGTTCTACTTAGGCTCGATGCTCTTGCGCAGCGTGAGCTGGCCGTTCTTCACTTCTTCGATGACGATCTTCTTGTTGATCGGGTTGCGATCCGGACCAAGCGTGATCGTGCCGGTGACGCCGGCGAAACCCTTCGTCGCCGCGATCGCGTTCTTCAGATATGCGCCACCCTTGCCGCCGGAACGCTTCAGCGCGTCGGCGAGCACGCGTGCTGCGTCATAGCCGAGGGCCGCGAGGGCATCCGGCTTCACCTGGTTGTTGCGCTGCTGGTACTTCTGCACGAAGTCGTGTACGACCGGAGCCGGATCATCCGTGAAGTAGTGGTTCGCATAGAAGCAGCCTTCGAGCGACTTGCCGCCGATCTCGAGCAGCTTCGGCGACTCCCAGCCGTCGCCACCGACGAACGGCACCTTGATGCCGAGCTCGCGCGCCTGGCTCGCGATCTGACCGACGTCCGTGTAGTAGCCGGGAACGAAGATGACGTCCGGGCCCGCGGCGCGGATCGCAGTGAGCTGCGAATGGAAATCGGCGTCGCCGTTGGCGTAGTTCGCCTTGGCGACGATCTGCTTGCCGGCCTTCTTGTACGTCTCCTCGATCACCGCCGTGAGGCCGGTCGAGTAGTCGTTCTTCATGTCGGTCAGGATCGCAGCCTTCGTCGAGTGAAGGTCCTCGATGGCGAAATTCGCCATCACCGGGCCCTGATAGTTGTCGATGAAACACATGCGGAAGATGTAGTCGCCGATCTTCGTGACCGCCTCGTTCGTCGACGAGGGGGTGATCATCGGGACCTTGTTCGCCTGGCACTCGGGCGCGGCGGCCTTCGATGCCGACGATGCGACTTCGCCGAGGACGGCGATAACACCGTTCTGCGAGATCAGCTTCGAGACGGCGTTCGACGCCTCTTCTGGCTTCGACTGGTCATCTTCCGTGATGACCTTGATCTTCTTGCCGTTGATGCCGCCCGCAGCGTTGATCTCGTCGACGGCGAGCATGATGCCGTTGTGCGTCGACTGCCCGAAGGTGGCCTGAGGACCGGTCAGCGAGCCATACTCACCGACGAGAATCTCACCGCCGCCACTCGCCGCCGAGGTCGTTGCGCCTCCGCCCTGCTGTGCTTCCTTCGGAGGGCAACCGAAGAGCATCAGCGAGGCGGCTGCGAGAAACGCGATTCCAGATTTCTTGTTCATAGTTCACTCCGTCACTAACGTGAGTACTGAGTACTGAGTTCTGAGTTCTGAGTGCTGAGTTCTGAGTAAAACCCCACTCAGCACTCAGTACTCAGAACTCAGAACTGAGAAGCGGCATATTAATGCACAAACTCCTTGCGCTGTTCCTCATCGCGGTCACGAACGCGCTCGGCGCGGCACAAACGGTTGGCTGGAACGTCGATGCGGTCCACGCGGCGCAAGTGTGGCCATTGACCCGAGGCGCCAATGTCAACGTGGTGGTAATCGATGGCGGCATCGACTTCAACCACGCGGACCTGCAAATGGCATACGCGGGCGGCTTCAACGCGCTCGATCCGACGCAACCACCCTATGACGCCGGGCGTCACGGAACGCACCTGGCCGGAATCATCGCCGCGGACGACAACGACATCGGCGTGACCGGCATCGCACCGGCCGTCCATCTGTGGGCCGCCAAAGTCTTCGACGAACAGGGAGCCGGGAGTTGGGACGCAATCACGGCGGCACTCGATTGGGTGACGCAACAGAAGCAGGCGCGTGGCGGCAACTGGATCGTGAACATGTCGTTCTCCGATTCGTCGATGCCCGCGTCCGCGATCGATGCCGTTCGAAACGCCGCGGCCGCAGGCGTCCTGCTCGTCGCCTCGGCGGGATTCCCTAATCCTGACATGGGATATCCGGCCGTGCTGCCCGAAGTGATCAGCGTCGGCGCCGTGGACAGCAGCGGTCAGCGATACGTTCGCTCGGCGACCGGTCCGCGGCTCGCGCTCATGGCCCCGGGCGTCGACGTTCTTTCGACGATCACGACGAACAGCGTGCCAGCATCGTTCCTCTACATCGATGGCGAGCTGCCGATTCGTCTGGGCTTCATCGCGGGCTCGCATCAGATGACGGTCAAGGCTCGCGTGCTCGATTGCGGATCGGGCCGCGCGGGCGAGTTTCCTGCGGCCGTGCGCGACGGCATCGCAGTCATGCAACGAAGCGAGCTGACGTTCACGCAACAGGCGGAGAACGCAATGGAGGCCGGCGCGATCGGCGTGATCATCGCGAATACGGACGACTCCTCGGTCGCAGCGTGGTCGCTGGAAAAGCGGACAGGATGGCCGCTCGCCGGCGCGATCCTCCACGCCGACACCCCCACCCTTCTCAAACACCTCGGCGAAACCGTCACGCTGACGATGCGCACCGAAGACTACGCGCGACTGGATGGCACGTCGCAAGCCGCGCCGCATGTGGCGGCTATCGCGGCCTTGCTGTGGTCACTGAAACCGGCTGCAACGGCGCAGGAGATTCGCGACGCGATGACGAGCACTGCACACGATTTGGGCAGTCCCGGCTGGGATGAGGAGTATGGCTATGGTCTCGTCGATGCAGCCGCGGCGGCGCGAAAACTGATTACCGCACCGCCGCGAAAACGACGAGGAATGTGAGACAGCCTTACAAATTCACCCACACGCTCTTTGTCTGCATGTACTTCTCCAGCGCGTCCTTCCCCTGATCGCGTCCGAAGCCCGACTCCTTGAATCCGCCGAACGGCAGCGCCGGATCGTAGAGGTTGTAGGTGTTCACCCACACGGTGCCGGCTTTGATCGAGCGCGCGATGCGATGCGCCTTCGACACATCCTTCGTCCACACGGCAGCGGCGAGTCCGTACACCGTCGCGTTGCCTTTCGCGACTGCGTCGTCGGCATCCTTGAAGCGGATCGTCGCCAGGACCGGCCCGAAGATCTCCTCGCGCGCGATGCGCATGTTCGGATCGACGTCATCGAAGATCGTCGGTTTGATGAAGTAGCCCTTGCCGGTGCCGATGTCGGCGCGCTCGCCGCCGGTGAGCAACTTCGCCCCTTCGCTCTTTCCCGCTTCCACATAGGAAAGCACGTTCTCCATCTGCTCTTTCGACACGATGGCGCCGAGGCGGGTCTTGGGATGGAGAGGATCGGCGGCAACCATTTTGGAGGCGCGGTCCGCAATCTTCGACATCAACTCGTCGTGCACCGATTCTTCGACGAGCAGCCGCGAGCCTGCCGCGCAGACTTCACCCTTGCCGTAGAAGATTGCATTGAGCGCACCGCGCGATGCGGCTTCGAGATCGGCGTCGGCGAAGACGATGTTCGGCGACTTGCCGCCCAGCTCGAGAGAGACTTTCTTGAGCGTCTTCGCTGCGCGCGCCATCAACTGCTTGCCGACATCCGTCGAACCGGTGAACGCGATCGCGTCGATGCCCGGATGATCGACCATCGCGTTGCCGACGACGCTCCCCTTTCCGGGAATCACATTCAACACGCCGGCCGGGAGTCCGCACTCCTTCGCGTATTCGGCGAACTTGAGCAGCGAGAGCGATGTGTTCGACGCAGGCTTGATCACCACCGTGTTGCCGCACGCGAGTGCAGGCGCGATCTTCCAGACGGCGAGCATCAGCGGAAAGTTCCACGGCGTGATTGCGCCGACGACGCCAATCGGCTCGCGCAGCGTGTACGTGAACGCATTGTCCGCAACGGGGATCGTGTCGCCCGTGGTCTTTCCGCTCCAGCCGGCGAAGTAGTAAAGGCATTCGGCGGCGGCGGGTGTGTCGACGTACTGAGACTCGAAGATCGGCTTGCCGTTGTCGAGCGTTTCGATGCGGCCGATCTCTTCGGCCTTCGCCGACAACATGTCGGCAATGCGCCAGAGGACTTTCGCGCGATCGCGCGGCTTCATCTTCTGCCACTCGCTGCCCGGCTCCATCTGCGCACGCGCCGCGCGCACGGCGGCATCGACGTCACCAGCTCCCGCCGACGCGACATTCGTGATGGTCTCTTCCGTTGCTGGATTGATGGTGGCGAAGGTCTCGCCTGATTGTGCGGCGACAAACTCGCCGTTGATGAAGAGCTGATTCTGCATGGCGGCGCATGGTAGCTCAGAACAGGCAGCAGGCAGCAGGCAGCAGACAGCAGACAGCAGGCAGCAGGTCGGGCAACAGTTTCTTCGCAGCGAGCAGCAGGGACTAGTCTCGCTATTGGCTGTCTGCCACCCAGTTCTCGCCCTCCGCTCCCCTGCTGTCTGCTGCCTGCTGCCTGCTGTCTGCTGCCTGCTGTCTGCTGCCGCTGACCCATCGCTCACAGGGTTAAAAATCGCGCGCATCCCGGCTCACTTTCTGAGCATCGGGTTTCGTGCTGACCCGTGTCAGGCAAGGGTCCTCCTCATGTTTTCAATGACTTAGCGTTGGCACTCCGCTTGCCCTAGGCGCCTTCAATCGCTCGGGAAGGAAAATAGGAGAAACGTTTCATGAATCGTCGTTCAATCGTCGTACTTACCGCGGCCCTTTCGCTCATGACGGGGATCGCTTCGGCCCAGGAACTTCGTCGGGAGCTCAAAGGAAACTATCGCGATCAGTTCGATCACTACTGCGGCACGCGGCCGGTCAGCGAGCAGGAAGCGTTGATGATCGAGGAATACACGAACTCGATGCGCGCCAGCCGCATCAAGAGCGATGCGCTCTTCGGCAGCGATCGCGCAGCCGGCTCGGTCACGGTCAATGTCTATGTCCACGTGATCCGCAGCTCGGCAGGTCAGGGTGGTGTTTCATCCACTGCGATCAATAATCAGATCAAGGTTCTCAACGACTCGTATGCAGGCATCACCGGCGGAGCACCGACGCCATTCAAGTTCTCGCTCGCTACGACCGACACGTCGGACAACGATGCGTGGTACACCTGCCAGCCCGGCAGCACTGCCGAGAGGGACATGAAGACGACGCTGCACAAGGGCACCGCGCGCGATCTGAACCTGTACTTCAACAACATGGGCTGCGGTCTGCCGGGATGGGCGACGTTCACGTCCAAAC
>CAZKID010000094.1:0-14972 GCA_964552405.1 uncultured Thermoanaerobaculia bacterium
TCCTTGAGCATGTAGTGCCGGTAGCCTTCCTTCTCGGCCATCACGGCGTCCCACAGGATCTTCTTCGGCGGGCGTGTGACGTCGTTGTCGTTCTTGTCGAACACACGAACGTCTTGCTGATCGGCGATCGCATACTCGCCGTCCTCGAGATAGATGATGTTGCGCGTATAGGCGAGCAGCGGCGCGACATCGGACGCGATGATGTTCTCGTTCTCGCCGAGGCCTACGACGAGCGGCGGGCCGTGCTTGGCAGCGATGATCGTTCCCGGTTCG
Source organism: uncultured Thermoanaerobaculia bacterium (assembly GCA_964552405.1). Classification (GTDB taxonomy): domain Bacteria; phylum Acidobacteriota; class Thermoanaerobaculia; order Gp7-AA8; family Gp7-AA8; genus JAJPHC01. The sequence continues at coordinate 274 of CAZKID010000094.1, forward strand.
CTGCCATCGATCATCACCAGCGCGAAGTGCCCCTCGAGCTCTTTCAGCGTCTGCTTCACCGCATCGACGAACTTCGCGCCGTTCTTGATTCGCTCTTCGATCAGATGAGCGACGACTTCCGTGTCCGTCTCCGTCTTGAACTCGTGCCCTGCGCTCTGCAGGCGCTGCTTCAACGAGAGAAAGTTCTCGATGATGCCGTTGTGGATGACGACGACCTGCCCGGTGCAGTCGCGATGCGGGTGCGCGTTGTTCTCGTTCGGCTTTCCGTGCGTGGCCCAGCGCGTGTGGCCCATGCCGAATGAGCCGCTGAGATTCTTGTCGCCGAGCTTGGCCTCGAGATTCGACAGTTTTCCCTCGGCACGTACGACTTCCACTCCGCTGCCATTGACGACGGCGATCCCTGCGCTGTCGTATCCCCGATACTCCAGCTTCTTCAAGCCGCCGATCAGAACCGGCACGACATCACGTGTACCGACGTATCCGATGATTCCGCACATGTTGACTCCAGTACAATCGCCGCCGTGAAACGGCTTTGTTTGCTCGTTGTTCTCGCGATCCTCGCCTGTGGCAAGCGCGGCGACCCGAAACCGCCGGTGCCGATGATCCCTCAGGCGACGAACGACCTTCTTGTAACACAGCGAGGGTCACGCATTGTTCTCGCCTGGAGCTATCCCTCGGTGACGACCGCCGGGAAAAAGCTCGGTCCGATCAAAGGCGTGACCGTCTATCGCTACAGCGAACCGCTGCCCTCAGCGTCCGACGTCGGGAAAGTCCCGCAGCTCACAGCTGGGCAGTTCAACAAACTCAAGACGAAGGTCGACAGCATCGAAGGTGCCAGCCTTCCGGCCGCGACGAACGGGGCCAAGCTGACGTTTGAAGATACGCCGCCCTTCGAGACCGCAGATGAGCGGCCGTTGCGGCTGACCTATGGCGTCGTGACGGAAGGGGAGACGGCTACGGGTGGCCTGTCGAATCTCGCCGTGATCACCCCGCGCGTCGCGCCGTCCGCACCGGCTGATCTCAAAGCAGAGCCCAGGCCAGAAGGTGTTGCGCTGACGTGGTCGAAGTCGAGCAGCGGAGAGCCCGTTGGCTACAACATCTACAGAACTGCGGCCGGCGAGAGCTTCAACGAGCTGAGCCTCGCAGTGAATCCCGCGCCTGTGACCGGCACGAATTTCATCGATGTGCCGCCGTATGGAAACTTCGAGTATCGCGTGGCAGCCGTTGCAGTGGCGGGGCCGCCGCGCATCGAGAGCGAGATCACGCCGGCGGTGAATGCTGCGTTCAAGGATCTGCAGCCGCCGCCAGCGCCAACCGGGCTTGCGGCGCTGGTCGAGACGGGCGCCGTCCGTCTCGTCTGGGATCCGGTCGACGCACCTGACGTCGGCGGGTACATGGTCTTCCGCTACGAGCCGGGGCAGAAGGAGCTGTTCCTCTCCAAGACCATCATTCCGCAAACGACGTTCAGGGATGTTTCCGTCGTGCCGGGTACTGAATACACATTTGGTGTCGTCGCCGTGGACTACGCGGGGAACTACAGTCCACAGGCGAAAACGAAGCCCGTGATCGTGCCGAAGACGCCGTAGGTTGCAGGACAGGCGAGGGCGCCTGTCCTACACGGTGAGCAATTGCCGCAGCCTTTCCGGATCCGCGGTCGGCTCCTGACACGCGTAGCCCTGGCAGACATACGCCATCGTTCGATCGTGCGGGCGTCCTTCCATCAGCGGAAGCGACGCCGAGCCTTCGCCGGCGACGAGAATCCGATGCGGCAGATACGTCTCGCCGATCACGCGTTCCAATGCGGCGATGTCGTTGCCTGTCATCGCGATCTCCTTTGGTTGACCGAGCCGCCATGCAGCGACGCCGAGCAGAAACCCGAAGCCTGACGGATAGCGCTTGGCGAGCGGCCACACTGCATCGAGCGCACGGGTCGCAAGCCGTGCGTAATTGTCGTCGCCGAACAGGACAGCCATGCGGAGCAGCAGATCGCACGTGACGGAGTTCCCCGAGGGCGTCGCGTTGTCGAAGACGTCTTTGGGACGCGTGATCAGTTTCTCGTGATCGATCGCGGTGTCGAAGAAGCCGCCGTTCTCGTCATCGGAAAAGCGGCTGACGATCTCGTCAACGTGTTGACGAGCGGCCGCGAGGTATCGATGCTCGTGCGTTGCTTCGTACGCCAGCGTGAGTCCCCAGGCCGCGCCCGAGTAGTCTTCGAGCAGACCGGCGATACGTTCGGTGCGTCTGCCGTTGCGTGCGAGAAGGAACTCGGCGTTCTTCCGCACGACATCCTCGTACTTACCGAACGCCAGCTTCGCTTCTGCGAATGCCGCCAGCATCCAGCCGTTCCATCCGGTGAGGATCTTGTCGTCGCGCCCCGGTGCCACGCGTTCAGCGCGCACTCCGTACAGCTTGCACTTGCCGCGCGCGGCGACCTCGCTGAGCCGCTCCATCGTGATGCCGAGGTCTGCGGCGACCGACTCGGGATCGCGCGGAACATTGAGAATGTTGCGGCCTTCCCAGTTGCCGTGCTCCGTGATGTCGTACAGCGCGCAGAAGATGCGGCCTTCATCAGCACCCAGAATCCCCATGACTTCGCCGCGCGACCAGACGTAGAACTTCCCTTCCTCTCCCTCCGAGTCTGCATCCTGGGATGAGTAGAAGCCTCCTTCGGGTGAGGTCATCTCGCGCTGCACGTAACCGAGGATCTCGTTGGCGATGCGGGCGAAGAAAGAATCCTTCGTCCATTGCCATGCGCGCGTGAAAAGGCGCGCCAAGAGCGCGTTGTCATAGAGCATTTTCTCGAAGTGGGGCACGAGCCAGCGCGAGTCGACGGAGTAGCGATGGAAGCCGCCGCCGACCTGGTCGTACATTCCGCCGCACGCCATTTTGGTCAATGTGTTGACGACCATGTCGCGCCCGCCGTCCAGTTGCATCAGGAAGTCGAGCGTCATCGACGGCGGAAACTTCGGAGCGCTGCCGAAACCTCCGTGTACGGGATCGTAATTCTGCGAGATGTGCGCGACGGCCTGCGCCAGTGCGTCGTTCGTGACGCCGCCGCTCTCGCGTCCCGTGGCAGAACGCAAAGTGTTGCCGATCGCGGAGACGACTTCTCTTGCCGCGTCGTTCACGTCTTCCTGCCGATGGCGGAAGGCGTCCGAGACATGCGTGAGCACGCGCCGGAATCCCGGCATGCCGTGACGATCGTCGGGAGGGAAGTAGGTGCCGGCATAGAACGGCGCGCCATCCGGCGTGAGGAAGACCGACATCGGCCAGCCGCCATGACCGCTCATCAACTGCACCGCTTCCATGTAGATCGAATCGACGTCGGGACGTTCCTCACGATCGACTTTGATCGAAACGAAGTACTCGTTGAGGATTGCAGCGATGGCGTCGCTCTCGAACGATTCGCGCTCCATCACGTGGCACCAGTGACAGGCGGAATAGCCGACGGAGAGAAAGACCGGCTTGTTCTCCGCTTTCGCCCTGGCGAACGCCTCGGCGCCCCAGGGGTACCAGTCGACGGGGTTGTGGGCGTGCTGGAGAAGGTAGGGGGAGGTTTCGTTGGCGAGGCGGTTTGTCATTTTCCATCCTGAGCGCAGCGAAGGATCAACCAAGGCGCAGCGAGCAATGTGCCACAGGCGTTCACCCGTGGCCAAATCAGCGCGGCGCCTTGGTTGATGCTTCGCTGCGCTCAGCATGCCGAACTACTAAGGCCGCTGAATCGCCTCGAGCATCTGCGGCGGGAACGCGCGCATTTCGAAGTACTCCGACTCGAGCTCTTCGATCTGGAACCGGTCGAGGCCGGAGTTCGAGAGGAAGTCGCTGCGCAGCTTCGCATCCTGCTCGTCGATGATCTTCGGCAGCAGTTGGTTGATGTAGAACGCCTCGAGCCGGATCTTGGTGATGACGTCCTCCAGCAGCGACTCGTTGATGAGGTCCTGCAGATCGCTCAGAGCCTCGTCGCGCGCGATCTCGTCGCGCATTTCGCGGCGGAACGTCTCGCGCCCTTCCGGCGTATTGAGCTCGAGGTAGAAATTCATCATGCGCCGGCGCGCGAGCTTGTAGACCGCGAAGTACGCGCGCTCATTGCGGTTGATGGCGGTGATCGACTCGACGACGTCGCCGATCGAGGCCTCGTTGTTCTCGATCGAGATCAGGCCCAGCGTCAGCGCGTAGAGCTTCTTCTTTCCGTACGACAACGCGTATTCGTTGGCGACGATCGGGTCGATGAAGAGCAGCTGGAACAGGCCGCGCCGCAGCTTCTCGAAGACCTGCATGTTGCCGAGCAGAGAGCGCACCTGCTCGTTCGACAACTCGACGTCATCCATGAACGCGAGCTTATTCACGAGCGTGGTGGTGTGATCGATGCGATCGAACAGCGTAATGAGTTCGCCGAACGACTCGAGCCGCTCGAAGTCTTCCTCTTCGCGAGAGATCTCGTCGATGAGCCGTCCGGTATCGAGCAGCAGCTCTTCGAACGTCTGATCGCGATTCGCCCCCGCCTTCTGCTTGTTCTCCATCAGCTGCACCATGTCGAGCGAGGAGAGCTTGCGTGTGATGTTCTTGCCGAGGAGGAAGCCGCCCAGGATCTCGCGGGTGGACTGGATGTAGTCGGGTTCCTGCTCCGTGGTCGTGAGCCGCGTTTCCTGCAGGACGATTTCTTCGAGCGTATCGAAGATCGACAGCGGGACTTCGTTGCGAAGCGACAGCGTGCGAATGCGCATCAACCGTGCGCGCGCCGACGGCCCGATCGTCGAGCCGATGCACGACGCGAGGATGCGCTTGTATTCGTTGATCAGCTCCTGGTTGTCGCGATGGTGATAGATGACGTCGATCTGGATCCGCTCGCGCTGATACGTCTCCACGCCTTCGCTCGCGATCGCGCCGATTTCCTGCATCGACCGGTGGCTCGCGTAGGCCTGGCGGCAGGCGTCCGAGAAGCGCTGATTCGCACGCTGCACGATGCGCAGAATGACGATCGTCGTCTCGGGTTCGGCGAGCGCTTCGAGAACTTCATTGCCGAGCGCGATGAACTTTCCTTCGCCGACTTTTCGCGAACGCTTGAGCAGCTTGCCCGCATTGCGCAGCGTCTGCGACTGTCGTTCAGAAACGTCCGCGAAACGCTTGCGATCGTCGACGAAGAAGAAATAGTTCGCGATCGCGTTGCCCTGCAGAAACAGGTTGTCGTACGTCTCGAAGCCTTCGGTGTGCGAGGTGAAGCGCAGCTCGTGCGTCTGAGCATCCGCCGTTGCGCCGAAGAGCACGAGACGGTTCACCACTTCGTCGTTCAGAAGATCGCCGACCGGGAAGTGGCCTCCGAACATGTACTCGCCGAAGATGCCGCCGTTTCCTCGAAAACGAACACCTTCGGGATTGAGCGTGATCTCCGAGTTGCCGCCGAAGTAGCGGACGATGTCGCCACGGCCGGTGGAGATCTGCTCGAAAAAGAAGCGGCGGTCGACATCAGGTCCCGACACGACGGCGAAATATTCGATCGATTCGCCAACGAACCCCTGATGCACGATCGCCCGGATCACGTGCGTAGTTTATGCCGAGCGAAGTCGAGGCATCATCGACGGCGCCGCGAGGCTCGTGCAACGAGCACGGCCCGAGGCTCCATCCGGGCGGCGCCGTCGTTGATCCTTCGCTGCGCTCAGGATGAAAGGCTTAGGCCCGCGGATGCGCCTTCTTGTACACCTTGATCAACTCCCAGTCGTTCAGATGCGTGTACTTCTGCGTGGTCGAGAGCGACGCATGCCCCAGCAGTTCCTGGATCCCGCGAAGGTCGGCGCCTGCGTTGAGCAGATGGGTCGCGAACGAGTGGCGCATCGTGTGCGGCGAGATTCCGGCGCGCAGTGACGCGTCGCGCAGATAGTTGTCGAACAACCGGCGCACACTCCGCGTCGTGATGCGCGCACCCCGATAGTTGACGAAGAGCGCCTGCTCGTCCGGCTCCGCTTCCCGCACCGCCATGTAGGCGCGCAGCGCCTCCTCCGCCTTTGATCCGAATGGAACGATCCGCTCCTTCGAGCCCTTGCCGTGAACCTTCACGAGACGGGCGCGCACTTCGATGTCGTCGAGGTCGATTCCTACGAGCTCGCTGATGCGCAACCCGGACGCATAGAGCAACTCGAGCCAGGCTCGGTCGCGGATGCCAAGGTTCGTCTCGAGGTCGGGCTGCTCGAGGAGCAGCGAGATGTCGGACGGCTGCATCACGGCCGGCAGATGCTTCTCCCGTTTCGGAGTCGCGACCGTTCGCGCCGGATTCGCCTCGGCGAGTCCTTCGCGCATGAGGTACTTGAAGAACGAGCGGAGTGCGGAGAGATGCCGCGCGATCGAAGTCCGCGCGAGCTTGCGGCGTGCGAGATGTGCCAGATAAGCGCGGACCGTGAGGTGATCGACTTTGCGGAGATCGACCAGGTCGCGCTCGATCGTGAAGTAGTCGTTGCAGAGAAAGCGAAGGAAGGATTCGAGATCGTCGCGGTAGGCCTCGACCGTGTTGGCCGAGACGTTCCGCTCGAATGTCAGGTAATCGAGAAAATCGCCGATCTCGCTTTTCACCCCGCCCACCTCTCGCTCAGTCATCGTAGATCGATTGTCGTTTCAATCACAAACGGCAACGGTGTCACCGGAAGATGTGATCATGAATACTTCCTGAACAGCGTGACCGTCGTCTACTGACGACGCGCCGTGGAGCCAGGTCCAATCAGCGGCGACAAGACCTCGAGTTGATGTGTCGTGAGCAGCCGGGATATTGCCTTCGCGGTTGGGTTTCTCCTCCTGCTGATCGGAGTGCTCGTCGCCTTTCGCGGCTTCCTCTCCGGGCGCGGTCAACGGCGTGCATCTCAGGACGAGATGGAGATCTGGGGTGCTGTGTCCCGCACGCTGTTGAACCGCGCATCGATCATTGCGGTCTTCATCAGGCCTGACCGATCGATTTCATTCGTCAGCGAGCGGTTGCTGCAGCTGACCGGATACAAAGCTGAAGAAGTCGTCGGCAAGAGCTGGTTTGACGTGTTCGTTGCGCCCGAGGTGCGGCAGGAAATCTGCGCATCACTCAAGAACCTGTCCTCGATCGATTTTCCGCAGAGCTCCGAATACCTGATCGCCACACGCAGCGGTGATCGGCGCCTCATCCGTTGGATGCGCATGGTGGTTCGGGATCATGATGAACGGCCGGTCGGGGTGGTGAGTATCGGCGAAGACCTCACTGCTGCGGAGGCGCGAGAAGACCGGATTGCACGCCTCAAGCAGTTCTACGAGCGCATCCTGGAGAACATCGTGAACGGCGTCTTCGTCACGGATGCGGTGGGCCGTCTCTCCTATGCGAATGCGTCGATGCGCGAGCTCTCCGGCATCCTTCCTTACGAGCTCAACGACGACTCGACATCCGGTCCGCTGCCTGCGAGTCTCGCGGCATTCCGCGCGGCGTATCGCGAGGCGCGAAAGGCATTGCAAGCCGTCCCGTTCGATGACATCAGTCTGAAACGGAATCACGGAGACGAGCGAACACACAGCGGTTGGATGATCCCCCTGATGAGGAACGGTGAATTCGACGGCATGATCTGCATCACCGAGGATGTGACCGAGCGGAAACTGGTGCAGGAAGAGCTGCGGGCCAATCGCGACATGCTCAGCGAGATCGTCACGTTGACCGCGGATTGGGTCTGGGAGTGCGATCGAAAGGCGCGCTACACCTATGCGAGCGGCCGCGTTCGCGATGTTCTTGGTTACGCGCCGGAAGAAGTCATTGGCAAGACGGCCTGCGATCTGGCGCCTCTCGATGAGAGGGCGAACGTGGCGCAGATCCTTCTCCCGTTCCTTGAAACTCCACGGGCGTTTTCCGGCATCGACGTCATCGGCCTTCATCGCAACGGAGCGCGCGTGCTGCTGGAGGCGAGCGGGACCCCGATGTACGCAGACGACGGAACGCTTGCTGGCTATCGCGGTGTCGTCACCGACATCACGGAGCGCGAAGCTCACAAGCGCGAGCGGCAACGCCTCGCCACGGCGATCTCACAGGCGGAAGACATCGTGATCATCTTCGATCGCGAAGGAACGATCGAGTACGTGAATCCCGCGTTCGAAATCGTCACCGGCTACAGTCGTGACGAGGCGGTGGGTCGCACGGCGCAAATGCTTCTGGAGACCGTCGAGCAACCTGGCGAAGCCATTCACGAAATGTGGAACACGATCAAGTCGGGCAAGACCTGGGCCGGGCACATCGTGAACAGACGGCGCAACGGCGCGCTCTTTCATGTCGATGTGACGATCTCGCCGATCCTCGGCAATGACGGATCGATCACGGGGTTCGTCGCCGTTCAACGCGATGTGACGGAGAAACTCGAGTTGATCGAGCGGCTGCGCAAGGCCGCGGAGATGGAGCGATTCGGAAATCTCGTCAGCGGCGTCGCTCATGAAGTTCGCAATCCGCTCAATGCGATTCAAGCTGCGACGGCAGCGCTCGAGTTGGACTACGGCGATGACCCCGAAGCCAGCGAGATGTTCGACATCGTCCATTCGCAAGTAGACCGCCTGGCGAAGCTGATGCGCGATCTCCTGGCCATCGGCAAGCCGATCGATCAGATCTGGCTGCAGCAGAAGCGGGGAGCCGATGTGGTGTCGGAAGCGGTCAAGCTGTGGCGCGACGAGCATCCCGAAGTGGATGCAGAGCGCATTCGGACGGATCTCCAATGCGAAGCTCAGGTGCTCGTCGACAGCACGCGCATGCATCAGGTGATCGTCAACCTGCTCGACAACGCGCTCTATCACGGCGGTGACGGCGTCTCGATCGGAGTGACGATCGCCGACGAGGGCAGCGACTGCCGGATCTCGGTTCAGGACGACGGTCGTGGCGTGAAGCATGGCGATTTCGAGCGCGTGTTCGAACCGTTCTTCACGACGCGCCGCGGTGGAACGGGCCTTGGGCTGGCGCTGGCCAAGAGCGTCGTCGAGCGCCATCGGGGGAGAGTGTCGCTGCGCAACAACGATCCGCACCCCGGTTGCACGTTCGAGATTTTTCTTCCAGTTCACGCGAAGGAGGGTTCGCTTCGTGAAGCCGCGACTGCTGATCGTCGATGACGAGCAATCGTTCTGCGCATCGATGTCGCGGTTTCTGACGCGCAGCGGGTTTTTCGTCGACGAAGCGGACACGCTCGCCGCAGCGCGCCACGCACTCGCATCCGTGCGTTACGACGGCATGCTCCTCGACTTGAATCTTCCCGACGGAAACGGTCTCGATTGGATCGAAGGAGTCCGGCGCGCTTCGCCGGAGATTTCGCTCGTCGTCATTACCGGCTCCGGCGATATCCCGATTGCGGTCGAGGCGATGCGTCGTGGCGCCGATCATTTCGTGACGAAGCCCATCGACCCCTCGGAGGTTGCTTCGTACCTCCGACGCATGATCGAGGGAGGTGCGCGCAAGCAACGGACCTCGCGCCGGATTGCGAGCGCAAACGAGCCCTTCTTCGGAAGAGGAGCCGAGGCGCAGGCGACGCGGAGTCTGGCTGAAAGCGCGGCTCTCAGCGATGCGGTCGTCCTCATCACCGGTGAAACGGGATCAGGCAAGGGCGTTCTCGCGCGCTGGATTCATGCGCAAAGCTTGCGAAACGCGAAGGCGTTCGTCGAGGTGAATTGCTCCGCGCTTCGCGGCGAGATGCTCGCCAACGAGATGTTCGGTCATGCGCGTGGAGCGTTCACTTCCGCCGCGGATGCACAACCAGGACTGCTCGACGCTGCCGATGGCGGCACGCTCTTTCTCGACGAGATCGGCGATATGGATCTCCTCGTACAGGGGCAGCTGCTGAAGACGATCGAAGAAAAGCGGTACCGAAGGCTCGGTGAGGTCACGACGCGCCGGAGCGACTTTCGTCTGATTTGCGCGACGAACCATTCGCTCGACAGCGCGGTGGGCAATGGCCGCTTTCGCAGCGATCTCTTTTATCGCATCAACATGCTCACGATTCGCGTTCCATCTCTGCGGGAGCGCAGCGGTGACATTCGCGCGCTCATTCACCATCTGAGCAGCGCGCCGATCGAAGAGGCAGCTCTGGAGATTCTGGAACGCCATCTCTGGCCCGGAAACATCCGTGAGCTGCGCAATGTGCTGGAGCGCGCGGCGTTGTTCTCGAACGGTGAGTCCATTGCGCCACGACACCTCGACCTTGGCGATGGACGTGTTGCTCCGGTCGACGACGATGTGCTGGCCGCGATGCGGCGCAATGGCGGCGACAAACGCCGCGCGGCGCAGGATCTCGGCATTTCGCGTGCGACGCTTTATCGCAGGCTTCGAGCGTCTCATCTCGTCTCACGTGAGACGGATCGGTGAGACTGAGACGCGGCGCAACTCCTCAAATAGTGGTGCAATAAAGAGTTAGCCGCCGGCGCATGCTGGCCTACCGGTTGCTCTTTGTCGTCGTCGATGCGTCCACGAATCCTGATCATCGATGACGAACAAGACACGCTCAAGGCGTTCCGCCGGCTCCTGCGCCATCTCGATTGCGATGTCGATGTGGCCGCATCGATGGACGACGCGGCGCTGGCCATCGAGGAGCAGGCGTACCGGCTGATCATCACCGACCTTCGTCTCACGCCGGCGATCGGCGAGGAGGGTCTCGAGATTCTTCATCGCGCGCGGGCCAAGGATGCGTCGACTGGAGTCATTCTCATCACCGGCTACGGCAATCCCGCAGTCATGTCGCGCGCGCACGATCTCGGCGCGGCATATTACCTCGAAAAGCCGGTCATGCCCGCGCAGCTCATGAGTGCCGTGGAGCGTCTATGTCGGTCATGACGTCGCACGAGTCGATGGAGGCGATCGCCGATTTGCTGCATCGCGGGTTTCACTCCGTCGTCTTCCAGCCGATCCGGAATCTCGCCGATCATTCGGTGCACGCCTTCGAAGCATTGATGCGCGGCCCGGCCGGCACGCCGCTGGCGGAACCGAACCGCATCTTCAACCGCGCGGTCATCGACTGGGAGTTGTTTCACGAGCTCGATGTGTCATGCGTGCAGTCCGCCATCCGGCTCGGACGCCTGATCGAGGCTCCGCAACTGCTCTTCGTGAACATGCATGGCGAGACACTCGTGCGCAAGCCGGAGGGGATCAGGGAAATCCAGCGGCTGCTCGATTGTCTCGAGATCTCGCTGTCTCGCGTGGTCATCGAGCTTTCGGAAATGACCGATCGCGCGCACGTGCGCGGCATCGGGCGCGCTCTGCGGCCGCTGCGCCAGGATGGTGTACGGCTCGCGCTCGATGACATCGGTGCGCGCTATGCGTGGCTGCACCACATGCTGTGGCTCGATCCCCAATACCTGAAACTAGACCGCAGCTTCGTGCGGGGAACTGCGCGTTCGTCGCGCCGCTACGACCTGATCGCCGGCATGGTTGGCTTCGCGCACAGCGCGGGTGCCGAGTTGATTGCCGAAGGGATCGAGACGCAGTCGGAATGCGACGCACTCCGCGAGGCCGGCGTCTCGCTGGGGCAAGGTTACTTCCTCGGTCTTCCTCTCTCCGCACAGCAATGGTTTCCAGTGGATGCGACGGCGCACGTCCGTACCCGCGTTGGCGCATTGATCGAATGAGGTCACGATGAAACTGCAAAAGATTCTGATCGTCGAAGACTCCGAGTTGTTGCATCGGATGTACGAAGTCGTTTTCCACCAGTACCGCTTCAAGAAGGGCGTGTTGCTGCACGCGATGAATGGACGAGAAGGGTTGGACCGGCTCGCGCAGCATCCGGACGTCGATCTCATCCTGCTCGACATCAACATGCCCGTGATGAGCGGACTGGAATTCCTGCGCATCTGCCAGGCCCAGCGCATTTTCAAGGACATCCCGGTCATCGTCGTCAGCACCGAAGGAAGCCGCGACGACACCTTGCGGGCATTGCGAATCGGGGCGCGCGGCTACGTGACGAAACCATTCCGCCCCGCCGATCTGCACGCGTTGATCGACCGCATCTTCGGCTTCAACGAGCCCTCGGCGAGCTGGCTCGCTCCGGCCGCTCAGGAAGGCTGAGTTGTCCAGCGTATTCGACAGCTTCGTCGCCGAGTTCGCGCTCGAGGCGCAAGAGCGGTGTGACCGCATCGAAGAGCTGCTGCTGGCGGCGCTGGAGCGCGATCCGTCCGCGCGTGACGAGTTGCTCGAGGATACGCGGCGCGAGTTGCACACGCTGAAGGGAAATGCAGGAATGGTCGGCCTGCGCGATCTGCAGGTTGCCGCGCACGGACTCGAGGATCGAATCGAAGTGACCGATCTCCGCGACTTGCTGCGCGAGCTCGACGACTACCGGACGTTGCTGCTGGCGACGACGCACGGCGCGGACTCCGCGCACGAGCAGACGGCGCAGGCGTTGCGCGCCGTGCGCGTCCCGTTCGCCGAGCTCGACGAGCTCGTAGATCTGCTGGCGGAAATGGTCGTGTTCCGCAACCGCCTCGATGATGCGATCACACGCGGCGTTCACGCGCGCCGCGACGACGAAGAGTGGAACAGCGTCGTCTCTGCGCACGATGCACTGGGCAAGACTCTCGGGCTGCTGCAGGACCACATCCTCGCGATGCGCATGGTGCCGCTCCGCGTGCTCTTCGGTCAGCTGCGCCGCATCGTTCACGACGAGGCGGCGGAAGGATCGAAAGAGGCGCAGCTCGTTGTGACCGGCGGCGAAACGCCGATGGACAAGCTGCTGCTCGAATCCGCGAACGAATCGCTGGGACACCTCGTGCGCAATGCGGTCGCGCATGGAATCGAGCGTCCTGACGCGCGCGCTGCGGCGGGGAAACGCCGCGAAGGAACCATCGAGCTGTCAGCGACGGTGCAGTCGGATGAAGTGTGGATGGACGTGCGGGATGACGGTGCGGGGATCGACCCGCAGCATGTCGTGCGCATCGCGGAGAGCAAGGGACTCGCGTCCGGTGGCGACCCGCTGAAGCTGCTGTTCCACGCGGGCTTCTCGACGCGCTCCGATTCCGATATGAGCGCTGGCCGCGGCATGGGGCTTTCCGCTGCGCTCGAGGCTGTGCGCCGCGTCGGCGGAGACATCGAGATCGCATCCACCATCGGCCGCGGCACGCACTTTCGCGTGCGGCTGCCTCTGACGCTGTCCATCATCCGCGCGATGCTCGTGCGCGCGGACGACGAGGACTATGCGATCCCGCTGAGCTCCATCGTCGAAAGCATTCGGCTTGCGGCGACCGACATGCACATCGTGAATGACGCGGTGGTGTTCAACTGGCGAGGAAGCGTCGTTCCGATTCTCGATCTCGGGCTGGTCATGGCTTCGGCGGCGGCGCTGAACGCGCGGCGTTATGTCGTGATCATCGAAGCGGACGGAAAAGCGCGCGGCCTGCTCGTCGACGATCTCATCGGCATGCGCGAGATCGTCGTGAAAAGCCTCGGCGAACTCGGCACGCCGCCCCCGGGAATCTCCGGCGCCACGATCCTCGGCGACGGCCGCGTGCTGCTGATCACCGATCCCAAGTCGCTCGTGGCCATGAGTCCCTCACTAAACAGAGGAGTTGCACGATGACCATCACGGAACTTCCGCCGACAGGTCTCGCCGAAGATGTCCTGCATCCGCGCGAGGCTCTGTATGCGTTTGCGGATTCGGTTGCACGAGAGGAAGCGATTCCTCACAAAGCCGAGCGCATCGAGACATGGGTGACGTTCGAGCTGGGCGGCGAAACGTATGCGCTGCCGGTGAGCCACGTGCTGGAGATTCTTCGCGTGACTGGCATTACACGCGTGCCACATGCGCCGCGCGTGATCCGCGGCGTGACGAACATGCGCGGCAAGGTGCTACCCGTCGTCGATCTGCGTGTGCGGCTCGGCCTCGAATCCGCGGAGACGACTCCGTGCAGCCGCATTCTCGTCGTGACGAGCCGCGGACGGCTCATCGGTCTCCTCGTCGATGCGGTGCAGCAGGTCGAGCGCATCGACATGCAGACCGTGCAACCTCCGCCTTCCGACGTAATGACCCAGCAGTCCGACTATATCGCCGGCGTCTGTCAGAGCGGTGCGCGGCTCGCGATTCTTCTCGACGCCGCCCGCGTCCTCATTCTCGGCCCCGAAGGAGAGTAACCAATGCGTTGGATTTTCGATCAGCGGATCAGCACCAAACTCACAGGCGCGTTCCTCATCATGGCGGCGCTCGTCGCTCTCATCGGCCTGCGCGGGATTCCGAGCATGCAGAAGCTCAACGATGAAATCACCGCGATTTTCAAGAGTCACCTGGGCCCGGGGGGACAAAGCCCTTCCCCCGCCTGAAAACGAGGATATTGGCGGTGCCCAGATCGATGCCGATTTCAGGAACGAGTCTCAAGTTCCAGAGCGTGGCTCCCCGCTATTCGTCGCTTCCCCCTCAGCCATCGTCCTCTCGATTGAGGCTCCGAGGGAAGTGAGAGTCGACTCAAAAGCTGCGTACCCGCGATCGATGAAGTGGATGTTCTTAACGATCGTCTCCCCTTCGGCAGCAAGCCCGGCCAAGCAAAGAGCGGCTCCCGCGCGCAAATCGCTTGCCTCGACAACGGCTCCCTTAAGTCGTTCTACGCCCTGAATGAGTGCGCTGCGGCCCTCCATGCGAATACGCGCCCCCATACGATTCAATTCCTCGACATGTCCGCTCCGGCTCTCGTAAATCGTTTCTTCGACCACGCTTGTTCCGCTTGCGAGTGTAAGCAATTCTTCCATTTGTTTCTGGATT
>CAZKID010000095.1:0-7123 GCA_964552405.1 uncultured Thermoanaerobaculia bacterium
TCTTCTCTTTGTCGTTGCCCGCGGCCTGGTAGAGCTTGAGGATGATGTTCTCGACATCCTCACCGACGTAGCCCGCTTCGGTCAGCGTCGTCGCATCGACGATCGTGAACGGCACGGAGAGCATGCGAGCGAGCGTCTGCGCGAGCAGCGTCTTGCCGGTGCCGGTCGGGCCGATGAGCAGAATGTTCGACTTCTGCAGCTCGACATCCTGACGCGTATTGCGCTGGTGATAGTCGATCCGCTTGTAGTGGTTGTAGACCGCAACGGCGAGCTTCTTCTTCGCCCGCTCCTGACCAATCACGTAGAGGTCGAGGAATTCCTTGATCTCTTTCGGCTTAGGCAGCTGCCCGGTGCCTTCAAGAGTGCCCGGCTCGTCCTTCCGGTCTTCGGCGATGATGTCGAGACAGATGTCGACGCACTCATCGCAGATGTAGACGGTCGGTCCGGCGATCAGCTTTTTGACGTCGCGCTGGGACTTGTTGCAGAAGCTACAACGCAGGACGTCGCCGCTGTTCCCCTTCTTTGACATTGCGTAGTTGGTCCCTTTTTGTGGATTCGCTTAGAAATTGTTGCCCCGTGGGGCGCTCAAGTCAACTCGCCGGGGCGCCAGCCCATTCCATGTGCGTTCTGAGTGCTGAGTTCTGAGTGCTGAGTTCTGAGTTCGGGGCTCTACTCAGCACTCAGTACTCAGCGCTTTCCTACTCTCTCTTGGCGATCACCTGATCGACCAGACCGTACTCGACCGCATCGGCTGCCTGGAGGATGTAGTCGCGATCAGTATCGCGATCGACCTTGTCCACCGGTTGTCCCGTGTGGTTCGACAGGATCTGATTCATGCGCGCTTTCATGCGCATGATGTCCTTCGCATGAATGTCGATTTCGGTCGCCTGCCCGCCGAGTCCGTGCATCAGCGGCTGATGAATCAACACGCGTGAATTGGGGAGCGCATACCGCTTGCCCTTCTTTCCCGCGGCGAGCAGCACCGCGGCCATCGATGCAGCCTGACCGATGCAGATCGTGGCGATGTCGGGCTTCACGTACTGCATCGTGTCGTAGATGGCGAGCCCTGCGGTGATCGACCCACCGGGCGAGTTGATGTAGATCGAGATGTCCTTTTCCGGATTCTCCGCTTCGAGGAAAAGCAGCTGAGCAATGATCAGGTTCGAGACCGTATCGTCGATCGGCTGACCGAGGAAGATGACGTTGTCTTTGAGGAGGCGGGAGTAAATGTCGTAGGCGCGCTCGCCGCGCGACGTCTGCTCGACCACCATCGGAATCAGCACCATGTGAGTCTCCTTGGTGGGAGTCTATCGTTGATTGCGGCGAAGTCACCTAACCGATGGTGTAGGACGCGCGGTCACGCGGGAAAGCACCGCGGGCCCGCGCAACCGCGAGCCCGCACAACCGTTTCTACGCCTTCGCCGCGCCCAGCACCAGATCCAGCGCCTTTTCCTGCGCGAGCGACGCACGCAACGCTTCGTATCCGCCATCGTGCTTCAGGCGATGCTTCACTTCGGCGAAATCGCGCTGCTGTTCGTTCGCCGCGCGGCGGATCTCCGCGTCGACTTCGACATCGCTCGCCTGAAGCTTCTCGTTGCGCGCAATCGCTTCGAGAATCAGCGACCGCTTCACGCGCTTTTCCGCTTCGGCGCGGAAGTCTTCGCGCATCTTCGCCCAGTCGATCTCCGCCTTGTCGAGATCGATCCCCTGCGAGGCAAGAAATCGCGCGTAGTTCGTGAGCGAGCGTCCGAGCTCTTCTTCGACGAGCACTTCCGGCGCATCGAGCTGATGGGTCTTCAGCAGGTATTCGCCGATCTGATTCCGCTTCTCGCGCAGCGCCTCGGCCTCGCGGTGACGGCGGATGTCGCCTTCGATCTTCTCGCGCATCTGCGCCACCGAGTCCCAGTCGCCGACGCTCTTCGCGAACTCGTCGTTGACCTCGGGCTTCTCCTGTACGCGAATCTCCTTCAGTGCGACCTCGTGGCGAATCGTCTTGCCGCGGAAATTCTCGTTGTTGGCATCCTCGCCATACGTGTGATCGAACGACGCGGTGTCGCCCGGCTTCTTACCCCGCAGTGCATCGTGCATTTCCGGCAGTGGCGATTCTTCGCCCACGCGGAAATGACCCCCGCGCGTCTCCGGCTCAATGCCTTCGCCGCTCGTCGTGATCTCGATGATCGCGTAGTCGCCATCCTCGAGACCGCGCTCGGTCTCCGGACGATAGGCGCTCGCCTGCTCGCGCATGCGCTCGATCATTCCGTCGATATCTTCCGCCGTGACTTCGACCTTCGGCTCGTTGACGCGGATGCCGTGATAGTCGGCGAGCTCGATCTTCGGCTTCACTTCGAACGTCGCCTTGTACTTGACCGGCGCACCTTCGATGAACGGATCGAGATGCTCGAGCTGTGGATCACCAACCGGCTCGACGCCACGATCCGCAATCGCATCGCGGAACGAGACCGGAAGGAGATTGCTCATCACCTCTTCCTGAATCTCTTTCGCAAAGCGATTGCGCGCGACCGCCGGCGGAACCTTCCCGGGACGGAAGCCGGGGATCTTCGCATGCTTCGCGAAGTCGTTGGTCACGCGCTTCGACTCGCGCTCGATCAAATCGGCCGGGATCTCGACCTCGATCGTTTTCTTGATTGGGGAGACGTCGGTGAAGTTCAGGAGCATGGGTATTTCCTCGTTCAGAAAAGCAAAATGAAAAATTCAGAATTAAGAATTTCGAATTAGGAATTGCGGTGGCGCGCTTCGCGCGCAATTCTTAATTCTTCATTCGCAATTCTTAATTTGAAATTTTCAAAATTTGGTGCGAAAGGTGGGACTCGAACCCACACGGCTTTGGGCCACTGGCTCCTAAGACCAGCGCGTCTGCCAATTCCGCCACTTTCGCACAGTGGCAAAGCATACAAAAAAGGACCGAGGGGATGACCTCGGTCCTGGAAGAATCGGGTTGGTGCCCCCACCAGGACTCGAACCTGGAACCAACAGATTAAGAGTCTGCTGCTCTACCAATTGAGCTATGGAGGCTCGTTGGAGTTTCTTCTAACCACGCGCCCCGAGAAGGTATTTCGCGCGCGGGACGCGGATTCTACGGGCGCGCAGCGGCAGCGGTCAAGCTCTCGTCGAGAAGACGGCGTCCCAGGCGCAGATAGTCGAACGCCGAATAGAGCGTTGCCAGCATGGAAAGGCGGAACAGAATTTCAGGAAACCAGTTGAGCGACGGAGGCATGAATGCATTCATTGCGATCCCGCCGCCCAGGGCGACTGCCTGCATCACTGTCGAGAGTTTTCCCGCCCACGACGGATCGAACCGCTTCACCTGAATCCTCGTGTAGAGCAAGTACGCGAACAGGATGATGAGAAAGTCGCGGGCGAAAACCGTCACCGTGAGAAAGGCCGGAATCGGACTCCTCACGCTGCCATGCAGCGTGTAGAAGAGATAGCCACAGATCATCATCGTCTTGTCCGCAGCGGGATCGAGCAGCGCCCCGATGCGCGAGCGCTGATTGAAACGGCGCGCGATCATGCCGTCAAAGATGTCCGTGACGGCAGCGGTCACGAAGAGGACGAACGCAAGCAGGAAATGCCCACGGAACGACGCCACCATGAAACATGGGACGAGGAAGAGGCGGAGCATGGTGAGGGCGTTGGGGACGGTGAGGATCATGATGTGGTTACGCGGGTTCGCTGTTACGCGGGCCCGAGGTGGATGCGATGCACCGCGAGCCTGCGAGCCCGCGCTACTGCGAACCCCCTCTTCACACCTCGGCCCGGAACTGATCGAGCGCAGTCTTCCGAAGGTAAATGGTCTTTCCCTCCGAAAGCAGCAGTCCCTGTTTCATCAGATCGTGGATCAAGCGTGAGACGGTTTCGCGCGACGTGCCGATCATGTTTGCGATCGACTGATGCGTCGGGCGGGTGACTGCAACGTAGCCATTGTCGAGAACCTTCCCCTGCTTGGCGGCAAGATCCAGGAAGAAGCGCGCGAGACGGCCGTAGACGTCCATCGTCGCCAGCGACTCGATGCGGTTCGACGCGTTGCGCAGGCGGCGCGACAACTCGGCGAGCACTTTCTTCGCGATCGAGAAATTCTCCTGCAGGATCTGCAGAAAATCGCTGCGCCAGATCGTGACGACATCGAGCGCCTCCGTCACGATCACCGTCGCGGAACGCGGTTCGTTGTCCAGCAGGGCCATCTCGCCGAAGAAGTCTCCCGGCCCCAGCATCGACAGGATGATCTCTTTCCCCTCGGGCGAGATCATCGTCACTTTCACCTGTCCTTCGCGAATCAGACAGAAGATGTCGCCGCTCTCGTCGGCATGAAACACGACGTCGTCCTTCGCGTAGTGCCGCGCCTTGGCCACGGCGGCAATGGACGACAGTTCACGCTCGTCGAGCTCCGCGAAGAGGGCGAATTTTCGGAACAGGGCCGTCTGCACTGGCGGGGATTGTAGAACAAGGCAAGCAGTTCTGAGTACCTGAGTGCTGAGTTCTGAGTAACTGCGGATAAACTCTCCCACACTCAGCACTCAGAACTCAGCACTCAGAACTGCGTCGAATGTCCATCAAACGAATCATCCCCATCTCCTCGGGAAAAGGCGGCGTCGGAAAGACGACGTTCGCCATCAACTTCTCGCTGGCGCTGTCTCGCTACGGCCGGACCGTGCTCGTCGACCTCGACACCGGCACGTCCGCGATCCGCAATGCGATCGACGTTCCGATCGGAAAAGATCTCTATCACTTCTTCCGAAAAGGAGCGTCGCTCAACGAGTGCGTGACGACGCTCGACTCGAAGATCGATCCCGAAGAGCGCTATCGCAAGTTCGGGTTCGTCGGCGGGCCCATGCACCTCATCGACGAGATCACGAATTTCGGCGCGGCGCACAAAGCAAAGCTGATCGCGGCGATCAATGAGCTCCATGCCGATTACGTGGTGCTCGACATGCGCGCGGGACTCGACTCGAACGTCATCGACTTCCTGCCGTTCTCGAACTCCGGCATCCTCATCTTCACGCCGCATCTTCCCAGCGCGACGCTGGCCGCGTCCGACATCGTGAAGGCAATCCTCTTCCGCAAGCTGCGGCTCATCTTCACGAAGGAGTCACCGTTTTTCCAGACGCTCGGCGGCCGTCAGCTCGACTACTGGAAACTGATCAACGATCTGATCGATCGCGTCGAAGACGTGTACGACAACTCGATCCCCAACCTCGACGCCTTCGCCGACGATCTGGCGCAAAACCTCGGAGATCATCCGATCACGCGCACCGTGCAGCAGACCCTCGACGAGTTCCGCGTCCACTACGTACTCAATCTCTTCAACGGCGTGGACGACTCGTTCAACACGGCCGTGAAGCCGTTCATCGAAAATCTCACACAGAACGTTTCTGCGCGCTGCGGCGTGACCAACCTCGGATGGATCACACGCAGCGACATGATTCACCAGGCCAACTGCAACAAGATTCCAGCGGTACTCCTCCCACATCATCAGGCGAAGAAAGCCGCGAAAGCCGACAAGGCATCGAAAGAGCTCGACGACTTGCGAGTGGCCATCGGTCTCGAACCGACGCGTCGCGCAGCGAAGACGAAGGCGTCACTGACCGACTCGAACGACCACCTCACGTCGCAACTGAACGTTCTGAAGACGATGTTCGATCAAAAGAAGGGCGACGACTACTACGCGAACTTCGACTACACGTCCCAGCGCGCGCTGTTCACGATGAAGAACCGCCGCCCAAGCGAGTTCGGCGATCTGCGCGTCTACTCACCGAAGGAGATGCTGTCGACGCTGTTCGCGAAGTCGAATCTGCCGACGACGGTGGATTGGTCGGAATTGGAGTAACGAGCCGGTCACGCGGGCTCGTGGGCGCGAGGGACCGGCCGGGTAACACCACCCCGAGCCCTCGCACCCTCGCACCCCCGAGCCCCAAACACTCACCGCCACAAAAACCGCGCTCTCACTCCCGTCCACGCGATTCGCAAGGTATCCGTCAACGGCTTGTAGTGGCTCGTCGACAGGCCGTCGACGAAGCCCAGGTCGATGGGGATCTGGATGACTTTGAGGCCGCGCACTCCGGCGCGGATGATCACCTCGGTCTCCATGTCGAAACCTTCGGTGCGGAGCGGAACTTCGCGCAGGAGATGCGCGGAGTAGAAGCGGTAGCCGCTTTGTGAATCCTTGATGTCCGTCCGCGATGCCTTCGCGACGGCCCACGCGGAGAAGCGATTGGCCATGCGTCTGCGCGGCAGCATGCCGTCGAAAAGATGCGCACGGCCTCCGATGATGAGATCTGCGCCAGTCGCGCGGCGCTGTTCGATGAAGTCCGGAATCTGCCGCGGCAGATGCTGTCCGTCTGCATCGAGCGTGATCACGCCGTCCAGTCCCTGCTCCAGCGCCCATTTGAATCCGGTGCGCAGCGCGCAGCCCTTACCGCGATTCACCTCGTGCCGGATGACCTGTGCGCCGGCTTCGCGCGCACGATCGCCGGTGCCATCGCTCGATCCGTCGTCGATGATCATGACGATATCGACGTACTGCTTCGCTTCGGCCACGATCGGTCCGATCGATTTCGCAGCATTGAGCGCGGGAATGAGGACGGCGACGTCGCTGATCACGCTGCCTCCTTCGAGAGAACGCAGCAGACGATCCCGCCGCCCGCGGATACGGAGTTCACGAGCACATGCCGCAGCGTCGCGGCTCGATACTCCCGCGTCGGTTCGAAGCGAAAGGCGCCCTGTTCGAATCCAACCGAAGCGTGCACCACCTGCTCATCGAGAGCGATGACAGCCGCGGTCAACTGCAACGCACCGCCGGCCGCGTATTCGCCGAAGAGAGCTTTCGTCGCGACGACCGGCGGAATGGATTCTCCGAATAGCGACTCGATTGCACGCGCCTCGAGCGCGTCGCCGCGCACCGTGCCGCTGGCGCTGGCGTAGATCGCGTCGATCTCGCCTAGGTCGATCTCCGCCTCTTCGATCGCCGCACGCATCGCCGTTACGACCGCGCCGTGATCGTCGCCCCAACCGGAAGTTGATGCCGTGGTATCCCGGGCCATCCCGAACCCTTAAAAATAAAGGTACACCGTTGCCCCAACCGCGTGAATCACGGCTCCGGGTCTCC
>CAZKID010000095.1:7133-14945 GCA_964552405.1 uncultured Thermoanaerobaculia bacterium
GCCTTCCGAAACCGCGTACACCTTCCAAAAATATGTGGTATTTGGCGACAGGCCGAAGCCTGAAAAATAAGCGTACGCCTTTGCCGCACGCGGCTGAAGCACGAGCACGGCGCTCCCTTCGCCGAACAGCACTCCGTCGCGATTGCGATCGAACGGCCGCGCGGCGCTGCCGGAAAGCGCACGCACTCGATCGAGCACGCTGAACGTCATCTCGCTCACTTCCTCGACACCACCAACGAGTGCGGCGTCGACGGCGCCTTTCACGATCTGGGATGCGGCATACATCGCGGCACCGAGTGCTGATGACTCGCGTTGCGTGATCGTCACGTTGAAGCCGCGCAGATCCGACTCGATTGCGATGTGGCTCCCGGGCGCGTTTGCAACCGACTCCGCGAAAAGCTGCGGCGGTGCGAGCGCGGCGCCTTTCGCGACGTACTCCTGCATGTAATCGACGGACGTCTGCACCGGACCGAACGAGGTCCCCATCGCGACGCCGGTGTTGCGCCCCGGATCGGCGCCCGCATTCTCGAGTGCGAGCTTCGCCGCGGAAACCGCAAAACGCGACAGCCCGTTCATCCGCCGCATCTTCATCGGATTGATGAAATCGCGCGCCTTGAACTCGCGCACGAGCGCGGCGTCATGGGCGTAAAAGCCCGTCGTATCAAAACGATCCACTGGCACCGCGGCAGAGGCTCCCGCCGCAAGCAGCGTGCGAAAGGAATCGAGGCCGATCGCACCCGGCGCGACGACACCGGCACCAGAGATGGGAACTCGTGTCATGAACGGAGCGCGGTTTATACCATTTCGGCGCGGCGGAACAGGAGCGACACATTTGATCCGCCGAAACCAAACGTATTGGAGAGCGCGTTCGTCATGGCCATCGGCCGCGGCGTGTGCGGGATGTAGTCGAGAGTGCAATCCGCGGCTGCGGCGCTGAGGCGAAGGGTCGGCGGCGCGAGCTGATTCTGCAGCGCGAGAACGGTAACCGCCGCTTCGACCGCGCCCGAGGCGCCGAGGGTATGGCCGAAGTAGGACTTGCTCGAAGAGACGGGCGTCGATGTACCGACCGCGGCTGCGATCGCCTTCGTTTCTGCGGAATCGTTGAGCAGCGTGCCCGTGCCGTGCGCGTTGACATAGTCAACCTGCGTACCATCACCCGTCGCCTGCCGCATCGCCGCCTCGGCACCCCGCCCTTCGTCGTGCGGAGCCGTCGGGTGATGCGCATCGCACGACGCACCGTAGTCGACGAGCTCGCAGAGAATCGTCGCGCCGCGCGCGACCGCATCGTCCCAGCGCTCGAGTACGAGATACGCAGCCCCTTCGCCGAGCGTGATGCCCTTGCGCTCCGCGGAGAACGGGGCACAGGGCGACGGATCGACGGCCTGCAGCACGTTGAAGCCGCTGTATGTGAGCCGGCAGAGCGCGTCGCTGCCGCCGGCAATCGCAACATCGGCATGACGCGAGCGGAGATAGTCCATCGCCATCCCGATCGCTGCTCCGGCTGACGCACAAGCAGTCGCGTTCGAGATCACGCCCCCGCCGATGCGAAAGGCGCGCGCGATGGCATCGCTCGGTCCGGATGTCGGCTGCTGCAGCACGCGCGATGCACGCGCGCGATTGCGGCCTCGCACGAGGCGGCGAAAGAAGAAGTCCTCGCCTTCGAGCAGTCCGCCTGTGGATGTTCCTGTCGAGACCACCGCACGTTCGAGTGGCAGCCGCGACTTCTCGCTCGCCTGCTCGAGCGCCTCGTTCGTCGCGATGATGCCGAGGAGATCGGTACGCGACATACGCTTGGCATCGCGGTGCGTGATCGGCAGCTCGAGGTTTGCCACGACTTCCGCCGCGGTGTCCGTCGGAAACGTCTCGCCGGGAAAACGTGTCAGCTTGCCGATGCCGGAGCGCGACTCCCGGATCGAGGTCCAGACTTCGTCCTTATTCTTTCCGATCGCGCAGATCACGCCCAGACCGGTGATCGCGATGCGCGTGGTTGGGTCAGCTTTGCGCATTCGTAGGGGATCCTCCGCCGTTTGCGCGGCTCAGGATGACAGTAGCACGCACCACTTCTACATCATCGATCGAGCCGCTGCCACGAAAGCGATGAAGCTCTCCGAACGAGGCGTCCAGTGTCATGACGATCCGCACGACATCACCCGTCACCGGCAGGCGGTCGATCTCGCAGCGATCGATGCCCGTCAGCATCCCCGGCTTTCCCGGCTCGAACACGAGCGCGCCGGCGAACTGCGCCATCGCTTCGACCAGCATCACGTCGAGAGGCAGCGGTTCGTTCGCCGTCACGAGATACGTTCCTTCGATCGTCTTCTCATCGCGACGGACGAGGGCCGATGCGGCGCGGAACGGAAACTGATGAGGGAGCGCGCTGAGAAACAACGCCGTCAGGATGACACGCCTTCGGCGAGTCGCTGTCCTACGAAGCCGGCGAGTGTCGCGATGGAGCGGAAGTGCTCGCGCGCCGAGCTCTCGTTCTTCACGCGGATTCCGAACTCGCTCTCCAGCATCACGACGATTTCCAGCGCGTCGATGGAGTCGAGTCCGAGCCCGCCTGCAAAGAGAGGCTCGTCGTCGCCGATGTCATCGGGAGTCATATCTTCGAACTTGAGCCGCTCGATGAGCAGCTCCTTGAGTTTTCGTCTGAGGTCCATTGGGGTCCGATCCGTACTCATTTTCACACAGAAGCGGGCGGAGGCAGAGCATCCCACGCGATCCGCGGGGAGATCTTCCAGCGTTTCTGCAACGCGACGACTCCGAAAAAGAGCGCGAGCCGCAGACGATCGATCCAGCTCGACAGCACATCTCCGCCGAGCACGCGAATGATCGGGAAGAAGAAGATGCGCGGGGGCTCGGGACTGAGGAAGACCTCGAGGAATTCGCGCCGATAGAAATTCGAGATGAACTGGAAATAGCGATCGATCGAGACCTGGCTGTCATGCTCGTAGCGGCGTAGCAGTTTCATCGAGCCGCGCTCGAGCTTCTCCGCGACCGCATCCGCTGCCCGCTCGCCCGATTTCATCGCGAGCATCACGCCCGTCGAGAAGATGGGATCGAGGAACCCGGCGGCGTCGCCGGCCATCACGAAGTTCTCGCCCGCGACACTCTTGATCCGATACGAGAAGTCGCGGCGCACTTTCACGTCCATCACGCGCTCGCTGTTCTTCATGCGATCGGCGGCGTACTGCGTCTGCGCGATGGTCTGCTCGAGGAGTTGCAGCGGCTCGAGGCCACACTTGAGGAAATGATCGCGATCGAGCACGAGGCCGACGCTCATCAACTCGTCGCTGAGCGGGATCAGCCAGAACCACGCATCGCGCAGCACGACGATCACCGTATTGCCGCCTTCGCGTCCTTCGTCGCGCAGCACGTTCTTGTAATGCGAGAAGACGGCGACACGGCGCAGTTCATTGACATCGGACTTTCCGCCGATCTTCTGGCCGAGGAATGTTCCATGGCCGCCGGCGTCGACGAGGAAGCGAGCCTCGTGCGTCGCACCATCACCGGTTGTCACGACCGCGCGAGCCGGGTCGCTCACATCGACCTTCGTCACCTGCATCTGTTCGTGAACTTCTGCACCCAGGGCGCGCGCATGATCGAGCAGCAGCAGATCGAAGTCCGCACGCTTCACCTGGAACGCGCGTTGATAGGGAGGAGTCAGATTCTTATCGAAACGGAAGACGGTTTTCGCGGAACCATCGGCCGTGACGAACGTTCCTCCATACTTCGGAAAGAACCTCTCGCACAGCGTGTCGAAGATGCCCAGGCGGCGAAAAACGTCGTTGTTGTAGGGAAGGAGCGACTCGCCGATCTGAAAGCGCGGAAACCGATCGCGCTCGAACAGCACGGTTTTGAATCCGCGTCGCGCAAGGAGAGCGGCTGCGGTGGATCCGGCTGGCCCGCCACCAATGACAATGACATCGTGCATGGTCTGTATGATAGTTGACTGACGATGTTCGATCGGTTCCTCCGACAGGTGGAGAGCGCACCCGGCGCGACGGCGGTCATCGAAACGGATGGCGGCCGTGTCGTGACGCGCGGAGTGTTGCTCGCGCGAACGGAAGAGCTTGCCCGCGAGCTGCGCGAGCGCGGACTCCGTGCGCGCGACCTCATCGCGGTGCAACTGCCGAACTCGGCGGATTTCATCGCGGCGATCCTCGCGGCCGCGCAACTCGATCTCGTAATCGTGCCGATCGATCGCGACGCTCTTCCCTCTGAAGTCATGACCGTTTTGGGACATTTCGCGGTGCGGTCGCTGGTCTATCGGAATGGCGGCACGTCGATCTCGACCCGCATCGTCGATACACCGCCCTCACTTCCGCCCATCGCACGGCTGATCAAGCTGACCTCGGGATCGACCGGCCTGCCCAAGGGAATCGTCACCTCGGAATCGAATCTCATCGCAGATTGCACGAGCATCTGCGCCTCGATGGATATCCGCGCCGGCGACATCAACTTCGGCGCGATTCCGATGTCGCATTCGTACGGCTTTTCGAATCTCGTCATGCCGCTGCTGATTCAGGGAACGCCGATCGTGATCTCGAATCAGTATCTGCCGCAGTCCGTGATCGACCTGTGCAACAGACACGCGTGTACCGTGGTGCCGCTGATTCCCATGGTGTTCGAGATTCTCTCTTCACTGCCCGGCAAGTTCGACACCGTGCGAACGTTCCTCAGCGCCGGAGCGCCGCTTCCGGCAACGACATCGAAGCGCTTCCGGGAGCGTTTCAATCAACCGATTCATTCGTTCTACGGTTGCAGCGAGTGCGGCGGCATCACGTACGACTATCGCGGAGGCGCGGCGGAGCGCGGCTCGGTCGGCGCCGCGATGCAAGGCATCTCGTTGTCAGTCGATGCCTCGCGGCTCGTCGTGCAAAGCAATTCGGTCGGGCTTGGATATCTGCACGACGCGAATTCGTTTCATCCGTTCGAGCCGCGGACGTTCGTCACCGATGATCTCGTCGAGCTGGCCGGCGACGAAGTCGTGCTCGCGGGCCGCGTCAGCGATCTGATCAACACGGCGGGCAAGAAAGTGAACCCGCGCGAAGTCGAGCAGGTGATTCTGCAGCTCGATGGCGTGCGGCAGGTGAAGGTGTACGGCTCGCCCGCGGGCGCACGTGGCGACGTCGTAGCCGCCGCCGTGGTGGCGAGTCCCGACATCACGCGGGAACAAGTCCGCGAATACTGCGCGACGCGCCTCTCCGCACACAAAGTCCCGCGCATCGTGAAACTGATCGAACAACTGCCGGTGGACGAGCGCGGCAAAGTAAAACGAGCCGCCCTCGCCCACCTTTAAGTTGGTTCTTAGGGGTCACACCTGGAAAATCAACCTAACTCGCTCGCTCTCATCCTGACGATCGCGGCGCTCCCGCTCCTCGCGGCTGACGCACCCCGCCCCCATCTGCTCACTGATCAGCGCCATAACGATGCCGCGGGCTGCTCGTTTCAACTCGAAGGTGCGCCCGATAAGCACCACGATGTCTTTCAGTGGGATTTCGACAAGGATGCGTGGCTCAACCTCGGCGATCGCGACCAGAAGATGGACGTGATCAGCGTTCGCGACCTCCCTTCAAACAAAGGATGGAAAGGCGATCGTCGCGTGATCACTCTTCGCAAGATCGACGTGCGCGTGACGGTGGACACGCACAAGACGTCGACGTGTGCAGAAAACGACGAGAGCTGCGAGGCGTGGACGGAAAGCGGGACGATCACCGTCGAAGTTGGGAAACAGAAATCGGTCACACAGGTGAAGGGGCTCTGCGGGAGTTAATTGATTTTCCACCCCCGAAAACCAACTTAACGGGCGCGTCGGGCGCGGAAGCCTTCGGGCGTCGTCTCGAATTTGTCGAAGCCGAGCTCGGATAGCGCGGCACGCGCCGGTAGCGTCATCTCGCTCCCGATCACTTCCAGCGTGGTGATCCGGCGGTTCAGCTCCATCGACTTCACGCGATCGATCCACTCTTCGCGATCCTTCGGCATTCCCGTGAAGATCGTGACGTCGATCTGCGGCCACTCTTCCGACACCCGCACCGCCTCTGCGGCCGCGAGACGATTCTCCTGCGTTTCGAGCAGCCAGACGGGCATCCGAAACGCGAGCTTCTGCAGTGAGTCGCGAAAGTCTTTGACGAGCACGAGGGCAACGCGGGACATGACGGCGGGGCATGCTAGCATGCGCGCCCGCATGGAACAGACCATCCATCACCTGCTTGCCGTCTGGATGCAATTCATCCTCGACTGGGGCTACCTCGGCGTCTTCCTCATGATGGCGTGCGAGAGCACCGCGCTGCCGATTCCCGCCGAGATCGTCATTCCACCCGCCGCCTATTGGGCCTCGCAGGGGAGACTTTCGATCTGGGGCGTGATCATCGCCGCGACAGCGGGTTCGTGGTTCGGATCTGCCGTCAGTTACTGGATCGCCTGGAAACTCGGCCGCCCGCTCTTCGAGCGCTACGGCCGCTACGTCTTCCTCTCGCATGACAAGCTCGTGAAAGCGGATCAGTGGTTCGACACGTATGGAGCCGGCGGCATCTTCGTCGCGCGACTCCTCCCCGCGATCCGCCATCTGATCTCGATTCCCGCCGGCCTCTTTCACATGAACTTCAAGAAGTTTTCGGCGATGACGATCCTCGGCGCCGGAATCTTCTGCGCCGCGCTCGCCTGGTTCGGACAGAAGGTCCTCGGCGATCAGCCGCAGTTGATGAACGATCCGACCGCGCTGCGCCACGCGCTCTCATCGAAGTCGCATTGGCTGATCGGATTCGCGCTCGTCGTCGGAGCGCTCTACTGGCTGATGACGTGGATGCAGCGGCGCGCGACTAATCGCGCTTCCTGATCAACGCATCGCCCAGCTCTCTCGAACGCTTCGTCGCCGCCTCGACTGCATTCATCAGCGTCGTGCGCACGCCACCATTCTCGAGCGTGTGCAGACCTGTGATTGCAGTTCCACCGGGCGACGTGACCATGTCCTTTAATCGTCCCGGATGCTCGTTCGTTTCGAGCAGCAGCTTCGCGGATCCGAGCAGCGTCTGCGCAGCTAACAACTGCGAGTTGCGGCGCGACAAGCCCACCTTCACGCCGGCATCGCTCAGCGCCTCGAGAATCAGAAACACATACGCAGGACCTGATCCCGACAAACCCGTCACCGCATCGAGTGCCGACTCTTCGAGCACGACCGTAAGTCCGACCGCGTCGAAGATCTTCTTCGCATCGTCGAGATCCGAGGTGCGCGCATGCTCGCCGCCCGCGATCGCCGTCGCACCAGCATCGACAAGTGCAGGCGTATTGGGCATCGCACGCACGACGCGCGTTCCCGCCGCGAGCCGCGCCTGGATCGCGGCGACGGGGACGCCGGCGGCGATCGAGATCACGAGCGCTTCCTCGCGGATGTCGTTGCCAACCTGATCGAGCACGCGGCTCAGGATCTGCGGCTTCACGGACAACATCACGATGTCCGCCTTCGCGGCTTCGCGATTGTCGGTCGTCGTATGGATACCAAATCGCTCCGCAAGCTCGTCGAGCCGCTCCTGCCGCGGGCCTGAGGCTGTCACGTGCTTCGGCGCAAACACGTTTCCGCGCAGCAGCCCACGAATCAGCGCCTCGGCCATGTTGCCGGCGCCGATGAAGGAGATCGTTCTGTCGTCGCTCATCTGGTCGCGCATCTTATCGATTTTCACGCACTCTCCCGGCCTCGCATCGCTGCGCGAAAAAACAAGGCGCCCGCAAGGGGCGCCCTGATCGAGAACGTGTTCTGTCGATCTACTTCGCGGTCGTCGTGGCCGAAACCGGAAGCATCACGTGTGCGTAAGG
>CAZKID010000096.1:0-14940 GCA_964552405.1 uncultured Thermoanaerobaculia bacterium
CCCGGGTCCCTCGACTTCGCTCGGGATGACGGGGGATCGGTTACCGAGAATTAGTCTTCGGCGCGATGGCGCCTGTCCTACGCCTCTGCCATGTTCGAATCCGTCGCTCCCGATCCCGCCGCAACTGCACGCCGCCGCGTGACGATGATCTTCCGCGTCGTCGCCGCGATGATCGTCCTGGTGACCGCCTTCCTCACGATCACCGCGCCGCGGCTCGATCGCTTCGCGATCAACGGTTTCCTCGCCTGCGCCGCGTGGCTCATCGCGGAAGGACTCGATGACGGGAAGCGCTGGGCGACGTGGGCCGCGATCCTCTACGCGATCGCGGAGCTCTTCAGTGTTCCATTCGGCACGGCGGTTGGGATCGCGTCGCTGGTCTATCTCAATCGTCTTCGAGCAGCTCCCGCAGAGACTCTCGCAGATTCGAAGTGATCTTCGCCTGTTCTTCGATGATGGGTCCTGCGCCGCGAAATTCGTCGGGCGCGAGAAAGAGGCGGGGAAGATCGGCGACGGCGACGCCGCGAGGCCGCCTGCTCAGGATCTCGTCCGCATGCGCACGCACCGCGTCGATGCTCTGACGGATCCGCGCGGTCTTGCGCGCGCGTAGAACCGAATCGAGTACGTCATCCAGTTCGTCGCGTGATGGTGGATCGGAGAGCGCAGGCGCGGCGATCTGTTCGAACGGCGCCATGTTCGGCGCGGGTGCACGATAGGCGAGGAGCGCGTCGAGTGCGATCAGCGGATGCCATCCGTCGCCCGTGAGCCATGTGCGGATGCGCGCCCACGACACATCGAGCAGCGCTGCGGCGGTTCCCCAACCGCTGGTCACGGGCGAGCCGGCATTCGTTTCGAACCAGTCGATGCCTTCGGGGCAACCCGTGTAGGCGATGAGCTTACACACCATGGAGCGATCGCCGGGCGTGAGCGCCGCGAGCTCGTTCTGCAACCAGAGCAGCGTCGCCGGAGGACCATTGCGTTCGAGCTGCTCCGCGAAGCGTTCGTGCAGCAACTCTTCATCCTGTCTCGTCAGCATCTCCTCAGGATAAACTGCGGCATGCCAAGCAAGATCCCTCTTCCCTGGGTTGCCGCCGGCCTCGGTTGTCTCGGGCTCGTCTCGATGGTCGCTGGAATCGGCGCGCTCGTCGCGGCAGGCACGATGTCGCGCTCGAAGAAGACTTCGACGACGCACGTCACAGCGGGTGGTCCGGTTCAGTGTCCTGTGCAACAGGAGCAGGCCTCGAACGGTGATGAGATCTCCGAAGACCTCGCACACGATCTGATCGTTTGTCTGTGGCAGCAGCCGGCCTCAGTCGCATCCGAAGAAGTGACCTGCGAAGTCACCAACGTGAGCGTGGGCAAGAGAAGGAAGTGGAATCCGTACGACGACATGGGAAGCGGCAACGTCGACACGTGGGTGTATCCCGTGCGCGCGACCTTCACGCGCCGCAGCATCTATCGGACCGAGGATGTCGTGGTGACGGATGACGGCGTGTTCAATTGTTATGTCGATGCGTTCAACAAGTGGGAGTGCGGCCTGGGGCAGAACCTGACGCGCAGCAGTCCGCAGCACATCAGGAAGTGAGCAGCGCGATGCGTTGATCGTCAGTACACCGCCGTCCCCGGATGATAGTTCTCCCAATCGAACCAGTAGTCCTTCAACACCGGCAGCGGTTTCAGTTGCGCACCTGTCGATGACCGTCCGTTGAAATTCCACTCGACACCGTTCGCATCGAACAGCTTCGTACCGTTGCGAAACAGTTCCACGTCGCCGCGATCGAAGGCGCGGATCGAACGGCCGTCGTCGCCCACCAGCAGCGCGATCTTCATCGCGCCGACGCGGTCGAGCACCGGCTGTTGCGCCAGCACGCTCTTCATCGGATACGCCTTGTCGTGGCCGCCGATGCTCAGCCCGATGACGATCTCGCGATCGGCGAGCCGCTTGCTGCGCGCATGAATCGCGAGAGGGAGCTTGTCGATGCCCGCCTCCCACTCCTTCTTCTCGTACTTCGTCACCGTCGGATCAGGCCGCAGCACGCGACCCTCGGGATGCTCATGCTTCCACAGCGCGAACGAAAGCTCGTCCATGTGGACGGCGGTGAGCTTCCGTCCTTTCATCGGTCCGAAGATCGCCTCGCCGGTGACCTGCTGCCACCACGAGCCGGTCTCCTCGTCGCGCATGATGAAGTTCTGGTTGTTGATTCCGTTGAGATGGAAGTGGAGCGTTCTTCCATCGATCGCCGCGTCCCACACCAGACCGGTGTGGCAGAGCGTTCAATAGGTGACGACGATGGGTAACCCGCCGACGACATCCTGCACGATGTGGTGATAGCCGAGCTGCCGGATCGGATAGGCCGCCGCGTCGTTGCCATGCGCGACGGTCATCACCATGTCGTCGGGATCGACGAAGTTCGTTTCGGCGATCGTTGCGTACTTCGCATCCGGCAGCGGGCGGAACATTCGCTCGAACACGTTCACGCGTGCCAGCGCCGCCGCTGCGATCATCAGCACGATCGCGATTCCGGCGAGGACCTTTCGCTGCAGCTTCGCGGCGAGGGCGATCGCTGCCGCGACGGCGAGCAGATCGATGAGGAGCCCCCAACGTTTTACTGCATACGCGATCGTGAGGCCGCGCACCGTCTCTGCTTTGAACGGATTGAGGATGAGCATCGGCGACGCGAGGATCGCCAGGGTGACTAGAAGCAGGAGGAAGATCGTGAAGCCGCGCATGTGGCTGGAGATTGTAAGACGTGCGCTGGCCGTTCAATGACGCGCGACACGCCGCCTTCCGGCAGGCGGGGGAGGCTCGATCGTGCGGATCGTATTGTTGTTGGTGTCGGTGACGATGATCGTCCCATCGGGTGCAGTGGCGCGTCCAAATGGAGCGTCGAACGACGAGGCCGCGCCGTCACCGTTCGCCCAGCCCCCCCTGCCGGAGCCCCCCACCGCCGTCCCCGTTTCATTCCCTGCCCATTTTTTCACCGTGTTCGAGCCACTGTCGACGACGTACACGCCGCCTCCTGGCGCCGGCGCGATTCCTCCTTCGCAGCAACCGAGCGTCAGCTCCCCGGAACCATTCGAATTGCTCACCGTGAGCGTAGAGACCATGTTCTGCGGCGAGATTTTCCGAATGGCGTTGTTACCCGTATCGAGCACGAAGACGTTGCCGCTCGTGTCGATCGTCAGGCCGCGCGGACGGTTGAAGCGCGCCTGATTCGGTGTGCCGCCCGCGAATCCCGCCTCTCCGGCCTGACCGAAGACGAGCGTGCTGCCGGTTGGGCTGATGCGAGTCACCGTATGCGTCCCGGCATCCGAACGATAGATCGTGCGATCGGGCAACAAGATGAAACCTCCCGTCAGAATGGAGCGCGAGCACGATGTGCACGGTTTGCCATTCGAGTCGAGTTTGTTGGTGACCTGACCAGCCGTCGAGATATGCCGCTGGATGCCGTTCGCATCGATGACCTCGAGCGAGCCATCCGCATTTGCGATGATCGCTCCGACGTAATCACTGAAGTCGAACGTCGCTGACGTGCGGAATCCATTCGCGCTTCCCTTCCGTCCTGGGATTCCCGCGTACGTCGTGGTGTTGCCCTCGGGATCGATCTTGCGAATCGTGTGGTTGCTGTCGAGCGCGTACAGATCGTAGGAGCTCACGTCGTCGGCACCGATGCCTGGTGAGCTCTGAAGCCGCGGCGCCACTGCGACGGCGAAGGGATGGTTGAAGCGTGCCGTCGTCTTCGAGCCATCGATCCATCCGGCTTGTCCCGAGCCGGCCGCGGTCGTGACACGCGCGGCTTGCGCGTTGTTGACCGTAACCGTGCGTGAGCGCGTTCTGACTCCGCCAGGCCCGCGCGCAGTCAGCGTGTAGGTCGTCGTTGTCGTCGGTGCAACCTGAAGACCGCCGGCCGCCGCGTTGACCTTCCCGATGCGATTGTCGAAGCTGGCCGTGGTCGCGCCGGTGGTCGTCCAGCTCAAGGTCGCCTTCGATCCCGCCGTGATCAATGAGGGACTCGCGCTCAACGTGAGGCTCGGTGCATTCTCCGTGAACACAGTGACCTTCGCCGATGAGCTACTCGTAGCGCTTCCGGACTGCGCGCGGTACGTGAACGTGGTCGTGCCGGACATGAACGTGTCGAGGGCGCCGTTGATGGGGATCGATTCTTCTCCGAAGAACCCATCGAGTGCGGCACCAGTTGCGCCGCTCGACCCGACGACGAGATGGACGCTCTCGCCGGAGTGGAGGGATTCCGGGATTGGGATGATTCCACTTGCAAGCGGCGCAGGTCCGCCAATGGTGAACGACGTTGAGGCCTGCTTCGTTCGAGTATTCAGGCAGTCGGTTGCGAAATAGTCGGCCGTGTAGTTTCCCGCGGGTCGTGGTGAGACCGTCGTAGAGAATGTGTATGGCTTGACGGGGCAGGGGGCGAAGTAGCTGATGGAGCAGTCGCTCTTGGTGACCGCGCCTTCGATCGTGATCGTGGTGCCACTGATGTTCACCTGCTGGAATGAGGGCACATAGCAGCCGGCGTAGCCGGTGACCGTCAGTGTGATCACCTCGTTCGAGCCCGGTGCGGAAGGAACGACGCTGATTGCGGAAGGCCCGCTTTCCAGCGTCAGCGAAACGTCGTCGAAGTATGCGGTGATCGTTCCGGTGGGTGCACAAACGGCCGCGACGTACAACCCGCTGTTCACGCCGTCCGGTGCGGTAATGAGCTGGGTGACATTCTGGAATCCGTTGGACTGCGCGGTCAGCGATTTCTTCGAGAGGGATCCGTCGCTCCAGAGGACACCGATGAATGCGGAGCAGTTCGTACAGCCGGCCGCAAGATTGATCTTTCCCGAAAGTGTGTACGTGGCGCCGCCGATGATGCTCAGGGTCTGGTACAGCGGCGAGCTGCAACCGACATTCGTTCCGATGATGCGCGCCGATCCGCTCCCGTCCCCTGTCGCATCGAGTGAATTCCATTGCGCCACTGGATTGGGCCCGCCGGCGTTCCATCCGGGCAGAGAGACGCCGGCGAAGTTGGGATTCTGCACGAGGTTCTGCGCGCTCGATCCCACCGCGACGAGACCGATCAAGCAGTGGCTGAGAAGGAATCGCGCGATGGCCGATCTCATTCCGACCTCCTGATGCGTGCAGGCCCGCCCATCATAGCGCCCTGTGTTTCGTCGCGCTTTGTTCGGGCTCTTCAGCCGGTAAACAAGCTCGGGGATCGGTTACCGAGAATTAGTCAGGAGTTCATTTAGGATGTTTCTTCATGGTGCTGCGATGAATGTCACTCGCAAGGCGCTGCTGTGGCAGCTCGGCGGCGGTGTGGTGGCCGCCTGTGGGATCTTCGCGTTCGTCATCGAGTTGATCTGGTGGCCCGTTTTCCTGAGCGACCGCTCGAACGTGACGTGGCAGTGGAGCGTGATCGCGCACGGCTTCGCGGCAGCCACTGTGATCATGTTCGTCTTCTACGTGCGCGCTGAGAAAGATCGCCAGCGAGTCTTCGCGCAAGCGAGGGTCGGTGATGCCGGGCGATTCGGCTTCGACGTGAAGCTCTTCACCTTTCCCGTCCACGTTCAGTACATGTTCCTCGTCATGGCACTCATCCTGAGCGTTCGTGAGTACAGCCTGCTGCGTTACGCGATGTTCTTCCTGCTCGTGATCTTTGGTGTGTTCACACACGAGCTGGGACATGCGATCGTCGCGCGCAAGACCGGACACTTCGGTGTGCGCATCGAGCTCAATACGTTCGGCGGGCTGACGTACTTCAGCGGCGGAACGCGGCGCGCGCAACGCGCGGCCGTGACGCTGGCGGGGCCGGCAGTGGGCATCGCCATAGGGATCTTCCTGCTGAAACTCGCCACTGTTCTTCCGGCGTTTCACGAGAGCTTCGTCTATCGCGACATGCTCTTCGTCACGCTCGGCTGGTCGCTGCTGAATCTCCTCCCGATTCTGCCGCTCGATGGCGGAGCGTTGCTCGCCTCGGCGCTGCGTAACGATGCGCTCGCGCAATCGTTGTCGATCGGCTTCGCCGTCATCGGAATTTTTACGGCGCACATCCGCGGGATGGAAGGGCTCACATTCTTCTTCGTCGTGCTTGCGCTCTCGAATGTGATGACGCTGCCGAAGGTCTCGTCAACGGTGGCGCGTTGGAACAGGAGGGTTGGATGAACGTCTATCTCTTCTTCGTCATTAGCGTGTCGATCGGTGCGAAATCGTCGGTGAGCAGCGGTACGTCCTGGCCGAGTGCCGGCACCGGCTGCAGCCCCCGGATGTAGCCGGCCAGCGTCGGAAGCCGCACCGCGGGGGTTTGTTTCGCGCGCTCTTCCAGCGTCGCGCTGGACGCGATCATCGGCATCTTGCTGCCCAGGATCTCGCCGCCGGTGGTCAGCGTGGAGGGGAAGACGTCTGAAATCGTTTTCTGCACTGCAGGAAGGAGTGCCGTATCGCCGAATGAGCAATGAAAATGCAGGATGCCGCCCGGATTCAGATGCTCTGCCGCCTCGGTGAGGAACTCGCGCGTGACGAGGTGCGGCGGGATCGTCGCGCCGTAGCGATTCGTCGTGTAGGCGTCGACGATGATGAGGTCCCACTTCTCCTGCGTCTGCCGCAGGAATGTCCGCCCATCGCCGATGTGCAGACGCAGCCGGTCACTCGGCTTCACGTAGAAATATGTTTGCGCGACACGTGCAACCACCGGATCGACTTCGACCGCGTCGACCTCGACCCCGGGGTAGTACGACGTGAACTGCTTTCCCGCCGTGCCCGTTCCCAGTCCGATGTTGAGCACGCGCCGCACGTTTGGACGAATGAGCCGGGCGATGTGATACGAGTCAGTGCACGACAAGCCGGGGCCCAGCGGATCGTCGACCTGCATGATTCCCTGCGAGCCGAGTCCGAACGAGAGATAGCGCCGCTTGTTTTTTTCTCGCACCGTGATGTGGTGATACGCGCTGTCCCCCTCGAAGAGCAGCTTCCAGCCCGGGCCTTGCTGCAACAGCGACGCGTCGATGTCCGTGCTCCGTACGAACACGACGAACGGAATGCCGATGACGACGACTGCGGCGGCTGCGAATGCGAGCGTGCGCGAGCGAACGGCCAGCCGCGGCATCGAGGTCAGCAGCAGCATTCCCGCGGTGACGCAGGCCGTGAGCGACAGAAAGATGACTGTGCGCGTGATGCTCTCCAGCCAGTCGAGCAGGAAGAATCCCGTGACTACGCTGCCGGCGATGCTGCCTGCCGTCGAGATCGCGGAGATCGAGCCGGCGGTCGCTCCGCTCTCGCTCGCGCTCGTCGCGAACAGCCGGATTGCGATGGGTGAGATCGATGCGAAAAATGCCGTAGGCAAGGCGAAGAGCAGGGTCGTGACGAGGAACGCGTGCAGTCCGATCTGCACACCCGATCCGGCGACGCGCGGCGAGACGAATGCGTCGAGCCATGGAACGGCGATCAGCGTCGACGCCGCCACGAGCAGCGCGAGGATGAGCGTCGACGGCCGAGGCCAGCGATCACCAGCCTGACCGCCGGCCCAGTAGCCGGCACTCATTGCAGTGAGAAAGACAGCGATGACGGCGGTGGTCTCCCGTAGCGCGGAACCGAAGCTTTTCCCGATGATGCGGAACGCTGCAATCTCTGCCGCCATCAGCAGCGCGCCGCCCAGAAACACGGCCGCGCGCGTCGCGAAACGTTCTGACGAGGTCATCGCGAACAGAGTAATGGGGTCAGGTCGAAAGTCGAAATATTAATCTGCAACTGGTAGAGCTCAGAAGGGAACTGTCCCCCTTTTCGCCTCCCCCTGCACTTCGCGTGGGAAAAGAGGCCGGAATTTCTACCTGTCGTAGATTTAAGTTTCGAGTTTCGACCTGACCCCATTTCACTGGGTTACCATGAGTCCATGCGGTCACTTCTGTTCGCGACTCTGCTCGTCGCCGCTCCTCTGTTTGCGCAGGAAGCACCGCCTCCGCCGGAGATTCCCGTCGTTCCGAATGAAGCCCAGGAGGAACCGGAGCCAGTGCCGGAGCTCAAGTACGAGCCGCCGCCGCCGGTGATGCAGCAGGACTCACCACTCGTTGCAGCAGCAAAGAAGTCGCATCGGAAAGATGCGAAGCCTGCCGTCGTCATCACCAATGCGAATCTCAAGCAGAGTGGCGCCAGGGCGCATGTGACCACGACCGCGAAGCAGACCACGATCGAGGCCAACACGGCCGGCGAGTCGAAGACTCCTCGCGTGGCACAGAGCAGCAACAAGCCACGGCTTTCGAAGAAACATGCGCGGAAGGCTCCGGCGCCGCCACCGCTGCATTCTGACAACGAATATCTGGACGAGAATGATCCGAAAGGGGAGAACACCCACTGCCCGACATGTCTCCCGATTCTCGATCCCGTGCCTCCTAACCTTCCGGTGCAGCAGGCCGAGCCCTCGGCGCATCCTCCCGGAACCGCGCAGCCTCCGCATGACGCGCCGCCGGCCAGCCCGATGGTCGCGCCGGAGGTGACACCGCCTCCGTCGTAGTTCCTTCTCCCCTCTTGCGAGGGGAGAAGGTCTAACGATCTACTGCACGTTGAGGGCGAAGTCATCCACGACGAACGAAGTAGCGTACAGCGAGTCTTCGGCGCCGACGAGATAGACCTGAATCGTCTGTCCCTTCCAGGTCAGCACATTGAACGACTTCTGCACGTAGCCCGTGTTTGCATCGAGATTCGAGTACGTCGCGAGTGTCGACAGCACGGCACCCGACGAATTGCGGATCTGCACTTTGAGCGTGTCGTACGCCGATGCACCCGTTTCCGCCGTGTCGACGTGCAGCCAGAAGGTGAGCGTCGCTGATGTGGCCGTAGAAGGGATCGCCACCTGCTGGTAGATCGAATCGGTATGCGTCGAGCCATAACCGTCCAGCCATGCTTTCCACGAACCGCTGTGCGCGGCTTCACCGGTCGAGTTGTCGATGACGCCGGTGCTCGCCGTCCACGACACGTTGCCGCTCTCGAATCCGGGATTCGCCAGGAGCTGCTGACTCGTGTTGTTCACGGTCACGGTGAGCTGCGCCGGTGTGCTGTTGCCCGCCGCGTCGTACGCGATCGCTTTCAGCGTGTGCGAGCTGTTGGCGAATGTGCGCGTGTCCCACGGCCACGAGAATGGCGAGGTGGTATCTGTGTTGCGCAAGGTTCCGTCGACGTAGAACTCGACCTTCGACACCGTGCCGCTGTTGTCGGTTGCGTTCGCGCTGAATGTCACCGTGCCGCTCACCGTCGCACCGCTTGCAGGTGCGGTGATCGTGCACGTGGGCGGAGTGATGTCGCCGCCGCCACCGCCCGCACCATTGGCGAGCCAGTACACCGCGTTGGCGTAGATGAGTCCATTGTCGTAGCTCGGATCGTTGTAGCCGAGGTAGGTGGTGTGTCCGCAGCCGTTCGTCTTGTCTTCGCCGGTGGACGAATCGCCGACGGCGGCAACGCGGCCCGAACCGTAGGTCGACGTCGCGAACGTGACTCCGCTCGTGGAGGTGTTCGAAACGCCGGTCTTCCAGACGTGACCCTTCGCTGCACCACTGAGCGTCATCGTCGTCGAGCCGAAGAGACCGAGCCCGCGGCCGGATGATGGAGCGCCGAACTGGCCGGCCCAGATGACCGGCGAGCTCGTATCGCTCGTGTAGTTGTCATCGGGAGCGTTGTCGAACCAGCCGTAGGTCTTGTCGGCCGAGTTGTCGTTGTAGGTGATGCCGAAGATGCTCGGGCTGCCCATCAACTCATTGAAGATTCCGGCTGCGTCCCAGCCGTCGCTGTTGCGATCGGCGCCAGCGTGATCGGCGATCATGAAGAGGCCGCCGCCGTTTTGCACGAAGCTGCGAATCGCGGAGATCTCGGCCGAGGTGAAGCGAGTGTTGGGCTCGGGGATGACGAAGATGTTGTAGTTCTTGAGGTCCTGCGCGTTGGTCGAATCGTTGTACGAGATGCGCGCACCGACCGGCAGGCTCTCGACGTGAAAGCCTTTCTTCACGAGATCGACACCCATCGCCGAGAACGCGCCGGACCAGTAGGTCTCCGCGGTCGACGAGGTGATGCCGGCCTGATCGGGAGTGGGATAGCGCTGTGCAGTGCCGCACGAATCTTCGTCGAGGGTCCAGTCGGCGTTGCCGGCGGTCTGCGCATGCATGGCTTCGAAGAGAATCGATTTCTGTTGGGCGGAGAGAGTGAGGGGAGTGAGCAGTACCAGGAGCAGGGACACGAGCACGAGGGGGCGTTGGTTCATCAATTCCTCCAGCTGATGTTCGTTCTGCGAAAAAGGGTGGATTGATAGCAAGGTTGCTGCCAGCATGTAAATCACTGAAGAATAAGGGAGGCGCCTGGCCCGGAGGGTCAAGAGTCAGGCAAGTGGGTGTAAAAAACGTGAGCAGTGGGTCAGCCGCGATCCCCTCTTGGAAGTGCAGCGGATGGTTGGGCGCGGCCGGCCGGGCTCAATGCTGACGTTGCGCGAAGGCGGCGAACTGTTCCTTGAGATCGGTGAGCTCCTTCTGCAGGGTGTCGATCGTCTTGCGCTGCTGCTGGACCTCGTTGAGCAGCATCGGGGCGAGGAACTGATAGAGGACGGTTTCTTCCTTGCCGTTCTTGTCGCAGGCCACCATCTCCGGATAGACCTCCGCCACCTCCTCGGCGATCAGGCCGTACTGGAGTGGCGCATCATCGCCGTGAGCGATGTAGCGGAACGTGACGGGGCGGAGGTGCATCAGATCGTTAGTCCGTGCACCCATAT
The DNA here is from genome assembly GCA_964552405.1 of uncultured Thermoanaerobaculia bacterium. Taxonomy (GTDB): domain Bacteria; phylum Acidobacteriota; class Thermoanaerobaculia; order Gp7-AA8; family Gp7-AA8; genus JAJPHC01. Next base: position 10,740 of record CAZKID010000096.1, read on the forward strand.
CGGCGATGTCGTACTTGCTCTGCCGCGAGGAGTTGATGGTACCAAGCTGGCCGTTGGAGTCGATCACGACGGCGACCGCGTTGGCCGTTCCTGTCGTCACTCCGCGAATGCCGGCGATGAACGCACGCGTCTGAGCGGCGCCGATGCGAGTGGTGTTGGATTCATTGTTATTGCCGTCGTTGGCAATGTAGATGTTAGCGTCGCCCGTTAACAGGTTGAAGCCCGCGGCCTGACCGATGGCAATATTGCCACTGCCATTACTGAACGGAAGCGCGGTTTCTCCGATTGCCGTGTTCTCGCTACCGTTGCTACTGGTGCCAGCGCTAATTCCAACAAAGGTGTTGCCGCCACCGGTCGTAAGCGAGGAGAGCGCCCCATCTCCAACTGCCGTGTTTTGGAAGCCCGTCGTGCTTGCGGAGAGAGATCTCGCTCCTACCGCAGTGTTTCCGACTCCGTTGCTCGCCGTACCTAGTGCGGAGTACCCGACAGCCGTGTTTTCCGTCGCAGACCCGGCGTCTCCTACGAAGTTCAACAGCGCTTGGGAGCCCAATGCGGTGTTGCGCGACCCGTGCTGGTTGTTCTGGAGCGCGCGATCACCGGCAGCCGTGTTGTCGGAAGCGTCACTGTTGTCATAGAGAGCAAAGTCCCCAACTGCCGTGTTCTGATTTCCCGAGGTGGCTTGGAAGAGAGCGCCTGTGCCGACGGCGGTGTCTTCATTGCCCGTCATCGTGAGATTGCCCGTGCTGATTCCGAGGAACGTATTGAAGAAGGCTCCTCCATTGGAGATGAAGCGGTTGCCTCCGATTTCGTAGTACGAGCTCGTGCCGACCGCGCCTGCGACATCGAGCCTGTAGGCGGGATTCGTGACGCCGATGGTCACACCAGTGGAGCTCGTCTTGAACTGCGAGCTCGGACTGAACGACTGCGGATTGGCTCGCGGCGATGCTTGTGATTGCGCCGGGATCAGAAGCGGCGGCATGGGCGCAGCGGATCGCTGGGGAGCTCGCTTCGCGCCGCTCTCCAGGACGGTGCCGTCGGCGAATACGATGCCGCCGGTCGCGCGGATCGTCCCGTTCACGATCAGTCCTTCGTGCGTCAGCCGCATTCTTTCGACATCGCCGCGCTTCAGCAGATCGCCGAAGCGGAAACTGAGATCGCCGGCCGTGGTCACGATCGCGCCGTTCTGGCCGTCGTGCGTCAGCGTCGTCATTTTCGGCTCGGACGCTGCCGGTGGATCGAAGCGCGTTTCTCCGTTTTGAACGCTGAACGTCGATTCCGAGGTCCACGCCCGGCCGTCGACGTCGCGGGTGGTGATCGTCGATCGGTAGTTTCCATCGAGCAGAGGAAGATCCGGCGACCAGTCGAAGAGGTTCCCTTCCCTCCAGTCAGAGTCAAAGACGGTCTCGCCGCCCGCGTTGGTGACCTGCACGCGCATGCGGCAGGAATCGCGTGACGCGAAGAATCGAAGCGGGATGCGTTCCGGCAGCGGCGCGGCGGAGAGGGCCGAGGCGAAGAGCAACACGCTGATCACCCGATGAGTCCCGGTAACCATAGTGACCTCCTGCTCCTCCATGCGCAAAGCGCAGGGAAAAGACCTCAAGCTGACAGCAGACAGCAGGCCGCAGGTAGTGCGACAATCATGGCCTGCTGCCTGCTGCCTGCTGCCTGCTGCCTAACAATCCATGACACCTATCGCACTTCTCGCCGCAATCCTCAGCGCCGCGCCGCAGGCCAACCCTTCGATCACGATCAACGTCGATGCGAACGTGAGCCGTCACACCATCGATGAACGGATCTACGGTCTCGCGTGGGCCGATGCTTCGACGGTTGCCGATCTCGAGATCCCACTCAATCGCTGGGGCGGCAACGCGGTCAGCGGCTACAATTGGGCTTTCAGCACCGCGAATCGCTGCAAGGACTATTACTTCTTCAACATCCCCGACAGCGTCTCAGCCTCCTTTGATCCGTCGACGGGCGGCTCCGCGGACGATTTCATCAAGCTCTCGCGCGACAACGGGGCGCAGCCGGTGATGACGATTCCGCTGATGTCGAAACTTCCCATGGATCGTTCGAAGCGCTGCTCGTTTCCGCAGACGCTCTATCCGGCGCAGGACGACTTCTCCTGCTGCGAGCCGATCACCTGCGGCAATGGCAACAACGGCGGCAATCGCATCATCACGGGGGGCGATCCCAACAACATCTATACGACGTACACCTCCGCACACCAGGGCAACTGGGTCCAGCACATGATCGACACGTGGGGCAACGCGAACGCGGGCGGCATGACGTACTACTCGCTCGACAACGAGCCGATGCTCTGGAGCTTCGACCATTGGGACGTGCATCCGACCGGCGCGAGCTACGACGAGGTGTGGGGAAAGATGCAGGAGTACGGCGCGCTGATCCGCTCGAAGGATCCGAATGCGATCATCACCGGCGGCGAGGAATGGGGCTGGTCGGGCTACTTCATCAGCGGTCTCGACGTCGAGAACAACAACAGCGCCGACAAGATCGCACACGGCGGCAAAGAGTGGTACGACTACATGCTCGATCAGGCGAAAGCCTACGACGACGCGCACGCCTCGCGGATCCTCGACGTCCTGACCGTTCACTTCTATCCGCAGAGCGGTGAGTTCAGCAACGACGTGTCAGCGGCGACGCAAGGGCTGCGCAATCGTTCGACGCGCTCGCTGTGGGATCCGGGCTACGTCGACGAGTCGTGGATCGGCGGGACGTTTCACAACGGCACGGTCAAGCTCATTCCGCGCCTCAAGGATTGGGTTGCGAATCACTACCCCGGTACGAAGATCGGAATCACCGAATACAACTGGGGCGCCGAGGGCGATATCAATGGCGCTACGGCGCAAGCCGACATCCTCGGCATCTTCGGACGCGAGTCCCTCGACCTCGCGACGCGCTGGACGACGCCGGCGTCGGGATCGCCGGTCTACAACGCGATCAAGATGTATCGCAATTACGACGGCGCGCATGCGAAGTTCGGCGACATCAGTGTGAGTACGAGCGCGCCGACCCCGGACATCACCGCGGCCTTCGGGTCGCTCCGTTCCTCGGACAACGCGCTGACGCTGATGCTCGTCAACAAGAACGCCGACTCGACACCGGCGAAGGTGAACCTGGCGAACTTTGCGCCGCCTGCGGCGTCTGTTGCGAAGCGCTATCAGCTCACCTCGGCCAATGTGTTCGATCCCCCAACGGATGTAACGATCGACGCCGGCCCCTCGCTGTCGCTCACGCTGCCGGCGCAGAGCATCACGCTGCTCGTGATTCCCGGACCGCCGGCGCCACCAACGCCTGCCGGATTCTCCGCGACGGCGACGAGCACATCACAGGTGTCGCTCACCTGGAGTGCGTCGTCGGGCGCGACGATCTATGAGGTGTATCGCAGCGTGAATCACTCCGCGTACACGCTGCTGCAAACGATTACGGCGGGGACCTCGACGACGGACACGGGTCTCTCCGCGGATACGACGTATCTCTACAAAGTGCGTGCGATGGCCGGCGCCGCCGCGTCGCCGTTCACGGCGATCGATCCGGCGACGACGACGATCTTCACGGATGATCCGCTCAGCGCGGGAACGAAGGTGAAGGCTGCGCACATCACGCAGTTGCGCACCGCGGTGAACGCGATGCGTGCGGCGGGAGGGTTGACGGCGCAGGTGTTCACGGATGCGGGACTCGCGACAGGATTCGCGATCCGCGGCGTGCACGTGACGGAGCTGCGGACGGCGCTCGATCAGGCGCGCAGCACGATCGGGATCAGCGCGATGTCGTACACCGATCCGACGATCACCGCGAAGTCGACGAAGGTGAAGGCGCAGCACGTGATCGATCTGCGGAACGGCGTGAAGTGAGCTTTCGCGTTAGTAGCTTCCCGTCGTTACCGCGCCTGCTCGAGCGTAGTTCGCGATGATGATGCCGCTCGGCGTGATCTGACCTTCGGTTACTTTGAATGCGGCGGGGATGGTGCCGTCTGCGAACAGCTTCTTGCCGCTGCCCAGGGTCAGCGGATAGATCTTCAGCCAGAGCTCGTCGACGAGATCGTGCTTCATGAGTGTCTGCACGAGATTCGCGCTGCCGTAGACGTGGAGATCGCGTCCTTCCTGCTTCTTGAGCGTCTCGATCTTATCCGGGATGTCTACCGCCAGGAACATGGCGGTGCCCAATTCGTTGTGGTGCAGGG